>NZ_CALPCW010000005.1:0-110706 GCF_943193105.1 Limosilactobacillus agrestimuris
GACTAATAAATATGTCCAAGACGCTCCAGTCAATTCAAAAGTGATTAAATTGTCGAACCGCCGTATACGGAACCGTATGTACGGTAGTGTGAGAGGTCGGTAATTGAACTAATCAATTACCTCCTACTCGATTAATCAGTTGATTAGTCGTTTTCTACACCAATACCTTCGTAGCAACGTTCAAGGAGTTCCTTAAGTTGGCTAACGAGTGGTTCAACTGGGTTAGTAGTTGTACATTGGTCTTCGTAGGCAAGAACTGCAAGCTTATCAACAACTTTATCAAAGTCTTCCCGGCTAACACCGTTGTCCTTAAGACTTAACTTAACACCACACTTGTGAGCAAGTTCAATTACTTTCTTGGCATATGCTTCAGCTAATTCTTCATCAGAGTTACCTTGAAGACCGATGAAGCGAGCAATATCAGCATAATCTTTAGTTGCATGGTAAGTTTCGTAGTGAGGCCAGAGGGCAAGCTTTTGTGGTCGTTTAGCGTTGAAGCGGATAACTTGTGGAAGGGCAATCGCAATCAGTAATCCGTGAGGAAGACCGAACGCACCACCCATCTTGTGAGCAAGGGAGTGGTTAATTCCTAAGAATGCTTGACCAAATGCCATTCCGGCCATTGTAGAGAAGTCGTGCATCTTCCGCCGTGCAAGTTTGTCACCCTTTACAGAGTTTGGAAGGTATTCCATAACCCCTTTGATGGTTTGAAGTGACCAACCACGAGTGTAATCAGTTGCCATTACTGAAACATATGATTCAGTAGCGTGACAAAGTACGTCCAAACCCGTGTAAGCAGTGGTTTTGGGAGGAACAGTCTCAACAAATTGGGAGTCGACGATCGCAATGTTTGGAGTCAATGCGTAGTCTGCAAGTGGGTACTTAACATGGGTCTTGGAGTCAGTAATTACGGCAAACGGGGTAACTTCTGAACCAGTCCCTGAAGTAGTAGGAATCCCAATTAATTGTGACTTAGTAGGCTTCTTGATTTGGTATGCACGCTTACGGATATCAAGGTACTTTTGCATAACACCATACCAGGAAGTTTCTGGGTGTTCATAGAACATCCACATAGCTTTAGCGGCGTCCATTGGTGAACCACCACCGAGGGCAATGATTGTATCAGGCTTAAAGTCGTTCATCATTGCGACACCTTTTTCAACGGTGTTAGTGGATGGATCTTCTTCAACGTCATCGAATACCAAGAAGGCAGTATCATTTTGACGAAGACGCAATTCGTCAATTACTCGTTGAACATAACCACGCTTACTCATTCCAGGACCAGTAACGATAAAAGCACGATCGATGTTAGGAATATCGCGCAATTCTTTTAGTGAGTTGCGTTGAAAGTATACTTTTGGGGGAATCTTAACCCATTGACGGTTCTCACGACGTTTTGCGATAACCTTGATGTTTAAGAGATCCCAGTCAGTAACGTTGTGTGATACGGAGTTACCACCGTACGAACCAGTTCCAAGGGTTAAGGATGGTGTCATGTTGTTGTAAATGTTACCAATTCCACCGATACCAGATGGTGAGTTAACGATAATCCGGGAAGCACGCATTTCAAGGCCGTACTTAGTAGCTAGATCGTCGTCGAGAGTATGAATAGCAGCTGTGTGACCCTCACCACCGTAGTGAAGCAATTGACGACAAATATCAAAGGCATTTTCGTGTGAAGTTGCCCGGTACATAGTAAGTACAGGTGAAAGCTTTTCAGCTGATAGTGGGTAATCATCACCGACACCTTCATATTCAGCAATCAATACCTTGGTGTGTTCAGGAACATCCTTTAAGCCACACATTTCAGCAATTGCGTTAGCTGAACGACCAGCAATTGGGCCACGAACTTGGTGCCGTTTAGTGTCAATAAAGCCTTCAGTAAAGGTATCCAATTCATTAGGCTTAACAAAGTAGCAATTCCACTTCTTGAATTCTTCCTTTACTTGGTCGTAAATTTCATCGTCAACTACGACTGAGTTTTCAGTAGCACAAATCATACCGTTATCAAAGGTCTTTGAAAGAACGATGTCATAAACGGAACGAGCAATATTAGCAGTTTTTTCAATGTAAGCAGGACCGTTACCAGGACCAACACCCAAAGCAGGGTTACCAGAACTGTAGGCAGCCTTAACTAATGCTGGACCACCGGTTGCCAAAATGGTTGCGATGTTAGGGTGGCGGAGCAAAGCATTAGTTGCTTCAAGACTACATTGTGGGATCCATTGGATCATGTTCTTTGGAGCGCCAGCCTTTTCTGCAGCTTCTTGGAGAATCTTAGCAGTCTTAATGGATGACTTTAAGGCTTGTGGGTGGAAGGAGAAGATGATGGTGTTCCGGGTCTTGGCGGAAATGATTGACTTGAAGATTGTGGTTGAAGTTGGGTTAGTAACCGGAACAACACCGGCAATAATTCCTAGTGGATCCGCAATCGTGATTGTTTGGTCTTCGTCATCATCTTTGATAATTCCGACAGTCTTGTCGTGACGAATATTGTTCCAAATGTATTCACTAGCGTAGATGTTTTTAATTGCCTTATCTTCAGCAACACCACGGCCTGTTTCGTTAGCAGCGTCAACTGCGAGATCCATGTGGTGTTCTTCTGCTGCCAATGCCATTGCTTGACAGATCTTATCAACTTGTTCTTGGTTAAAGTAACGTAGCTTATCAAAAGCTTTTTGACTACGTTCTACTAAGTCGTTAATCATTGTTTGAGCTTCTTGTTCTTTATCAACGGTTGTTGTTGTTTCAAGATTTTTCTTATCTTTAGCCATGAGAATGAGCTCCTTTAATTTTTATTATTTGTTTTTGTTAAGCATTGAACATAAATAAATATACTATATTTTTTGCGAATGTAAACAGCTATGTGATTAGATGAACAATGGTAGATGAAATTGCTAGCGCTTTCAATATTGTTGGAATGGCAATCAAAACAGTGAGAAAAATATTGGTATTATTTTTGGACTAGTCCAACTTAAAAAAACAACATAAATCGTCTATTTGAGATTTAGTTCACAGATTTATAAAGTGATCAATAGGTGTATAACTATCTTGCATGTTTCTAATTGAGCATTTGCAAATAAAAAAAAGCGGCAAGATAATCACAATATGTGAACATCTTGCTGCATTTAAGAGATTTAGTTTTAATTACTCTTTATCATTTTTATCTTTTGAAGCATTTGGATCAGCAACGTTGTAGTCATCGTCATTCATTGCTTCAACTTCACCGAGACGGTAGCCATTACCAACCTGACTAAAGAAGTCATGGTTAGTAGTTGATGTTGAAATCCCGTTCATTACAACCGGGTTAACATCGGATGCGGTATCAGGGAAGAGGGGATCTTGACCAAGGTTCATTAATGCCTTATTAGCATTGTACCGAATAAAGGTAAGAACGTCTTCTGTCCAGCCAACTTGATCGTAAAGGAGGTGGGTGTACTTTTCTTCGTTATTGTACAGTTTGTACAAGAAGTTGTACATCCAGTCCTTCATGTCTTGTTGTTGTTTTTCAGTTCGGTCATGCATTCCCACTTGGAACTTGTAACCAATATAAGTTCCGTGAACGGATTCATCCCGGAGAATTAACTTAATAATTTCAGCAACATTATTTAACTTGTTGTGCCCTAAGTAATAAAGAGGAGTGTAGAAGCCGGAATAGAAGAGGAAGGTTTCAAGGAAAACGTTAGCAACTTTTTTCTTCAGCGGATCTTCTTCTGGATCACGATAAATATTTGCGATCTGTACGGCTTTATTTTGCAAGAATTCTTCTGAATCGGACCAGTCAAAGATTTCGTTAATTTCTTCAGGAGTATTTAACGTTGAGAAAATCGTAGAGTAACTCTTGGCATGGACTGATTCCATAAATTGAATGTTGTTGAGAACAGCAGTTTCATGTTGCGTTTTTACGTCCTGCTTAAGGGCAGTTAATCCAGCTTCGGACTGAACAGTATCGAGAAGAGTTAACCCACCAAAAACGTGACCAACTGTCCATTTATGATCGGTATCGAGTTCGCGCCAATCATCTAAGTCATTAGAAACTGGGATCCGCGTATCAAGCCAGAATTGCTCTGTAAGCTTTTCCCAGGTTGCTTTATCGATCATATCGGAAACTTCATTCCAATTAATCGCTTTATATTCTGTCAAAGGTTTGTATTCTTCAAGCTTCATTTATTAGGCTCCTTATTCACAATCAAAACAATTATTTAAGACGTGAATTTTTTAAATTCATATAAAAGTAAGTTTAGCAATCATTAAGCCGAAAATCAATTTAATCCCCGGTTAGATAACACAGCTTTCACATTGGTTTGCACCAATTTCATCATTGTCGTCGGTAAATGTCCGGACGTAGTAAATTGACTTGATCCCCTTCTTGTAAGCGTAGTGACGTAAAATATTGAGATCACGAGTAGTCATCTTATTTGTCCGCCCATTCTTCCATTCATAAAGGCCTTCTGGCATTGTTGACCGAACAAAGAGGGTCAAAGAAAGGGATTGATCGACGTGTTGTTGTGCAGCTGCATAGGTATCAATTACAGTCCGCATGTCCATATCGTAAGCAGAACGGTAGTAAGGCATTGTATCATTGGAGAGGTATGGTGCTGGGTAGTAAATTTTCCCGATCATCTTTTCTTGCCGTTCCTCAACCCGATTAATGATTGGGGTAAGGCTAGCTGTCGAATCATTAATGTAGGAAGTTGAACCATTTGGCGCAACCGCAAGCCGGTATTCATTATAAAGCCCGTCTCTCATCACGTCTTCCTTTAGTTGCTTCCAGTCATCAATTGTTGGAATGTGGATATTAGCAAAGAGCTTTTTAACCAGATCAGACTGTGGTTCCCAATCTTTAGTTACGTACTTGTCAAAGTAAGAACCGTCGGCATAGGCACTCTTTTCAAAGTTATGGAACGTTTCCTGACGTTCTTTAGCAATTTCATTAGAAGCAACTAATGACCAGTAATTGAGCAGCATAAAGTAAACACTAGTGAATTCTACGGCGACAGGACTACCATATTGAATGTGATTTTTGGCCAGGTAACCGTGAAGGCCCATTGCACCTAGACCGATTGAGTGACTAAGATCATTTCCCTTCTTAATTGAAGGAACAACGTCGAGACTTTCTACATCACTGATCCTAGTGAGTCCCCGAACGATTGCTCGAATTGAACGACCAAAATCTGGCGTATTCATCATGTTTGCAATATTGGTTGAACCAAGGTTACAACTGATATCGGTACCCAGAGTTTTGTAGCTTTGGTCATCCGCAACAACAGATGGTGTTTGAACTTGGGCAATCTCTGAACATAGATTACTCATCACGATCTTTCCATCAATCGGGTTATCCCGGTTAACGGTATCGATATTAATGATGTAAGGGTAACCGGATTCTTGTTGAAGTTTACTAATTTCATCCTCAAGATCACGAGCATTGAGCTTTTTCTTGTGGATCTCATCGTTAGCGACCATATTGTCGTATTCTTTAGTAATATCAATATATGAGAATGGTTTACCGTAAACTCGTTCAACGTCATAGGGACTGAAAAGGTACATGTCCTCATCTTTTTCAACTAATTCATAGAACTTATCGGGAACGGTAACCCCGAGAGAGAGAGTCTTTAGACGGATTTTTTCATCGGCATTTTCCTTCTTGGCACCTAAGAATTCAATGATGTCGGGGTGAAAGACACTAAGGTAAACAACACCGGCACCCTGCCGTTGACCCAACTGGTTGGAGTAAGAAAAACTGTCTTCAAGGAGTTTCATTACCGGTACAACACCACTAGCGGCATGTTCGATCTTCTTAATTGGTGCACCAGCCTCACGGAGATTACTAAGGTTAATCCCAACACCACCCCCAATTTTAGAAAGCTGGAGGGCTGAGTTGATGGTCCGGCCAATTGTATTCATGTTATCAGTTGGTTGGATTGCAAAGCAGGAAACGAATTCTCCCCGGCGCTTCCGGCCAACATTTAAGAAAGTCGGTGTAGCTGGTTGGTAACGCTGGTGAATGATTTCGTCAGCTAAGATCATTGCCAATTCTTCATCACCATTTGCTAAATAAAGAGCATTCATCGCAACCCGGTCGATATAGTTTTCCAGGTAGTATTCTTTATCATCAGTCCGCAATGCGTACTGGGCGTAGAATTTGTAAGCTGCCATAAATGAATGAAAATGAAAGTTTTGCTTTTTTAAATAGTCGTACAGTTTTTCAATGAAAGCATTACTATACTTATCCATAAAACCATCTTCAATATAGTCATTTTCTTCTAGCCACTTGTAGTGCTCAGTGACGGAAGAGAATTGCTTGGTATTTGGCTTGACGTTATTTTCAATAAAGTCTTCCAGAGCGGCTTGATCCTTATCTAATTGGATTTTGCCATTCTTTGGGATATTTACTTCATTATTGAGGTCGTAGTACTTAACCTGTGTTAAATCAATATCGGACAGTGCCATGTTTACTTCTCACTTTCTCTTAGGTTTATAAAAATAGCGAATAAAAAAAGTGGTTGCGATAAAAATAATTTCTATCACTAACCACTCTAAAAGTTATTCAAATTTCAACAAGATTAATGAAACCTGAATAGTCATGCGATTAGATCCTTTAAATAGCTTGAGTTAACTTATTTAATTCATCAGGGCGAAAGCCGGAAAAGGCATTCCCGTTTGGTAATTTAACAACTGGGGTTGCCATAAAGCCTTCTGACTTCAAGCTTTTAATGAATTCAGGTTGTTCGTCAATATTGTGTTCAACGAAATTAATATTGTGAGCCTTTAAGAACTTCTTTGTCATCTTGCATTGGATGCAGTTATTTTTGGAAAACAAAGTAACCATTTTGATCCCCTCACTCGTCTTATTTGATGTTCTCTAGTATAGCGATATTTTGTAAAAAATCAATGAAAAAGTGCCATATATTGTGTGACAGTAAAAGGTGAAACACAATATATAGCACAGAAGATAGGCGATAAGGTACGTGAAACTTTTTGATTTATTTTATGATAAATGATAGATTGAACAACAACTTGATTATTATACACTGAAAAAATGAATTTACGAAGTTAAAAGGAGAATTTTAATGAGGGAAAGAGTAGCAATTCCCCAAGAAGAACAAGTGAAGTTCATGCGGGCAGCGATTGCTGAAGCAAAAAAAGCAGAACTGCTAGATGAGGTCCCTATTGGTGCGGTAGTAACTTATCAGGGAAAAATAATTGGACGTGGTCATAATATGCGTGAGAAATTTCAGGATGTTACGTACCATGCTGAGATGTTAGCGATTATGGAGGCATGCTCCTACCTTCATAGTTGGCGACTTGAAGATTGCGATCTTTATGTTACCCTTGAGCCATGTATGATGTGTAGCGGTGCAATTGTTAATTCCCGTATTCGCAATGTCTTTTATGGGGCATCCGATCCGAAGGCAGGGACCGTTGATAGTTTGTATCATTTACTTAATGATGACCGGTTAAATCACCAGGTTTACGTAACTTCAGGTGTTCTTGGTGAACAATGCAGTCAAATGCTCAAGGATTTTTTCCGGGCAGTTAGGAAAAAACGAAAATTAGCCCGCAAAAGGAAAAAGGCTGGTAATTCTTAGGTAAGTGTTGTATTATATTATTTGCCGTAAGGCCTTAGAGCAAGGGTATGCTTACGAACCGTGTCAGGTCCGGAAGGAAGCAGCACTAAGTTTGATGTATCTTGTGCTCTAAGTTTTTTTGATAATTAATTATGAGGTCAGGGATTTACTTCCCTGGCCTCTTTAATTCTTTTAGGGAGAAATTTTAATTTGAATTAAATTAACTTAAATGATTTTTCTTTCGTTAAAAGCTAGTATAATATTAAGAAGCATTAAAATTACGGAAAGGAAGCTGATTAATGAGTTACCAGGCATTATACCGTGTATGGCGTCCACAATGCTTTGATGACATGGTTGGTCAACAAGTCGTAACGCGAACGCTAAAAAACGCCATTATTACTCACCAAATTAGTCATGCCTACCTCTTCGCTGGGCCACGGGGTACTGGGAAGACTTCTGCGGCTAAAATATTTGCTAAGGCAGTTAATTGTCATCACTCTCAAGATGGTGAGCCATGCAATGAGTGTGACACCTGCAAAGCAATCACAAATGGTCAGTTAAACGATGTCATTGAAATTGATGCTGCATCAAATAATGGTGTAGAGGAAATTCGTGATATTCGTGATAAAGCAAAGTATGCACCAACACAGGCAGACTATAAGGTTTATATTATTGATGAAGTTCATATGCTTTCAACTGGAGCCTTTAATGCCCTACTTAAGACGTTGGAAGAGCCACCTGCTAACGTGATCTTTATTTTGGCAACAACGGAGCCACATAAGATTCCACTGACGATTATTTCACGGGTTCAACGATTTGATTTTCGCCGGATTTCTGCGACCGATTCGTTTGAACGGATGAAGTATATTCTTGACCAGAAAAAAGTTGAGTATGACGAGAAAGCATTATGGGTAATTGCAAACGCCGCTGAGGGTGGAATGCGGGATGCCTTGAGTATCCTTGATCAAGTGCTTTCCTTTAGTGATAACCAGGTTAAACTTGATGATGCCCTATTAGTAACAGGAAGCGTTACTAAGCAACTTTTGAAGAAGTATTTTCTAGAAGTTTGTCAGAACCAAAGTGCTCCAGCGCTCGAAACGATGAAGGAGATCCTTAGTGAGGGGAAAGATGGTCAGCGTTTTATTGAAGATTTAATTTCGTTTATTCGGGATATCCTGTTGTACCAAGAATCACCAAAATTAATAAATGTTGAGAGTACGGGACTAAAGGATGAGGATTTTGCGGAATTAAGTAAGGCTGCTTCCTCAACAACCCTTTACCGGATGATTGATGACTTAAATAATATTCAAATGGAAATGCGGTTTACAACCCATCCAGATGTTTATTTGGAAGTGCTGACAGTTAAGCTATCGCAACCTGTCCTTGAGCAAAAGCCAACTAATGAAGCGCCACAGGTACAAACAAGTAGTGCAAATCAGGCAGAAGTTGATAAACTTCAGGCCCAGGTCCAAGCACTTCAGCAAACCGTTAAGAAGCTTCGTGAAGATGGTGGAGTAGTTAACAGGTCAGTACAGAAGAGTCCTCAACCTGTTAAGGAACAGCCACGTGTCAAGTCACGAAAGATCCAGGTAAACTTACACCAAGTTTACCCAGTTCTTGGTGCCGCTACCCGTCAGGATCTTATTAAGATAAAAGATCTCTGGGGAGATATGTTAAACATGTTGAGCGTCCCGCAGCGGTCGTTACTCCATGTTTCCCAACCGGTAGCTGCTAGTCCAGATGGGATTATAGTGGCGTTTGACTATGCCTTCCTTTTCCAACAAGCAACTGATGATGACGCCTTAATAAAGGCAATGGAAGAGGGACTGCAAAGGTTAAGCGGTGATGAACGAAAAGTTGTCTTTGTGCCAAAGGACCAGTGGCCACGGATTCGCCAAGAATACATCCAGAGTCATGGCCTAGGAAAGGGCGCCCAGACGGCACATCCGGATAACAAGCAGCAATCTGCTCCGGCCAATGCTAATTCACCGGTACAAGAGGATGCACCGGCTGAGCAGGCACCAAGTCAAGAGCCACAATCGGAAACTCAAAAAGATCTGGTAGTGACTGCTCAAAAATTATTCGGTAGTGATATTGTTAAAGTAGAAAATAATTAAAAAGAGGAATGATAAATTATGATGAATGGTATGAATATGCAACAAATGGTAAAGCAAGCTAAGGAAATGCAAAAGAAAATGATGGCTGAACACGAGGAACTTGCTAAGCAACAATTCGTTGGTCAAGCACCAGATGGGATGGTAACCGCAACTTTTACTGGTGATAACAAGTTGGTAGACTTGAAGATTAAGCCAGAAGCAGTCGACCCAGATGATATTGACATGCTTTCTGATCTTGTGCTAGCTGCTGTTAATGACGGGATGAAGAAGGTCAATGATGCTACCCAAAGTACTTTGGGTAAGTACACTCGTGGCTTGGGGATGTAAGAGTGCAGTATCCAGAACCACTGGCAAAGTTAATTGAAAGTTATACAAAACTACCGGGTATTGGTCAAAAGACAGCTACCCGGCTAGCTTTTTATACGCTAACAATGCAGGATGATGACGTTACAAACTTTGCCAAGTCATTACTATCAGCAAAACGTGATCTTCATAGTTGTAGTGTTTGCGGCAATATTACTGAAGATGATCCATGTCCGATTTGTCGAGATAAGACTCGTGATCGTTCACAAATCTTAGTGGTCGAACAGTCACAAGATGTTATGGCAATGGAACGAATGCACGAATACCATGGCTTGTACCACGTATTGAATGGGGTAATATCTCCTGTTGCCGGGACGGGCCCAGAAGATATCAATATTACTAGTCTTTTGAATCGCCTGAAAAAGGATGACGAGACTAAAGAGGTTATCATTGCAACTAATGCATCATCCGATGGTGAATTGACTGCTAGTTACTTAGCACGACTTATCAAGCCAGCGGGGATCAAGGTAACCCGGCTAGCTCATGGCCTTTCCGTTGGTGCTGATATTAATTACGCAGACGAAGTAACCTTATTTAAGGCGGTTCAAGGACGAACGGAGATGTAATTAATGCTTTTTCGTCATCGAAATAAAGAAGCAGTAAAGCAAGAACGTGACCAACGCTTGCTAAATTTAATTTACGAAACAAAGGCAAGCTGGGACCACGCTAAGGAAACAGAACGAGCGGTTTATGAAGCAAACGCAAGTACGGAATTACATTACCGAACTCGTTTACAGGAGCAGAAATACCTGTACCTTTACCGAATTGCACGGGAATTTAAGGTGCACGGTAAAATGAACCGGGGCGTAGTTGATCGTTAGGAAGAGGATAATGACAGGAAAATTTATTTCATTTGAAGGACCAGATGGTGCGGGAAAGACGAGTGTAATTAACGCAATTCAAGCTGATTTAGAAAAGCAGTTAGGTAAATCACGAGTAATGTATACCCGTGAGCCAGGTGGTAATCATATCTCAGAGCAAATTCGTCGAGTACTGTTTGATGACCAGAATACGGATATGGATGGACGAACCGAAGCATTATTATTTGCTGCTGCTCGGCGTCAGCATATTGTTTCAGAAATTATTCCTGGGTTAAAGGATGGTAAAGTGATCCTCTGTGATCGTTATGTCGACAGTTCAATTGCTTATCAAGGCGCTGGCCGACATCTTGGGGAAAAGAAAATTTGGGATGTTAACCAGTTTGCAATTGATGGGCTCCTACCTGATTTAACAATTTACCTTGACGTTGAATCTGAAATTGGGCTCCGTCGAATTGCTGAACACCGTGCTGATCAAGTTAACCGCCTAGATGAGGAGCAACTAAGTTTTCATAAAACAGTTCGTGAATCTTTCCTCCGCCTTCAACGTGAAAATTCAGATAGAATTAAGTTAATCGATGCTAGTCAACCGTTAGTAAAGGTAATTGCTGACGTTAAACAAACAATTCATGCTAAGTTTAATGATTTATTTTAAGTTTACGGTATCCAAAGAAAGGTGATTTATTATGAAAATGATTATTGCAATTGTCCAATCAAAGGACAGTAATCGGCTCCGCAAAGCGTTTGCCAGCAACCATATTCAAATGACACAGCTTTCCACAACTGGTGGGTTTCTTCGTGAAGGAAACGCAACATTCTTAATTGGTGTCGAAGATGAACGAGTTCAAGAAGTTCTTGACATCATCAAGAAGAATGCTAAATCCCGTGAACAGTATGTTACCTCCCAAATGCACATGGATGTTGAAGGAGGTTCAGCATTCCCAGTTAACGTTCAAGTTGGTGGAGCAACTGTTTTTGTAATGCCAGTCGACCAATTCCATAAGTTCTAATTAAGCAGGTGAAGATAAGTGGCTGACCAATTGCAGGCAGAAAGTTTGCAGCCTTTAATTGTTAGGCAGTTGCAAACAGTAATCAAGAACCACGAGTTAGCACATGCGTATCTTTTCGTTGGTCCAACCGGGTCAGGAAAAAGTCAGCTAGCTAAGTGGCTGGCGTTACGGCTCTTTTGTCTCAACCTCCAAAATGGTGAACCCGATCTTACTTGTCCAGAATGTCAACGAATCTTAAGCGGTAACCACCCTGACGTCGTGATTGCTAAACCGGAGGGTCGACAGATTAAAGTTGATGAAATTCGTCATTTAAAGGATGAATTTACTAAGAGTGCCGTTGAAGGTAACAAAAAGCTTTTTATAATTCATGATGCCGAAAAAATGACGAATAATGCTGCCAATAGTTTATTGAAGTTCATTGAAGAACCCGGCCCAGGAATCTACATCCTGATGCTAACCACGAATAAGAGTGCCGTCTTGCCAACGATTCGTTCTCGAACCCAGGTGATTGAACTCCAGCCATTGTCACGGGCTGAGCTGGAAAAGGCATTGGCAAAAAAGGAGGTTCCCCGGACTGAAAGAACAGTTGCGCTTGGTTTAACTGACTCTGTAAGTGAGGTTATGGAGTGGCGAAAAGATGATTGGTTAAAGCAGGCAATTACAGCGATCTCACTGTGGTATCGTCATACAAGCAAGGCTAATATGTTGGGCTTCGTTGATGTTCAGACTGAAATTGTTAAGTTAGCAACTGATCGGCAAAAGCAACAGCTGATTCTTGACCTGATGGCGTTGATTTGGCGGGATACTTTATTAATTGCTAACGGAATAACTGCTGAACAAGATCTGCACTTTTTGCAGGATCAGGAGCTATTGACCGTTACTGCAAATAATTATTCGGTGAGAGCGTTATTGGCAATTAGTCAGGAAACATTGACTAGTCGTCACCTGCTAGATCAAAATATGTCCTTTCAAAATATTGCAGAACAGTTAACAATTAAGATCGTTCAAGTACTTTTGGCATAGGAGGAATGGCAATGAGTGAACATAGTAATCCAGATAGTATTTATGATCGTTTCGCTCAGGTGACTAAGCAAACGCATGATTTAGTTGCCAATATGGAACAACTCCAGGCCCAGGTAACAGAGTTAATGGAAACTAATGCTGAACTTTCGATTGAAAACGATCATCTGCGGACGATGTTAAAGAAGATGCATCAACCAAAGCATGATGATGATCATCTTTCCGGTTCACGGGAGAATTTAAAGAAGCTTTACCAACAAGGTTTTCACGTTTGTAGTGAGTATTTTGGTAAGCGGCTTGAACAAAATGAATCATGTACTTTTTGTTTAGACACAATTTTTGGTCATGAACAACCACCAATTAAGTAGGGAGAAGAATATGCAGCAGGTTAGTAGTTTTCAGAATCAGGACGCGGGAACATTGTACCTTGTTCCGACGCCAATCGGTAATTTAGATGATATGACATTTCGGGCAGTTAAGGTATTGAAGGATGCTGACTTGATTGCGGCCGAGGATACTCGGCATACCCAGCAATTATTGAATCATTTTGATATTCATACTCCTGAAATTAGTTTTCATGAGCATAATACTGAACAACGGATCCCAGAGTTAATTGAGAAGCTGAAGGGTGGGATAACAATTGCCCAATGTAGTGACGCCGGTATGCCGTCGATTTCTGATCCCGGAAAAGAACTGGTTGCTGCAGCGGTAAAGGAAGGCATTCCAGTCGTTCCGTTGCCAGGTGCTAATGCCGGTCTCACAGCATTAATTGCGTCTGGGCTTGTCCCACAACCCTTCTATTTCTATGGCTTTCTTGAACGGAAGCACCAGCAACAGGTTCAAGAACTAGAGCAGTTACGGAATCGTCCCGAAACCATGATTTTTTATGAAGCCCCTCATAGGTTAAAAAAGACGTTGAAAACAATGGCTGAAGTATTGGGGGATGGACGGCAAGTTGTCTTAGCACGTGAACTAACTAAGCGTTATGAGGAGTTTAGTCGGGGAAGTTTAGCTGAGGCAAGTGAGTTTTACACGGATCACCAACCACGAGGGGAATACGTTGTCCTGGTTGCAGGAAATCCACATCCTGATGAGGATGAAAAACAGGATGAAGCTGGGACCCCAATTGAACAAATTGATCGGGCAATTAGTGAGGGCCTATCTACTAATGCGGCGATTAAACTAATTGCAAAGAAAAATAAACTTAACCGGCAAGAATTATATAAGCAGTACCATAATATTTAGGAGTAAAAATGAAATTACAACAGTCAGCACGGGAATATGAAATGCCACACCAATTAACTTATTATGAATGTGATGAACAAGGGCACCCAATTCTAAGTATGGTAATGAGTATGCTTTCTGTGGTAGCAGATGAACAGAGTAATGAATTGGGGCTAAATCAAAAAACTGTCCAAGCCACTGGCGGTACGTGGGTGATTGCAAGCTTTGAAGGAAAGCTCGATCTTCAGTCCCTAAAAATTGGGAATACTGTTATCCTTGGAACACGTGCGTTGGGGTATAACCGCTTCTTTGCAACTCGTGAGTATTGGCTTCGCGATCAGGATGGTCAAAAAGAATATGCCCGGATAAAATCTTCATTAGTTTTCATGAACTTAACTAGCCGAAAAATTGAATCAATTCCCCCTAAGTTAATCACTCCTTACCAGGCGCCAGAGGTTAAGCGAGTACTACGGGGACGGCGACCAAAACAAATCCCTGAAGGTGCTGAGCTGTCAAGTAAGCAATACCACGTTCGTTACTATGATTTAGATGGGAATCACCATGTCAATAATGCGCGCTATTTTGATTGGCTGTTGGATCCACTTGGCGAGAAATTCTTAACGACTCACCGACTTAAATCATTTGTAATTCAATATCACCAAGAAGTTCGTGCTGATCATGATATTGATAGCGAGTTCTTTATGCCAACGCCCCTCACTAGTCTTCACCGAATTAAAAATAATGATGTTCTCTGTACAACAGCAGAGTTTGAGTGGGAGAAGACTGCTGATTAACATAAATTGTAATCTTTCAAAAAGGCCCAGAATGATTTTCAGTTCATTCTGGGCCTTTTTAGGACTCCCTTTTCTTTTATAAATGGTAGACTTAAAATGGAAAAACTTTGAGGGGTGATTAGAATGAAAAGTTCGTTAACGGCAGTAATCTACTTACAACCGGATCAGATTTTCTTACGGATTATTGAGCTCCCAAGTCTTAAAGTGATCAATGATGTTCGCTCTGGATTATTTGATATTGGTGAAGACGGTAAAACTGCCAACTATAGCAAAAATATGGCGGCAATCACTGATAATATTGAGGGATTTAAGGAACTAATCAATGATTATCATGTTGATAACGTTAAGTTCTATGGCGCTTATGAAGATATGGATAGCGTTACCGCTAGTTATGTTGGTGATCAGTTAAAAGTTCGAACTGGGTTACAGATTGAATGGTTAAATAATAACCAACTAATGGCCCAGTCGATGAGTTATATCGTGGATCAATTGCCAAAATTTAGAGAGTTAAGTAAACATAACTTATATATTTTAAGTATTGGTTTAGATAGTTCCACATTAACATTCTTCCACCATGGTAATTTTGAAACCTCATGGGAAATTGATCTTGGCGGAGCACAGATTCACCGGCTAGTTAACCAGTTACGCCAGACAACGACTAACCCGACAGAGATTATTCAGGATTATATTGGCAGTAAACTCGGCTATTTAGCTCCTGAATTGACTCAGCATAAGAGGACGACAATGATCGTGCAAAACGCGCTATCATTAAGTAAACGGTATATTGGAAAGCACCAAAAAATTGGTGAGATTGACCGGAAGAAGTTCCAAGAAACGTTTAACCACCTGTTAATTCCTCAAGATCGGTACATGTACAATAACGATATTGATTTGACGGCTGCCCGTAATGAGTACACTCTTCCTACTTACCTAGTAATTACCCGGGTGTCAGAATTGATTAACCCGACAAACCTATACGTTACTAACCTTTCTATCATGGATGGAATTTCAAACGGGATTGCAACGAATAATGACACTTCACGGGCTACTGTAAATAACATGATCCGGACATCGGCAGATAATATTGCTCAACGATACGGAATTGATTCTAAGCATGCAGAGTTTGTCAAAAAATATGCGCTCCAGTTCTTTGATGAATTGCGGCCAATTCACCGGTTAAATAATCATTACCGGCTATTGCTTGAAGTGGCGGCGAAGGTTGATGACATTGGAAACTTTATTAACCAACAGGGACATTACCGACACTCGGCATATATCCTAGAAGCAAACCCACTGATTGGTTTATCGGATGAAGATAATTTAATTATCGCTGAAGTTGCTCGTTACCACAGTACTGAAAGCCCAACCATTAACCAGTCCCATTACCGTCACTTAGATGATGATATTCAACTGCCAGTTGCTAAGCTAGCAGCAATTTTACGGTTGGTTGATTCGCTTGATGATTCTCGGAAGCAAAAGATTAGTCGGATTCAATTAAAACTAAAGAATGGGCGGTTAGTAGTTAAGGCAACTAGCTCGGATGATTTGGTACTGGAAAGCTGGTCATTTAGTCAAAAGTCACAGCTCTTTAACGATGTCTTTGGAATTAAGCCAGTGTTAAAGGAAAAAGAGGGTCGGTAAAATGTACAAAGATTTTTATAAACCACAAAATTATGTTAATCGGGAACTTAGTTGGATTGACTTTAACGGACGGGTACTCCAAGAAGCAACGGATACTAGTAATCCGCTCCTTGAACGAGCTAATTTTCTCGGAATTACCCAAAGTAACGTTGACGAATTTTTCATGGTCCGGGTTGCCTCACTTCATAAACTAGCAGCGGCTAATGTGACAACGACCGACGCATCCGGAATGACGCCTGAAGAACAGCTGACGGCCGTAAACAAAAAAGAACATGAAATGGTTAAGAAACGGTATGGGGTTTATAACAAACAGATTATCCCTGACCTTAAACAACAAAAGATTAATATTATGCATTTGGCGGATTTGGCTGATCGACAAAAAGAGTTTATTCGGCGGTACTTTAGTGATGAATTAATGCCGGTGCTGACTCCAATGGCAGATGATACATCCCGGCCATTCCCGTTTATTGCCAATAACTCACTTAACATTGCGGTCCAATTACGTCGTGATCCAAAGCAAAAGAAAGCTGTTCAGGAACAAGAAATTCTTGAAGGGGACCAGGAAATTAAGAGTCGGCAGCTAGAGCCCCATGATGATAGTCGCGAATCAGATATTAAGTTTGCGACTGTCCGTGTTCCATCAATTTACAAGCGGTTAGTTCGTTTGCCAGGAGAAAATAACTTTATCCTGATTGATGAGGTCATTAAACGCTTCTTAGGTCAACTATTTCCTGGTTATCAAATCCTTGCTTCTGCAACTTATCGGGTAATGCGGGACATGGACTTGGATGTTGCGGAAGAAGATACTTCCGACTTGCTTCGGGCTGTTAAGCACCAGTTACGTGAACGGGAACATGGTGAAGTTATGCGGCTTGAAGTAGAAAATTCAATTGATGAATGGTTGGAAAATCAATTAGTCGATAATCTTCACGTGAATGAACGGTCTATTTACCGGGTAAATGGTCCAGTGGATCTAACATTCTTGAAGAAACTTTCCGGCATGGTTGATGGCCATAATGCTCTTCGTTTCCCACCATTTCATGCATACCAAAATCCTGACTTGGACATGGAACATAACATTTTTGCCGCAATTCGGAAGCATGATTACCTGATGCAACACCCGTATGATAGTTTTCAATCGGTGGTTAACTTTATTCACCAAGCAGCCCTTGATCCGGAAGTCCTTGCTATTAAAATGACCCTTTATCGGGTATCCGGAAATTCACCAATTATTAAGTATTTGGGGATGGCTGCCCAACGTGGTAAGCAGGTTACTGTTCTGGTTGAAGTTAAGGCGCGGTTTGATGAACAAAATAATGTTCGCTGGGCTCAACGATTGGAACAGATGGGCTGTCACGTTATTTATGGATTAGTTGGTCTAAAAACTCACTGCAAGATTGCCCTGGTAATCCGGCGCGACGAGGATGGCCTTCGTCGGTACATGCACCTGGGAACAGGAAACTACAATGATGTGACCGCTCACTTCTATACTGACATGGGGCTCCTAACCTGTGATCAGGAAATTGGGATGGATATGACAAACCTCTTTAACATGTTATCTGGGTTTGCTCGGCCATCATACTTTAATAAGTTACGGGTTTCACCAAACGGTATTCGTGATTTTATTAATCAAAAAATCGATCAACAGATTAAAATTGCCGAAAGTGGGAACGCAGCATTAATTCGGATGAAGATGAATTCGCTGTCCGATAAGCAAATTATTGCCCGCCTGTACGAAGCGGCTTCTAAGGGTGTTAAGATCCAATTGATTATTCGGGGGATTACTTGCTTACGAAATGATCTACCAGAACTTCACGGAAACATTGAGGTTCATTCCATTGTTGGGCGCTTCCTTGAGCACTCGCGGATTTACTACTTTGAAGGTAATGGTAATGAGGAGATCTATCTTTCAAGCGCGGATATGATGACCCGGAACTTAAATCGGCGGGTTGAAGAACTTTTCCCTGTTGAACAGCCTGATACGAAGGCCAAGGCAATCTCGATCCTTGATGATATGTGGAAAGACAACGTTAAGGCTCGGGTACTTGTTGGTGATCATTATGAACGAATTGATAACTATGGTGAGGAACCATTTAATGCTCAAGAATTCTTTGCTCAACGAGCAACGGTTGAAAGTAAGCAAACAAAACGCCAGGAAAAGTCAAAGCGGCACTTTTCAAATGTCTTTGAAACGTTAAGTCGTCACGTTCCTAGTTTGCATCTTGACTCACGGGGGGATAAGCATCATGAGTAAGGATTCTCAATATCTAGCAATTATTGATCTTGGCTCAAATTCGGTTCGACTGAAGATTGACCAAATCAAGCTTGATGGTTCGTACCAGACAGAGCAGTATGAAAAGCGTTACGTTCGTTTGTCATCGAATATGGGGCCGGAAAAGATTCTTCAACCAGAACCGATCAAACGAACGCTGAAAGCTCTTGCTGAATTTCGCCAAATCTGTGACCAATATAAACACCTTAAGATTTTGGCAGTAGCAACCGCCGCAGTCCGCCAGGCTCAGAACCAGGCTGAATTTTTACAAGAAGTTAAAAAGAAAACTGGTTTTGTAATCCACGTGATTTCTGGTGAACAAGAAGCTTACCTTGACTATATTGGGGTTAGTCGGACACTCGCCCTTAAGGATGGAGCAATCCTGGATACTGGTGGGGCCAGTATGGAGATTATCCTTGTTAAGGATGGTCAGGCTGAAGAAGTTGTCAGTATCCCCCTTGGTTCAGTCCTAATTTCACAACGTTATGATTTAGACGATCAGATTAGTGCACCGGATCTCTTTAATGCAATCGTTAAAGTTGACCAGGTTTTAAACAAGGAGTTATGGCTCAACCGGATCCGTCATGGTGAAATTGTTGCTCTGGGTGGTTGTAACCGGGTATTAGCTAAGGTTTACCGCTGGCAGCAAGCAGCAAATTCCAGTCGGGTTGCGCCAGTCCATGGCTTAACAATGACTCCAGATGAAGCATCCGGCATTATGCAACAACTATTAAGGAGTTCTAAGAGTGAACGGGCCAAGATTCGGGGCGTGAATAAGGAACGGGCCGATGTAATTGTTGGGGGATTGCTTCCGTTGATGAGCATTATTCGTCAACAACAAATTCAGCAGATCCAATTTAGTAATAGTGGCCTTCGTGAAGGTCTGTTATTCCGCTACCTAGAACACGAAACAAGCTTAGAAAATCTATTTACATTGTAAGTGATTACATTATTTACTAAAATTTTACTTAATTTTACTAAACGGCCGATTATAAAAGTGCTACAATCATATTTGAACAAGGAATTAATAGACAGTCTGGTATTAGCAGATGTTGTCGTATAAGGAGGAAACAACATGGCAATTTTAGTTGCTGGTGGTGCCGGTTACATCGGTTCACACATGGTTAAAGACTTAGTTGAACATGGTCAAGAAGTTGTTGTTGCTGATAACCTTTCTACAGGTCACCGTGACGCAATCAACCCTAAGGCTAAATTCTACGAAGGGGATATTCGTGACCGGAAGTTTTTGGATAAGATCTTTGATAATGAGGATATTGAAGCAGTTGTCCACTTTGCTGCCTTTTCAATTGTTCCTGAATCAATGAGTAAGCCTTTGAAGTACTTTGACAACAATACTGGTGGGATGATTACCTTACTTGAAGCAATGCGTGATCACAACATCAAGTACATCGTCTTTAGTTCTACCGCTGCTACATATGGTGTCCCTGAACATATGCCAATTAAGGAAAATGATCCACAAAACCCAATCAACCCATACGGCTTGAGTAAGTTAATGATGGAAAAGATGATGCACTGGGCTGACAAGGCTTACGGTATCAAGTTTGTTGCTCTTCGTTACTTCAACGTTGCTGGTGCTGCGACAGATGGTACTATTGGTGAAGACCATGGTCCTGAAACCCACCTCGTTCCGATTATCTTACAAGTTGCTCAAGGTAAACGGGATAAATTAAGCATCTTTGGTGACGACTACAACACTCCAGATGGGACAAACGTTCGTGACTATGTTCATGTTATGGACTTAGCTGATGCTCATATCTTGGCTATTAAGTACCTTGAAGCTGGAAACGAAAGTAATGCTTTTAACTTAGGTTCTTCAACTGGGTTCTCTAACAAGCAAATGCTTGAAGCTGCCCGTGAAGTTACAGGTAAACCAATTCCAGCAAAGATCGCTCCACGACGTCCAGGTGACCCTGATTCATTAGTTGCTGCTAGTGATAAGGCCCGGAATGTTCTTGGTTGGGATCCAAAGTATGACGATGTTCATGATATTATCGCTACCGCTTGGAAGTGGCATTCAACCCACCCAAAGGGCTACGATGATCGTGACTAGTTATTTGAATTAGAACATATTTCCATAATAATAAACCTTTAGTAAGAGTAGCGTTTAGCAGGGGGAGTTTAGCTAAACGTTACTCTTATTTTGGCTTAATTTAATGCAAAAAATACCTGGTGTGATAAGATGTTAAATGATTGAAAGGATGATCGAGAAAATGAAATTACTTGCCATCGATACGTCAAACCACCCAATGAGTGTTGCGGTTGTTGAAGATGATCAATTGTTAGCAACCGAAACCTTAAATATGGTGCGGAATCATAGTATTTATTTAATGCCAGTAATCGATAAGTTGTTTAAGCTAGTAAAGTGGCAGCCAGAAGATGTTGACCGAATTGTGGTTGCCCAGGGTCCTGGTTCTTATACCGGAATTCGGATTGCGGTTTCAACTGCTAAGGTCCTAGCCAATACCATGAATAAGGAACTGGTTGGGGCATCAAGTTTGGAAGTCTTAGCACGGAATATCGTTCCCACCACTAAAGAAGTGATTGTGCCATTTTTTGACGCACGACGGGGGAACGTTTTTGCTGGTGCTTACCAATGGCAAGATGGAAAGTTAGTTAACCGGATTGCGGATCAGCACTTAGCGATGAAGGAGCTTCTTGCTCAATTAGCCAAGTTAGACCAACCAATTTTATTAGTTGGTCATTTAACTGATCGAATTGAAAAGGCAATGGGAGAAATGCCTGCTAATGTTCAGCTTGCACCGCGGCCATTTGCCATCCCATCAACATACCAACTTGCCCTTGCCGGAAAAGACGCCCAACCGGTTACTGACATTGATTCAATGGTTCCACATTACTTACGAATTACTGAAGCTGAAGCTAACTGGCAAAAGCTTCATCCAGGTGAAACTAGGCAAAACTATGTTCGCGAAGTTTAAAGCATGGCTTGAACACAAACAGGGAGAAGAACGGTTAAAATTTACCCAACAACCGTTACTAATTAATGGGCGACAATTTATTATTCGTCAGGCACGCTTTACGGATATTCCCGCAATTGTCCACATTGAAGAATTAATCTACGGGACTGCACCATGGAGTGTTAGTGGCTTTCAGATTGAACTGGAACGGGATCGCGATCGGTTATACCTGGTTATAACTTACGATAGTCGAGTAGTTGCTTATGTCGGCTGTTCATTTAATTGGTATAAACACGAAAGCCACATTACTAATATTGGGGTAAGTCCGGCTTATCAAGATCGGGGGCTTGGTTCAAAAATGATTACGCTTTTAAAAGATTACGCAAGTCATCACGGTTACCCGAAAATGACGCTAGAAGTCCGGATTCATAACCTTAAAGCACGAAAACTATACGAACGTCTTGGCTTTTCCCAAACAAGTATTAAGCCGCACTATTATATTGATAATCGGGAAGATGCGGTTGAGATGGAAGTAAAATTGTAGAATAGAGGAGAAAATACTTAGTTATGGCAGAGAAAAACTTAATTCTGGCATTCGAAACGAGCTGTGACGAAACAAGTGTTGCGGTCGTTGAAAATGGTACTAAAATTTTGTCAAACATTGTGGCAACACAGATTGATAGTCATCAACGCTTTGGTGGAGTTGTTCCGGAAGTTGCTAGTCGGCACCATATTGAATGGATTACCCGCTGTACTGATCAGGCATTAGCCGAAGCAAATGTTTCTTACGATGACCTTGCAGGAGTTGCGGTTACTTATGGTCCCGGACTGGTTGGTTCTCTTTTAATCGGAGTAACTGCCGCAAAATCGACTGCTTGGGCACACAACTTGCCGTTGATTCCGGTCAACCATATGACTGGCCACCTATATGCTGCTCGGTATGTTGGCAAATTCAAATATCCTCAAATGGCCCTTCTTGTTTCTGGTGGTCATACGGAATTGGTTTACATGAAGTCTGAACATGAATTTGAGATTATTGGTGAAACCCGTGATGATGCAGCTGGGGAAGCTTACGATAAGATCGGCCGGGTTTTAGGAGTCAATTATCCTGCCGGAAAGACGATCGATGAATGGGCAGCTAAAGGAAAGGATACCTTCCACTTCCCACGGGCAATGGAAAAGGAAGATAACTTCGATTTCAGTTTTAGTGGTCTTAAGAGTGCCTTTATCAATACCGTTCACAATGCCGATCAACGAGGAGAAAAGCTTAATAAGTATGATTTGGCAGCCAGTTTCCAACAAAGCGTTGTTGACGTATTGGCTGAAAAGACAATGCGGGCTCTCGATCAATACCCGGTAAAACAACTGATATTGGCCGGTGGAGTTGCCGCAAACCATGGCCTTCGTTCACGATTAGATCATGATATGCAAAAGTATCATCCAGATGTTACGATGCTTCAGGCACCATTAAGGTTATGTGGTGATAATGCTGCAATGATTGGTGCTGCTGGTTATATGGATTACGAACATGGTGATCGCGCTAAGTTAGATTTAAATGCAGAACCGGGATTGATGTACTCGGAGAAAAAGTAATAAAAAATGGGAGTGAAACAGAACTAGCTTGCTAGTTCGTTGTTCGACGCGAAGCTAGCCTCTGGGAACCGCCGCAAGCACAAAGAGGGCTCTAACGTTCGGATTTTCCGAACGCTAGAGCCCCTTTGTGTACTGCGCTGTAGTATTTTTAACTGTGTAGATAATTTATGTCATAGTCTTATTTATTTTTACTTCCTAATTTGACCGTTACCAGTGATTTCGTACTTAATAGTTGTTAATTGACTTAATCCCATAGGTCCACGAGCATGGAGCTTTTGGGTACTAATTCCAATTTCGGCACCAAAGCCAAACATTCCGCCATCGGTAAAACGGGTAGAAGCATTGACGTAAACACAGGCTGAGTCGATTTGTTCTTGGAATTGCCGACTCCGTTCTAGATTATCAGTAATGATCGTTTCGGAGTGGTGGGTACTGTGATCATTAATATGGGTAATTGCTTCGTCAAGACTATCGACAACTTTAACTGCCATGATGAGATCGTTGTATTCGGTATCCCAGTCCTCTTTTGTAGCTGGGTTAATTTCTGGAACGATTTGACATGCAGCTTCATCGCCACGGAGCTGGACACCGTGTTCAATTAATGCCTTTGCGATTACGGGAAGAAAGGTTGGCGCTACTTGACGGTGGATGAGGAGCTTTTCTGCTGCGTTGCAGACAGATGGCCGCTGAACTTTGGCATTCACGGTAATGGCAGTTGCCATATCAAGCTTGGCATCACGATCAACATAAACGTGGCAGTTACCAGCACCGGTTTCAATTACTGGAACAGTAGCAGTCTTAACAACCCGTTGAATTAGGCCACGACCACCACGAGGGATCAGGACGTCAATATACCCGGTTAAATTCATCATTTCTTGGGCACTTTCATGGCTTGGATCTGAAACCATTTGAACAGCGTCTGCAGGAAGATCGATTTGGGCAAGAGCGTCACGAAGGATCTTAGCGATCGCTAAGTTGGTTTGAAGGGCCTCTTTACCTCCACGAAGGATTACTGCATTGCCACTCTTAAAAGTTAATCCGGTAGCGTCAGCAGTAACGTTTGGCCGAGCCTCAAAGATAATTCCGATAACGCCAAGGGGAACCCGTCGTTGGATGATTTGCAGGCCATCAGCGTTGATCCACCCACGATCAATCTCAGCAGTTGGGTCGGGAAGTTGGGCGATTGAACGAAGACCATTTGCCATATCGATAATTCGCTGTTCATTTAACATTAAGCGGTCAAGAAATTTTTTTGGCATTTCATTAGCGTTGGCTAAGTCTTGCTTGTTTGCTGCAAGGATTACCTGTTGGTTAGCGATTAATGCATCAGCCATAGAAACCAATCCCTTATTTTTAGTTGCGGTATCAAGGGATGCTAATTTACGGGCAGCTGCTTTAGCTTGTTTACCAATTTGAGTAAGTGTTGTCATAATGTTCCTCCTTCATTATTGTTGGTGATTCTAGGCAACATAGTCGAAATGAGCTCACCAGGGACTTGCTAGAGCTAGCAACCTCTTTCCTAGGCGCGGGACGCCTTCGTCAGGAGAAATTGCTAGCCTTCCGCAAGTCCTCTGCTGGCTCGCACTCTATTTTCCGAACCTCGTTCCTATTTTGTGGCCATCGAGGATTTGGAAGATGATTTTGGGATCTTGGCCGTTACAAAGAATCATGTTTTGGTTAGCTTCCATGATGGTAGCGGCGGCACGGAGTTTGGTAACCATTCCCCCGGTACCAAATTGGGTACTAGTACCACTGGCGGCTTTTCCGAGTTCGGGTGTCATTTCTTTAACGTGACGGATAGGCTGGGCATCGGCAAATTTGTGAGGATCCCGATCGTAAAAGGCATCGATATCGGAAAGAACGATTAAAAGGTCTGCCTTAATCTTAGTGGCAACCTGTGCAGAAAGTTCGTCATTATCGCTAAATGTTGTGTGATGATCCAGCTCATCAACGGAAACGGGGTCGTTTTCATTAATGATCGGGACAACTGAATCACCGAGTAGGGTTTCAATTGTATTGAGGGTATGTTGGCGGCTAACAGGGTATTCCAGCACATCACGAGTTAACAGGATTTGTGCAACCTTAGTTTGGTAATCCAAGAAACGTTGGGAATAAATCCGCATGAGTTCAGTTTGACCAATTGAAGCGAGTGCTTGTTGTTGAGCAATTTCTGCTGGACGCTTTGTCAGACCAAGACTAGCAAGACCGACACCAATCGCACCGGAAGACACTAGGACCATTTCATATCCCTGGTGATTTAATGTTGCAAGGGTATAAGCAAGGCGATCAATTGTCCGCAGGTTAACCTGGCCATTGGGGTAGATAAGACTACTCGTCCCGACCTTAACAACGATTCGCTGATGTTGACTTCCCATTTTAACCATCCCTTCTAGACAAAAAGCATGCCTAAGTCGAGGCACCAGTTACGGCGTTACCATCCTCGTTCAAAGACATGCTTTACTCTTTTACAAAATATTATTTACATGTTATTTAAATAATGATTAGGATTCGGAACTTTGTTGGTGGCTTACAGCTGGTGACCACCATTCTCTTGACTGTCCTACTTGGATCATTTGTTTGAAGTTTACTTTTTTCTCAATTAAAAGTCAACTGTTTTCTTGATCGAACTTTTCCAGTTCTTCCGCGGCACTTGTCCATTCTAATTCGACATCTTCAGATTGAGCGGTGAACTCATCTAGTTGTTTTTGTAGATCCGAAAGCTTGCCGATATCAGTAGCAATTTCTGGTTGACTCATCTGTTCTTTGATCGCTTCTTGTTTTTCTTCCAAGGCGGTCATTTTTTCTTCCAGTTTATCAACCTGTCGTTGGAGTTTACGCCGAGCACGCTGCGTTTCCTTGCTTTGCTGGTAAGATTGTTGGGCACTCGATTTCTTAGGCTTGGATGTTGAAGCCTGAATTTCAACCTGATTAGCATTAGCAGCTTTTTCCTTATTCACGGCTTCAAGGTAGTCATCATAGTTTCCTTCATAATGCTTAATCCCAGTAGCACTCATGTCGAGAACATCAGTGGCAACTTGGTTAATGAAATACCGGTCGTGGGAGATAAAAAGCACCGTTCCGGTAAACTCATTGATCGCGTTCTCCAAGACTTCTCGACTATCAATATCCAAGTGGTTTGTAGGTTCATCAAGAATCAAAAAGTTAATCGGCTTGAAGGAGAGCTTGGTTAATTCAAGCCGGGCTTTTTCACCACCAGAAAGATCATGAACTAACTTGTAAACATCGTCACCAACAAAGAGAAAACTTCCTAGGAGGGAGCGGATATCTTTTTCTGGGATGTTCGGGTGATCGTCCCAGACTTCGTTTAAGACTGATTTTTCAGGATGAAGTTGTTGCTGTTCCTGATCATAGTAACCGATCTGAAGGTTAGCACCCAACTTGATATTGCCACTAACTAATGGGATCCGGTCAAGAATTGATTTCAATAGGGTTGACTTTCCAATTCCGTTAGGGCCAATGATCCCAATTCGTTGGGGTTTACGCACCGTGAACGATAATGGGCCAGCAAGTTTTTGGTCATTGTAACCAACGACAGCTTGCTCAACATCAAGGACTTCGTTTCCGCTATCCTTTTCGCTGTGAAAATGGAAGTGGATGGACTTATCATCGGTTTCTGGCCGTTCAAGCCGTTCCATCTTTTCTAATTGTTTTCGCCGCGCTTGGGCTCGTTTAGTGGTTGAAGCACGGACGATATTCCGGTTAACAAAGTCCTCAAGCTTACTGATCTTCTTTTGCTGTTGTTCATAATGTTTCCATTCAGCAGTTAACCATTCTTGCTTATGCTCCATAAACTGGGTGTAGTTTCCGGTATAGTGACGAAGGGTGTGATTATCAAGATCGTAAATATCGGAAACCACCCTATCAAGGAAGTACCGGTCGTGGGAAACGACAAGGAGGGCACCTTGGTAACTCTTAAGGTAGTCTTCGAGCCACGCAAGGACGTTCATGTCCAGGTGGTTTGTCGGTTCATCAAGAATTAGTAGATCCGGGGATTGAAGAAGGATCTTTGCCAATGCTAGTTTAGTTTTTTGTCCACCAGAAAGTGAATTAATAGCGGTTTGATAATCTTCTTCTTCAAAACCAAAGCCCTTGAGGATCCCCCGCATTCGGGACTCATATTCGTAGCCCCCACGCTTTTTAAAGTCGGCCTGGAGCTGTGAATACTTTTCCGTCGTTAGCTGAAAGTCCTTTGTAGAGGGATCAAGTGAGGCTAGCTGGTCTTCTAATTGGTGGATTTGCTTTTCCATCTTGTGGAGGGGAGCAAACACCAGATCAAGCTCAGCCCAAATCGTGCTTTGACTATCCAGACCTTGATCCTGGGCTAAGTAACCGATAGTAAGATCCTTGCTTTTAGCAATTGTTCCTTCGTCCGGACTAGTTATTCCTGCGATCATTTTTAACAGGGTCGTTTTCCCGGCCCCATTTCGACCAACAAGGGCAGTTCGCCCGTGTTCTTGAATTTGTAAGTTGACGTCGTGAAAAAGGACGTCAGCGCCAAAGCGACGCATGACATTATTGGCTTGCAAAAGAATCATTTTTTTGTTTACCTCGTTCTTAAAAATTATACTCTTCTATTATACGCTGGTTAATCCTGATTTCACAAAGGTCAAGAGATAGATAACGTTCAGCACCGCTCAAACGAAAAAAGTTTTAAAAAGAATTTTGTTTAAGTGTTCACAATTAAAGAGTTTATTGCTAGAATAATAGGAGAATTGAATTTCACAAGCTGACAAAATTGAGCCAAGAATATAAGCTCACTAATGTTAAATAAAACTAAAATTGCAGGAGGAATAGTAGAAAATGGCTACTAAGAAAATCCCTAAGGCAACGGCAAAGCGATTACCAATTTATTACCGTTACCTTAGTGTATTATTAAGTGCAAATAAGCGGCGTGTTTCATCAACTGAACTTTCTGAAGCAGTTCAGGTTGACTCTGCCACAATTCGTCGTGACTTTTCATACTTTGGTGAATTGGGGAAGCGGGGTTACGGTTATGATGTTGAAAGCCTGCTGAACTTCTTTAAGGGAATTTTGAACCAGGATACTCTAACTAATGTTGCCCTTGTTGGGGTTGGTTCATTAGGAAGTGCCCTCCTTAATTACAACTTCCACCAAGATACTAACTTGCGGATTAGTGCAGCATTTGATACTAAGCCTGAATTAGCTAACACCGTTAAGAGCGGGATTCCAATCTATCCAGCTAGTGAAATGCAAAAGCAGATTAAGGAACAACAAATTGATGCCGTAATCCTTACTGTTCCAAGTTCAACTTCCCAAAAGGTTGCGGATCAGTTAGTTAGCGTTGGCGTTAAGGGAATTTTGAACTTTACTCCGGTTCGTCTTTCTGTTCCGAAGAATGTTCAAGTTCAGAACATTGATTTAACAAACGAACTCCAAACCCTGATCTACTTTATTAAGAACTACGCTGAAAACAATCAGGATAAAGAAGAAAAGTAAATTAAACTAATTTCCGCGATTAGACTTTATAAGTTCAGAGACTATTAGTAATAGTTTGAGGTCGAGAAAAAACATTTTGTTTTTTCTCGGCTTCTTTTTATTTATCCACTTACCAAACATATTTGTTGCAATCGGTCACAGAAATGTTATAGTAGAAAATGTAATTAGCACTTGGAATGTGAGAGTGCTAATTTTTAACTATGAGATTTATCAATTTGGAGGGATTAACGTGTTAAAACCATTAGGAGATCGTGTTCTTCTCAAAGCAGAAACAGAAGAAGAAAAGACTGTCGGTGGCATTGTTCTTGCTTCAAACGTTAAGGAAAAGCCAACAACCGGTAAGGTAATTGCTGTAGGTGCTGGTCGGACTTTAGATAATGGTGAGAAGCTTGCACCAGCTGTTAAGGAAGGCGATCGGGTCCTCTTTGATAAGTATGCTGGAAATGAAGTTGAATATGACGGTGAAAAGTACCTCGTTGTTCATGAAAAGGATCTTGTAGCTATCGTTGAATAGTTAACGAGACTTTGGTAATGATAGTATTGATTTTAAATTTGAGGTGAATAAAATATGGCAAAAGAAATTAAGTTTTCCGAAGACGCACGGAGTGCAATGCTTAGCGGTGTTGATAAGTTAGCTGATACAGTTAAGACCACTATGGGACCAAAGGGACGTAACGTTGTCCTTGAACAAAGCTATGGTAACCCAACCATTACTAACGATGGTGTTACAATCGCTAAGAGCATTGAATTGGAAAACCCATTCGAAAACATGGGTGCTAAGTTAGTTTCAGAAGTTGCTTCTAAGACTAATGACATTGCTGGTGACGGTACTACTACTGCTACTGTTTTGACCCAAGCAATTGTTAATGCCGGAATGAAGAACGTTACTTCTGGTGCTAACCCAGTTGGTATTCGTCGCGGGATTGATAAGGCCACTGAAGCTGCTGTTGAAGCATTAAAGAAGATGTCACACGAAGTTAAGACTAAGGATGACATTGCACAAATTGCTTCAATTTCAGCTGCTAACCCAGAAGTTGGTAAGTTGATTGCCGACGCAATGGAAAAGGTTGGTAACGATGGTGTTATTACTATCGAAGACTCCCGTGGTGTTGAAACCAGCGTTGACGTTGTTGAAGGGATGAGCTTCGATCGTGGTTACATGTCACAATACATGGTAACTGATAACGACAAGATGGAAGCTGACCTTGACAACCCATACATTTTGATTACTGATAAGAAGATTAGTAACATCCAAGACATTTTGCCATTACTTCAATCAGTTGTTCAAGAAGGCCGTTCACTCTTAATCATCGCTGATGACATTACTGGTGAAGCATTGCCAACTCTTGTTTTGAACAAGATTCGTGGTACCTTCAACGTTGTTGCTGTTAAGGCACCTGGCTTTGGTGACCGGCGGAAGGCTCAATTACAAGATATCGCTGTATTAACTGGTGGTACTGTAATTTCTGATGACTTAGGAATGAGCTTGAAGGACGCTACTGTTGATCAACTTGGCCAAGCTAACAAGGTAACGGTTACCAAGGATAACACCACCATTGTTGATGGTAAGGGATCCAAGGAAGCTATTGCTGAACGGGTTGACCAAATCAAGCAAGCTATCAGTAAGGCAACTTCTGACTTCGATAAGGAAAAGCTTCAAGAACGTCTTGCAAAGCTTTCCGGTGGTGTTGCAGTTGTTAAGGTTGGTGCCGCAACTGAAACCGAACTGAAGGAAAAGAAGTACCGGATTGAAGATGCCTTGAATGCTACCCGTGCCGCTGTTCAAGAAGGATTCGTCCCTGGTGGTGGTACTGCCCTCGTAAACGTTCTTCCAGCATTGGATGAAATTAAGGCAACCGGTGACGAAGCTACTGGTGTTAACATTGTTAAGAACGCTTTGGAAGCACCTGTTCGTCAAATCGCTGAAAACGCCGGTGTTGAAGGCTCAGTCATTGTTAACCAATTGAAGAGCGAAAAGCCAGGAATTGGTTACAATGCTGCTGACGGTAAGTTTGAAGATATGGTTAAGGCCGGAATTGTTGACCCAACTAAGGTTACCCGTTCTGCTCTTCAAAACGCCGCATCTGTATCTGCATTGTTATTAACTACTGAAGCAGTAGTTGCTGATAAGCCAGAGCCAAATGCTAACCAAAATTCAGCACCTCAACCGGGAGCCGGAATGGGTGGAATGATGTAATCTCATCCCGCTAAAATAATAAAATTAATAGAATAGCAGTAGTTAATATTGTAGAACCAAAAATATTAACTACTGCTTTTTAGCTTTAACTATTTTTTGCTAGTATTTATTAGAAGATAAGGGAAAAATAGTTTTATTTTATTTAAAATAGTTTATAATACGTTTGAACTTATATATTGGGAGGGTAAAACAAATGTCTAAAAATAATCAACATGAATATTTAAAACGCATGCAAAAACAACGACAACGATTTGGCTTACGAAAGCTTTCTGTTGGCGTTGCATCTGTTTTACTAGGAACTACTTTTATCATTGGGGGAGGTACAGTAGCGCACGCTGATGAAGCAACAACTTCAGCACCAGTTCCTGACAGTAATACCAATAATGAAGATGGTGGTAAGTTGGCTAATAGTCAACAGGTAACGTTGAAGAGTAACACTACCTCTCCAGATGATACTTTGGCATCTTCCACTAAAAACGAAAAAGTTACACCAACGACTCCTGAAGCTTCACAATCAACTGCTATAGAGGGCGTTCCTATAGTCTCTTCACTGGAAAGTATTACGACAGCATCAGAAACCGAACAGCCAACTTCCACTTCTAAGTCAAATGAAAAGACCGGTAATAGTCTACAAATCACCTTACAATCTGCGCCTACAAAAAACGCTGATGTAAGTGAAAAACAAGGTCAAAATGCAAAAATTGATTTGACGTTTGTAGATGATGACGATAATGGTAAGACAGTAGATTATTCAGATTATCTGCCTAGTGAAGATGGTGGCCATCATTACGCATACGGTAAAGTTGGCGATAAGGTTGGTACGAAAGCATACAATAATGGTACGATGAGTATTAAACGGATGCTTGATCTTTTAGATATTGGGTATTATGAACTAAATGGCACTTATATTGCTCCTGATACTTTTACTAGTGAAAATATGATTGTTCAAATTCATTTAAAGCATCAGACAGAGCAGAAGGTATATCATACGTACAATCTTACTCGAAATGTTCACTATCGTTACACATCGGCAAGTAATGGTGAAACGATGCAAGATGATCAAGGAAAAGAAGTTCCTGATTATAAAGTACAGTATCAAATTACGCCAACGGTTATTTTCGATCTAGTTACCAATAAGGTGAAAAACGGAATATTCAATGTTAAGAATTTAACTACTGGCGAAACGTTTACATTTAATAGTCAAGCTAATCGACTAAAAGCTGATAATTTTGATCCTATTAAATCTCCAGATGTATCACAACGATGGAAACCTGAAGAATCAGAAATAGCAGCATCATTTAACAATCTACCCGATCTTGATAATTGGCAAAGATTCTTTAATGGAGCGGAATTTAATGATAATCAAACGGTAAATTATAAGGTAGATTATACGCAAATAAATATTGGCGATTATGTTCCCAATAATCAAGTATACTTTAATACAGATATCGAAGTGTCGAGCGATGGGACAAAAGAGACAGTAAATCGTTACTTCTATTATGGAATGAGCGATGAAAATGATGAAGGAGTTAACATCGATCATGTAACTAAGCAACACTATGGTGGCCGTCAAGCTCTTGAGTTTAGGCGTACGAAGACTGTCGATACTGATGGGCAAGTGACATATGGTAAATGGACTCCCGTTACAACAGATACTTTCCCTGAATATATTTATAAGGATAATTATCAGGTTAAAGGATATGATGGACAGTATGCTCATGCACCAGCTGTAAAATATGATCCAAATGATCCGCTGCATAATGGAGGGATGAGCGTTTTTGATCCATATGCTCCTTTATACAAGGTTTCGATTATTGATGATGTAACTGGTGAGACATTAAATACTTATGAAAAGAATCCGGTACCAGAAGCCGGAGATGATTATCAATACACGCGTGATCGAGCTGAGAAGACTCGTCAAAGTATTTATGATCAAGTTGATGAATACAAGAGTAAAGGATACACGGTTGCAAGCGATGACTTTGGTAGTATTAGTATTAATAATGCTGATAATGCCAAGCATAGTGAAGGGACGGAAGATGACGCTAAGTATGTATATACAATTCACTTAACTACAAATAAGGCTATTGCACATACTGATACTAAGACAGCAACGCGGACAATTCACTATGTAGCAAATGATGAAAATGGTAAGCAATTACAAGATGATACAACTCAAAATGTCACTTTGACTAGTAGCACTTACTATACTGATGCTGTTACGGGTCAAAGAGTTAATGCTAGACAAAATGTAAATGGTGAATGGTTTGTTGATGCATTGAATAATGGTACGCTTCCTACAATTACTTGGACTGTAAATGCTGATAAGAGTAATGGCTTAACAGATGATAGCCAAAACTTTGCTGCCGTTACAACTCCAGAAACTATTACCTTATCTACTGATGAAGCTGCAAAGCGTGGTACTGATGATGGTGAGTGGTACTTAGTCTCAACTGATAAGAACGGCGAAGTATCGTACGGCGATCCAAATAGCGACACTTGGAAGACTGATACTCCTAACAAGATTGCTGACGGTTACTTAATCTACAAACAAAGAAGTCAACCGGTTCAACCGACAACGACGCCAACCGAACAGCCAACAGTTCAACCGACAACGACGCCAACCGAACAACCAACAGTTCAACCAACAACGACGCCAACCGAACAACCAACCGAACAACCAACAGTTCAACCAACAACGACGCCAACCGAACAACCAACAGTTCAACCAACAACGACGCCAATCGAACAACCGAGTGGACAACCAACTGCTCCATCACAAACAGTGACTAAACAACAAATGTCAATTAATTCCGCAAAGGTTTCAATGCCTGCTAACCACCAACCAGCGGCTTCATTACCACGAACCGGTAACGAAAACAGTAAAGGTTTGCTGGCGTTAGGTTTAGCTAGTTTATTAGCATCATTTGGCCTTGGTAAGCTCAGACGAAAAAATGAAAATTAATAATTTTAAGTAATGATGTTGTGAGCCTGAATGGTATCGCCTAAAAAAGAGGACCTCAAGTAATTCGCTTTGAATTCTTGAGGTCTTTTTTGGTAGATGTAATTTTATTGTTGATTAAGAAAAGCTTGCCATTTTTGGGCAACTTTCACCAATGAAAATTTGGCAGCTGCTTTCTGGGCATGTTGTGCATACTTCTTGGTGATTTCCGGTGATATGAGGAACTGCCGCAAGGCTTGGTAAAGTGCTTCCTGGTCATTAGCGGGGAGGAGTTTTCCGCTTACCCCACCGTCGATAATTTCGGCAGGGCCATAATTAATATCGTAACTAATCACCGGACAACCATGTCCTTGGGCTTCTAGTAATGCCATTGCAAAGCCTTCATATTCACTAGTAAGGATTTCTGCTTGGGCGGTTTCGTATACTACCGTCAGATCATGATGATAACCTTGGAAGTGAATGTAGGCGTTTGCCTGGTGCTCATCGACTAATTTATGCAGTGCGTTAGTGGTTTGGTTATGATTCCAACTATCCCCATACCCATATAGGTTTAATTGAACAATTGGAAATTCTTTATGAAGGCGAATGATGGCGTTAATAATATGATCCAGCTGTTTGACTTTGGCGAGACGGGCGACAGCAATAAAGTTACCGTTTTGCCGTTGTTCTTCTGGAATAACCTTACGTAATTGTTCATTGTCTAAGAATGTCACCGGAATAGCAAATGTATTTTTAGTCTGAAAACGGTGACTTGCTTCGCTCGCTTCACGTTCCGTGGCAGCGATCAAGCCGGTAAGTTGCCCCTTTTTAAGCATTACGGTGATTGGTTCATAGATGGGCGATAAAGGGCTGTCAGGGTGACCATCGGTTGTAAATGCCGAATGAAAAACGTGGTAACGGCGAACATGACTCTTCATTAATCGAAACGCTTCTAGCGTCATATCTGAGCGGTCGCTAATAATGAGTGCTTGCGAATCATTTGCAACTAATTGATCGAGAAAGTAAGCGCGAAATTCCATTTCGGTATCAAATTGTAATTCTTGATCACGATCATGGAGTTGAATTAGGGTAAGCACCGGAACGTTAGCTTCACCACCACGATAGTGATAACTAATCTTCACTTGGCCGCTATCATTATAATATTGCCGCGTTACTACCCGTCCCTTATCTTCAAAATATTCCGTATAGCTTTTACAACCACTATCGTAGTAGTCCCGACGGTTAAGAAAGCCATAGCGGTCAAGATAATCGACACAGTAGAGACGATCTTGATACAGGGTTACTTTAATTCTTATCTCGCCATCTCTTAGCGCTTGATTGGCGTTGCGTTGATAACCCGGAATGTTGAGAATATGATCAATTAGTTGCTGATCATATTCTTTATCGGGATGGTAGGACAGATGTTGGTAGTACTGAAAGAGATTGATAACGCGACCACTCGTCCCCAGTTTATTTTCCGCCGAAGAATGATCATAGTTATAAAGCATGGTAATGATTGTTGCCGGTTGCGAAAGATAATCGAATATTTGCAATCGTTTGACTTGCGCTAGTTCAATTGCTGAGGTATGAACGTCTTCGCGACTTGTGATGAAATAATTCATAGGCGCTCCTTTCGTATTCAAAGTTATTGTAGCAGAAAAACGCTGGGGAAGATGCCGGCCGCCTAAAAGAAAGGTTAAATATAAATGGAGCGGGATCGAAATCTTTTCCAATTTCTATCTTGCTCCATTATTTATTCTTAAAGATTTAGCGTTACAAGTTCCTGACCGTGAATATTTTCGGGAGTTAGTTGGCAATGGTGAAGGTGAAAATCATTATAGAGATTATAATAGTAGCGTTTAGTCTGTGCAGAGTAACAAGCTGTGTAATTAGTATATTGATCTTGGCCTTGAGTGTTAACTACGCTTCCCTTAATTATGGCGACGGCTTTCAAAATATTAAAGAGTTTAGCCACATTTGCATTTTCTCCTTTGACTGGAGGATAATTAGCATTCAAATAAGCAGTTTTAATAAAGCGTGAAGCGGGCATGCTGTCACCAGGTAAACCGATACTGCCCGTACCAACCCCTAACGGAATGATATTTTGCTGATTCCAGGCCTGTGGTTCGGTATCTTGTGGCGATAGACCAGCATAATTGCAAAGGTTCGTTAATTGCCAGCTGAAATCGGGACTATTAGTGAGAACGCCAATGTGATCATCAAAAATGCGTAGGCCATACTGAACTGACTGTTCCAAAACAATCGCTTCGTGGGCATCACTGGTTAGCCAGTGGAGTGGAGCAACAGAAAGATTAGCTGAAAATGATTGATTAACAAGATTAACTTTTGTGAGATTACGTTTAGCATCCGCAACTGATGCATACTCTTGGGTAATCCACATCATTAATTCATAGGGGGCAAGATTAATGATTTCATCTACCACCGTGTCACTAAATTTAGCATAATGGGGAAAATTAAAGCCGGCAATACACAGACCATCTTCATTATAGCAGTCAAAGTATAGGGGATAATTATTAATTACCGTCCCAATTCCAATAGTCGCTTTTTTTGTTTTCCGATCTTTTATAAATTTATAGGGAAGCGGATAGTTACGAGGAGTAACAATTACTTTTTTATCTTGATGGGTTTCAACATCAAAGTTTCGCCCAAAGTATAAATGATTATCTGGATCGGTGAATCTTAGCCCTGTGCACATCTTAAACACCTCCAAAAGTAGATATGATTTAGGGAAAATTGTACTTAATATTATTTATATTATTGAACCTATCCTTACATGACGCAAATGGAACGAAAATATTTAGGGGGGTAGTTGAGCTTTCTCAATAAATTTTGAAGATTTTTAAAGATTAACTGAACAAAGTGTTACAGTTAGTGTTATGATTAGTTATCTATTTATAAAACACGTTTTTGCGTAAAACTTTATAGAAATAAACAATGAAACTAAGTGAAAAATAGAGGAAGAAAGTAATGAATGAGTTGAAACAACATAAAATCACCCTATTTTCTGGTGTGATGTTAGCCCTGAACTCGTTGATTGGGTCAGGATGGCTCTTTGGAGCGGGAACGGCCGCTAAGGTTGCCGGACCGGCAGCGATTATCTCCTGGATTATCGGTGCCGTGATTATTATCAGCATTGCTTTGACCTACGTTGAATTAGGGGCGATGTTTCCTGAAAGTGGGGGAATGAGTCGTTATGCTCAGTATAGTCACGGACCATTATTAGGCTTTATCGCGGCTTGGGCCAATTGGATTTCCCTGATAACGCTTGTCCCGATGGAAGCCGTAGCCTCGGTTCAGTATATGAGTTCATGGCCATGGTCGTGGGCCAACTGGACACACCATTTTATGCACAATGGTAATATTACCGGAAGCGGAATGTTTGTTGTGTTTATTTTTATGGTGATTTTTACCTTAATTAATTTCTGGTCGGTTAAGCTGATGACACGTTTTACTAACTTGATTTCGATCTTCAAAATTTTATTGCCGACATTAACAATTGTTATGTTGATAGTCAGTGGTTTCCATACAGAAAACTTTGGTCATAGCGTCCAAACCTTTATGCCTTACGGAAGTCGGTCAATTTTTGAAGCAGCCGCTGTTTCCGGAATTATCATGTCTTATGATGCCTTTCAAACTATCATTAACATGGGTGGGGAAATGGTTAATCCGCATAAAAACATTGTTCGCGGGGTCCTAATTTCGATGCTCATCACCGCAGCAATCTATGTTCTGTTGCAAGTGGCTTTTATTGGTGCTGTTAGTCCAGCTTCACTCGCTAAGAATGGTTGGCACGGAATTAACTTTGCGTCGCCATTTGCCGATATTGCCATTTTGCTTAGTCTTAACTGGCTTGCCATTTTACTCTACATGGATGCCTTTGTTTCACCATTTGGTACTGGGGTTGCTTTTGTGGCAACGGCTTCACGGGCATTGGCCGCGATGACCCATACCGGGCACCTGCCAAAGTGGTTGGGCCGACTAGAACGGCGGTACATGATTCCCCGTTTTGCGATGGTGACGGATTTGATTTTAGCCATGATTTTAGTTAGTGTCTTTCGTAATTGGAGTTTATTAGCAACCGTTATTACGGGTTCAACGTTGATTGCTTACCTGACGGGTCCGGTGACGGTGATGTCGCTTCGTAAAATGGCTCCAGATTTAAAGCGGCCATTTGCTCCAAATTATATGAAGTGGTTAGCACCGTTTGCTTTCGTGGTAACTGGGTTGGCAATTTATTGGACAATGTGGCCAACGACCATTCAGGTTATCCTCGTGATTGCACTGGGGTTGCCAATCTATCTGTACTATGAATGGCGTTACCAAAAAACAGATTGGCGACAGCAACTAAAGAGTTCGGCTTGGCTAATCTGTTACATGATTTTCATTTCTGTTATTTCCTATATTGGAAGTGAAGGATTTGGCGGTCGTGACTGGCTGCCATATCCATTTGATTTTCTTGTGATTATTATTGTTTCGTTAGCCTTCTACGCTTGGGCAATTCATAGTCGAATGCCGAAGGTTGACTCTGCGGCTAAAGAAGTCAATAATCGACTTGAACAAAAGTAACTAGTAGTTGACTGCACTATCTTTTTACAGATTGAAAGCTAATGTGAATAGTTGTATCATTGTGCAGTTGTTCAAATTCTATTAAATAATTACATTCCAAAAATACTGGGAGGATAGTATGTGGCGCTATATAAAACGGGTTTTAATTGGGAAACCGTTAAAGACTTTAGATGAGGGTCAGACCCACTTAACTAAATTTAAGGCTTTGGCAATGCTATCATCTGACGCAATTTCGTCAGTTGCATATGGACCAGAGCAGATTACAACAGTTTTAGTCACCCTGTCAGCAATGGCAATGTGGTATTCCATTCCGATTGCTGCTATCGTGTTACTCTTACTTCTAGCAATTACTCTTTCGTATCAACAGATCATTCATGCCTACCCAAGCGGTGGTGGGGCCTATGTGGTTGCTACTAAGAACTGGGGAAGCAATGGGGGCCTGTTTGCCGGTGGTTCGTTACTGGTTGATTACATGTTGACTGTTGCTGTTTCAACTACTTCTGGGGTCGAAGCAGTTACGTCAGCGGTGCCAGCACTGTATCGTTTCTCAGTACCGATTGCCATCATTATTGTTCTTTTAATCATGTTTATGAACTTACGGGGAATGAGCGAAAGTGCTAATTTCCTGACGATTCCGGTTTATTTCTTCGTAATAATGATTTCTGTAATGATCCTCTGGGGTGCATACAGTATTATTACCGGTCAGGTTCACTATCAGGCCCCTGCTGATTACGGGACACCGGTTACCGGAATGACGTTTGTTCTCTTTGTCCGGGCATTCTCTGCCGGTTCATCTTCCTTAACTGGTGTTGAAGCGGTAAGTAATGCTGTGCCAAACTTTAACAAGCCAAAGGAAAAGAATGCTTCTGTTACCCTGGCAATTATGAGTACAATCCTGGCCATCTTCTTCATTGCCATTATCTTTTACGGCTTTTACTTTGGAATTGTCCCAGATAAACGGACCACGGTTCTTTCACAAATCGGTCTTGCTGTATTTGGTGGTCACGGGATTGGATTCTACCTCCTTCAATTGTCAACAGCAATGATACTTGCAGTTGCCGCTAACACAGGTTTCTCAGCCTTTCCAATCCTTGCCTTTAACATGGCGAAGGACAAGTATATGCCGCACGCGTTTATGGATCGTGGGGATCGTTTAGGATACTCCAACGGAATTATTGCTTTGGCTGTGGGTGCGATCATTTTGATCCTTATCTTCCACGGTCAAACAAATATGTTGATTCCACTTTATGCTGTGGGTGTCTTTGTTCCATTTACCCTTTCACAATCAGGGATGATTATTCACTGGTTCCGTGAACGGGAAGGCTTCTGGCCAGGAAAGGCATTTATCAACTTCATCGGAGCATTAATTTCTTTAGCACTGGTGGTTGCGTTGTTCTGGCAACACTTTGGCAATGTTTGGCCATACTTAATCATCATGCCGTTGTTGCTTTACATGTTCCACGCAATCCACCGGCACTATATCAAAGTGGCCAAGCAATTACGGGTTGCCGAAAAGACGAAGGTCCAGTTGCACGACTATGATGGAGCAACGGTGATTGTCTTAGTTGGGAATGTTACTCGGGTTACTCGGGGCGCAATCAATTATGCACGTTCAATCGGTGACTATGTAATCGCAATGCACGTTTCCTTTGATGAAAACCCAGGAAAAGAGCATAAGACCGCTAATGAATTTAAGGCTGAATTCCCAGATGTCCGCTTTGTTGATATTCACTCGTCATACCGGTCAATTGCTAAACCAACGTTACGATTTGTGGATGTGATCGCTAAACGGGCAGCTGCACGGAACTACTCAACTACTGTTTTAGTTCCCCAATTTATTCCAAAGCATCCATGGCAATTGGCACTTCATAACCAAACCAGTGTCCGTCTGCGTACTGTTCTTAATTCTCGTCAAAACATCGTTGTTGCGAGTTACAATTACCACCTGCATGAATAAAGAAAATGGGAAATAATCTTGGAACAGGAGGACAATGTGAAAAAGAGAAACATTGTTTTTGGCCTACTATTTGCCATTAGCTTATTTCTAATTGGTGGCTTTAGTTTAGATCGGTTTGGTTTTCATTCTGATTTAATTGGGATAATTGGAACACTGCTGTTGATTGTGGCTTATCTTGGTCTTAATTGGGCAAAATTAAAAAGTGGTGATCACCGAACAAGGGTGACCACCACATGGGTTATTGGTTTATTGATTATTGTCATTATATTAAACATAATTGAAGTTGCGTTAGCTTAATTAGTTAAATAGGGAATCTCGTGGTCACGCGAGGTTCCTTTTTTGATTGTCAATTGATCATTGAAACGATTGATTAATTCCTCTGTGAAGCTGTCAACCTTTTCTTCATCAACATAGACATTAGTTTGGACAGTAGCACTAAATTGCTCGTCAGCGACTTCAATTCCTTGCTCCTTTAAATAATGGAGAAGTGAGTCATGCCGGGAATAGTTAACGGTAATTTCAAGAACAGCCTGTTTAATTCGTTGGACTAATCCCGCCTTATGGATAGCGTTGGTTACGGAATTACTGTAAGCCCGAATCAATCCACCAGCACCAAGTTTAATTCCACCAAAGTAACGGGTCACCACAGCAACGACATTATGGATCTTTGCTAATTGAAGTGATTCCAAAATGGGAACACCAGCAGTACCACTTGGTTCACCATTATCACTTTCTCGCTGAATTTGATCTAGGTCACCAACCATGTATGCATAACAATTATGGGTAGCTTTTCGGTTTTCGGTGCTAACTTGTTCAATAAATTGTTGGGCTTCTTCTTCTGTCGAGACACGTGCAATTGAACAAATAAAACGTGATTTTTTAATCACCATCTCATTGCTAGTGTTTTTAGCGATAGTGAGAAATGGTTCTGACATTTTTATTACTCCTTTAGTGAATTTTTGCTTTTCTTCCGTATTAATAAAGTAGGAGGATGAAAAATGAAAATTAACGAGCTTTACGGACGACGGGTATTATTTCCTCAAATTGATAATTTTCCAATTAGTGATTCACAAATTCAAGTTTTACCAACAATGAAGATTAACGAGACAAGTGTTACTTGTTTACGGTGTGGTACGGCAACGAGTAAGACGTTTGTAGCTCTTCCTAATCATCACTATTATTGTCCCCGATGCGTTACGTTGGGACGAGTATCGACTCTTGATAAATTTTACCATGTTCAAGAGCCAAATCAATTTGAACCACCAGAGCAAGTTTTAACCTGGAAAGGGGAATTATCACAATTACAAGCGGCAACCTCGGCTGTGATCAAAGAACGAATGAATAACCATTGTCGTCAATTACTTTGGGCTGTAACTGGAGCAGGAAAAACAGAGATGATCTTTGCTGGAATAGCGGCAGCGTTAAAACGTGGTGAGCGAGTAGCAATTGCCTCACCACGGGTAGATGTTTGTCTAGAATTATATCCACGCTTGCAGGCGGCTTTTGCAAATTTCCCGATTGCTTTACTTCACGGAAGAGAACCCCAACAGTACCAGTATCGCCAATTGACAATCTGCACAACTCACCAACTACTTCGCTTCTATCGGGCTTTTGATAATTTGATTGTCGATGAAGTTGACTCTTTTCCCTATGCTTCTAATCAGGCGCTTTTATTCGCAACCGAACAAGCAATTAAAGAGGATGGGGGCTTACTCTTTATGACTGCAACCCCAGGGAAAAGGTTGATTCAACAAATCCACAATAAAAAGCTCATGGTTAGTTATCTTCCACTTCGTTATCATGGTAACTTGCTTCCGCAAATAAAATTATGTTTGGCATTTAATTGGCGTAAAGGACTTTCCAAAAAGCACTTGCCCACTAGTCTACTTCGTGAAATAAGAAATACGTTGAGTAACCATTATCGTTGTCTACTATTTGTTCCCCATATTGCCGACCTTCAGCCAGTTTTGTTATGCTTGCAGCGATTTTTACCTGATAAAAAATTTACGACGGTTTATGCGGCTGACCCGCAGCGCTTGGAAAAAGTTCAAGCAATGCGCGACGGAAAATACGATTTTTTAATTACTACTTCGATCTTAGAACGAGGGGTAACCTTTCCAGAGATCGATGTCTTTGTCTTGGGGGCAGATGATCAGGTCTTCTCGCCGTCTGCATTAGTGCAGATCGCAGGACGTGTTGGCCGTTCGGTAAGCCGACCGACAGGTAAAGTGATGTTTTGGGTTAATTCTTATAGTCGACGTGTTCGCGAAGCTCAGCGACAAATTGCATATATGAACGGGAAGGGGCGAAAACTACTGTATGGTTAACTGCTTGCTCTGTAATTGTCAGTTAATCCAGAAACTAACAATTAGTAAAATCATTTCTCCTGGACCACTTAAGCAGCCACTTATTTGTCCAGGATGTTTTCAGAAGTTTATTTGTTATTCCCTAGAAAAGTGCTGCCGTGGTTGCGGACGTGAAGAAAGAAGTGAGCTATGTGATGATTGCCAAAAATGGCAACAATATTATGGGTGGTACTTGGAACATCGGCCACTTTTTCACTATAACCAGGCGATGAAAGAATTTATGCAAAAGTATAAGTTTCAGGGGCAGTACCATTTAAGGGGGATTTTTAAAGAAACAATCAAAGAGGCCATTACTCACATTGAGTATGATATTTTAATTCCAATCCCAGTGACTGAACATACGATGCTCACCCGCGGCTTTAACCAGGTAACTGGATTGTTAGATGATATTCCATATACCGAACTGATCATTCATCAAAATCGTCAAAAGGTTGCTCAATCGAAAAAAGATCGCCAGTCGCGACTTCAAACCAAACAACCATTTTTGCTTAAGCAAGGAGTGAACATCAAAGGAAAGAGTGTCCTTTTAGTTGATGATATTTATACAACTGGAAGGACACTATACCACGCGGCAACCCTTTGTTATGAAAATGGTAGTAAGCGTGTCCAAAGCTTATCTCTCGCTCGTTAAGAAAATTTAAATTTTCTCCTGATTTGTTTGTTAAATAGTATTAACTACACTATAATATAGTTAAGGATATGAGAAGAGTGGTCCTTCTGATACCAGATCAAGCAAGTGCTTGAACTGAAAGGAGAAATTACTATGTTAAAGTTCAATATTCGTGGTGAAAATATCGAAGTAACTGACTCAATTCGTGACTATGTAGTAAAGCGGATTAATAAGTTACAAAAGTTCTTCGAAGATAACGTAGAAGCAACTGCCCATGTGAACTTAAAAGTTTATCCTAACCGTACTTACAAGGTAGAAGTTACTATTCCATTACCATACCTTACATTACGGGCTGAAGAAACTTCTAACGACATGTACGGTAGTGTTGACCTTGTTACTGATAAGCTTGAACGGCAAATTCGGAAGTACAAGACTAAGGTTAACCGTAAGTCACGTGAAAAAGGCTTTAAGAACTTAGAATTTGTCCCAACCGATGATGATGCTGAGAGTCAAGATGACTTGAAGATCGTGCGGACAAAGCAAATCTCACTCAAACCAATGGATCCTGAAGAAGCGGTTCTCCAAATGGACATGCTTGGTCATGACTTCTTTGTCTTCCAAGACGCTGAAACTAATGGAACCAGTATTGTTTACCGTCGTAAAGATGGTCGCTACGGTTTGATCGAAGCTGAATAGGCTTAATAAATAGAAATTTAAGAGGCGGGAATTAATCCCACCTCTTTCTTAGTTTTAAAACTATTTTCATCTGAATTGTAACGAATTCGCACTCCGGCCCGAAACGTGGTAAACTATTAAGGTTAGAATACAAATTAAAATTGGCTTGAGTAGCTGCAATTTCTCAAGACAAAATAAAAAAACGTTAATTAGGAAGGACGCTTTTATGGCTAACATTCTAAAAAAATGGATTGAAAGCGATCGTCGTGAATTACGGCGGATTAATAAGATCGCGAATAAAGTTGAAAAATATGCTAAGCCAATGGCAGCAATGTCAGATGATGAGCTAAAAGCGAAGACTGACGAATTTCGTGCACGCTACAAGAAGGGTGAAGATCTTGACCACATGTTGCCAGAAGCCTTTGCGGTAGCACGTGAAGGAGCAAAACGTGTCTTGGGTCTTTACCCATTCCACGTTCAAATTATGGGGGGAATTGTTCTTCACGAAGGTAACATTGCCGAAATGAAGACTGGTGAAGGTAAAACTTTAACCGCCACCATGCCGGTTTATCTTAACGCAATTAGCGGTAAGGGTGTTCATGTTATTACGGTTAACGAATACCTATCAAAGCGTGATGCCACAGAAATGGGTCAACTTTATAATTGGCTTGGGTGCAGTGTTGGGGTTAATAATTCTGAGATGTCACCAGATCAAAAACGTGAAGCATATAAGGCTGATATTATGTACTCCACAAACAGTGAAATTGGGTTCGACTATCTTCGTGATAACATGGCCGTTTATAAGGAAGACCAGGTTCAACGGGGACTGAATTATGCCTTAGTTGATGAGGTTGATTCAATTTTGATTGATGAAGCGCGGACACCATTGATTATTTCTGGCCCAGGTACTGGTACTTCAAAGCTTTATAAGCAAACTGATCGTTTTGTTAAGACATTGAAAAATGAGGTTGACTACAAGGTTGACCTCGAGTCAAAGACAGTTGCCTTGACTGATGAAGGAATTCAAAAGGCTGAAAAGTATTTCAACTTAAAGAACCTTTATGATCCAGAAAATACTGCATTGACCCACCACTTGGATCAGGCTTTACGGGCCAATTACATTATGACCTTGGATAAGGATTACGTGGTTTCTGATGGTGAAGTCTTGATCGTTGATTCATTTACCGGACGGGTTATGCAAGGTCGGCGGTTCTCTGATGGCCTTCACCAAGCGATCGAAGCTAAGGAAGGCGTTCAGATTCAAGAAGAAAACAAGACCATGGCTAACATCACCTACCAGAACTTGTTCCGGATGTACAATAAGCTTGCGGGGATGACTGGGACTGCTAAGACTGAACAGGAAGAATTCCGTGAGATTTACAACATGGAAACCATTACAATTCCAACTAACCGTCCTGTTCAACGGAAAGATGAACCTGACTTACTTTATCCAACATTGAAGAGTAAGTTTGCGGCCGTTGTTAAGCGGATCAAGAGTTTACACGAAAAGGGTCAACCAATTTTGGTTGGTACTGTTGCCGTTGAAACTTCTGAATACCTTTCCCACCTATTGGATCAAGAACATATTCCTCACGTTGTCTTAAACGCGAAGAACCACGCTAAAGAAGCTGACATTATTAAAAATGCTGGTCAACGTGGTGCCGTTACAATTGCGACGAACATGGCCGGACGGGGAACTGATATCAAACTTGGCCCTGGTGTTCGTGAATTAGGTGGTTTAGCTGTTATTGGGACTGAACGACATGAATCACGGCGAATTGATAACCAGCTACGGGGACGTTCTGGTCGTCAAGGCGATCCAGGTCTTTCACAATTCTACCTTTCACTTGAGGATGACTTGATGAAACGGTTTGGTGGTGACCGGATCAAGGCCTTCTTGGAACGGATGAAGGTTGACGATGATGATGCGGTAATCAAGAGTCGTTTCTTAACCCATCAAGTTGAATCCGCACAGAAACGGGTTGAAGGGAACAACTACGATTCCCGGAAGAACGTTCTTCAATATGATGATGTTATGCGTGAACAACGGGAAATAATCTATAAGGAACGGCAAGAAATCATTACTGAAGATAAGTCGTTAAAGTGGGTTCTTATGCCGATCTTTAGGCGGACTATTCAGCGGGAAGTAGAACAACATACTCTTGGAGATCGCAAGGACTGGGATCTTAAAGGAATTGTTGATTTTGCTGAAGAAGTAATTGTTAAGCCAGATACGATTAGCGTTTCTGATTTAGCAAATAAGTCACCACGAGAAATGGTTGATTTCTTAATGGGATACGCTAAGCAGGTTTACAAGGATAAGCAAAAGCAGCTTTATGATCCAGCACAAATGCTCGAATTTGAAAAGGTTGTCCTTTTGCGGGTAGTTGACTCCCACTGGACTGATCACATTGATGTAATGGACCAGTTCCGTCAATCAGTTGGTCTTCGTGGTTACGGCCAATTGAACCCTCTTGTTGAATACCAAACTGCTGGTTACCATATGTTTGAACAAATGATTGCGGATATCGAATACGAAACTACTCGACTCTTCATGAAGTCACAGATTCGTCAAAACGTTACCCGTTAAACTAAATACTAATAACTATCAAGGTACGGTAGCAGGTGGCCCTAAGGCGGTACCTGTTACCGTTTTGATTTAATAATGGAGGAACCATTTTGGAACTTAGTGAAGCAAAGAAAAAAGTAGAAGCAATGCAACATGAAGTTGCCCGCTTCGGGAGGTCTCTTTGACCTAAATGCGTTAGATGAAAGCATTGCGGAAAATGAACAAAAGATGACCGAACCTGGCTTTTGGGACGATAATGTTGCTGCGCAGAAAGTAATTAATGCTAACAATGAACTCAAGGATAAGCGGGATAATTTTGTTAAATTACGGGATAGTATCGGTAATTTACAAACATCGATCGAATTACTTGAACTAGAGCCTGATCCCGATCTCCAAAGTGAGTTTGAAAGCTCATTTACAGAAACGAAAAAGGAGCTTGAACAGTACCGACTTAACCAGTTACTTGATGGTGAATATGATGCTAAAAATACTATTTTGGAAATTCACCCGGGTGCTGGAGGAACGGAAGCCCAAGATTGGGGTGCCATGCTCCTCCGGATGTACATTCGTTGGGGTGAACAACATGGCTTCAAGGTTGAAACTGCCAGTTATGAAGCTGGAGATGAGGCCGGAATCAAGAGTGTTACCCTATTGATTAAAGGACATAATGCTTTTGGCTACCTTCGAAGTGAAAAGGGAGTTCACCGTCTTGTCCGCATTTCGCCATTTGACGCGGCAGGGCGGCGACACACGTCTTTTGCTTCGGTTGATGTAATGCCGGAGCTCGATGAAAGTGTGAACATTGATATTGACCCTTCAGATCTCCGGGTTGATACTTTCCGTTCTAGTGGTGCCGGTGGTCAGCATATTAACAAAACTGAATCAGCAGTGCGGATTACTCATATTCCAACTGGAATTGTTACTTCATCTCAGGCAGAACGGTCCCAGTTGCAAAACCGGGTTACGGCGATGAATATGTTAAAATCCAAACTTTATGAATTGGAAGAAGAGAAGAAGGCTAAAAAGCGGGCTGAGATTGAGGGAGAACAACTTGAAATTGGTTGGGGTTCTCAAATTCGCTCATATGTGTTCCACCCGTACACTTTGGTAAAGGATAACCGAAGTGGTCATGAAACCCATAATGGACAGGCAGTGATGGATGGCGACTTAGACCCATTCATTAACGCCTACCTCCAATGGAAGTTAAGTCAAAAAAATCCTCAGTAAATCTGATTGCAGTTACCGAGAAAACACAGTAAGATTAAGCTATTAGGAGGGATGAATTATGTCAAAAAAGTTAACCCGATCTTATGATGATCGCTGGCTTGCTGGGGTCCTAAGTGGTTTAGCTAAGTATTTTAATACCAAACCACTTTACTTACGGATTGCGTACATTTTGTTTACGGCAATTACAGGAATCTTTCCTGGAGTTATTGTATACATTGTGTTGTTGGCAATTATTCCGCCGGATCCAGCTCATCCCGGAATTGCTGGCTTGTTTAAGGCGTTCTCTGACTTAACGTCTACGCCACAAAAAACAAAGGATTCGCAGGGACGGCGGCAATTAACAGATGTCGAAGAAAAAGATATTAAGAAGAATGGACGGTCATAGATGGAATTTATCAAGCGTGTAATAATAGATACAATTCTCTTTATTGCATTAGCCGGACTCTTTTCAAATACTGGGATGTTTTATGTCAATAGCGTTGGAGTTGCTTTACTCGCAAGCCTTGTCTTAGCGGTATTAAATGTTTTAGTAAAGCCAATCTTGTTGATATTATCGCTGCCCATTAATGTGCTTACCTTAGGATTGTTTAGTATTGTGATTAATGCCTTGATGCTACAATTAACGTCATCTTTTGTTGGCTCGTTTTATTTTCACTTCTCATCCTTTGGCTCAGCAATGTTGATTGCAATTATTATGTCAATTTGTAATGTGATTATTTCTGATCACATCAATAATTAGTGAAGGAGTGAGAACAGTGGCAGATCATGTTACCGTAAAAGAACTTGTTGATAACGTTCGCTTAAAAGTTTTGCAAGGAGAAGAATACCTCCAACGTCCGATTACTACTAGTGATATTTCGCGACCAGCCCTTGAATTTGCTGGCTACTTTAGGCATTATCCTGCAATGCGGATTCAATTATTGGGAATTACTGAAACATCCTTTGCAAAGGACCTAACTCATGAGAAACGGGAAAAGTACTTAACAAAAATGTGTGCACCACAAACACCATGTTTTGTTATCTCAACTAACTTACCGATCCCTGAAGAATTACAGGTAGCTGCAAAGAATGCTAGGATTCCGATTTTGGGTACGCACCTAACCTCTTCCCAAATTTTAAGTAACATGACCTCTTACCTTCTAGGGCGGTTAGCACCACGTCAATCACTTCACGGGGTTCTCGTGGATATTAACGGGGTTGGAGTGTTAATTACTGGTGATTCGGGAGTCGGAAAGAGTGAAACTGCCCTTGAGCTTGTACGACGGGGACACCGTTTAGTTGCTGATGACCGGGTTGAAGTTTATGCTCGGGATGAACAGACTCTTGTTGGGACTGCGCCAGCAATTTTGAAGCACTTAATGGAAATTCGAGGAATCGGAATTATTGATGTTTCGACCCTTTACGGAACTGGGGCAATTATGCCGAGCGACGTTATTAACCTGATTGTCCATTTGGAAACTTGGACACCAGACGTTCAGTTTGATCGTTTAGGTGATCGGGGCGATACCCAAACTATCCAAGGAGTAATCATTCCCAAAGTTTCCGTGCCGGTTAAGACTGGGCGAAATCTTGCAATTATCATTGAATCGGCTGCGATGAACTACCGTGCCGAAACGATGGGGTATGATGCAACCAAGACCTTTGATGATAATCTAAACAGGTTAATCAAACAAAACTCAGCACGCGATACAAAGGAAAAGCAAGATAATGACTAATTTAGGTTTGACTGCCCTGGCACTTAATCCAATCGCCTTTAATTTTGGTCCCATCCAGGTTCACTGGTATGGGATCATCATTGCTACTGGAGTTGTTCTTGCCTTAATCTTGTCGGTCCGTGAAGGTCAACGACGGGGGATTAATGAGGATTACTTCTATGATTACCTTTTATGGGCATTACCAGTGGCAATCGTCTGTGCACGTCTTTATTATGTTGCCTTTCAATGGTCATACTATTCCCAACATCCGGGAGAAATTATTGCGATCTGGGATGGCGGAATTGCAATCTATGGGGCGATTATTGGTGGAGTCTTAATCCTCTACTTCTTTTGTCGAGCGCGGCAAATTTCGATGTGGACGATGATGGATGTGATTTCGCCAACATTAATTATGGCTCAAGGAATTGGTCGTTGGGGCAACTTTATGAACCAGGAAGCTTTTGGTGCGATTACAACTCGAGCAGCTTTAGTTAGCCAACATATTCCAGAATGGATCATTAATCAAATGTACATCGGGAACCATTACCGGGTACCAACTTTTTTATATGAATCGTTATGGGATTTAACCGGGTTTGTATTGTTACTTCTGTTACGTCACCGTCGTCACTTGTTTAAACGGGGAGAAGTTTTCTTGACCTATGTGATGTGGTATTCATTTGGCCGATTCTTTATTGAAGGAATGCGGACAGATAGCTTAATGATTGGAAGTGTCATTCGGGTATCACAAGTACTATCATTAATTTTTTTTGTTGCGGCATTGATTATTTTAATTGCTAGACGGCAGCGGACAAATCTTCCGTGGTATGTAAATCAATAATTTTATTTGTTATAAAGGAGAATGGCTATGGCTGAACAAATTGCAGTTTTAGGAGCAGGTTCGTGGGGAAGTACGCTAGCAAATATGCTAGTGGAAAATGGTCATAATGTTAAATTATGGTCCCGTAATCAGGAACAAGTTGATCAATTAAATAATGAACACGTTAACCCTCACTACATGAAGGACTTTGTTTATTCAGATAAGTTAGTAGCAACCTCGGATATGGAGGAAGCCGTTAAGGGTGCTGAAATTATTTTAATTGTTATCCCAACAAAGGGGATTCGCCAGGTGGCAAGTCAACTTAATACAATCTTGGAAAAGAACCATCAGCGGCCATTAATCGTTCACGCGACTAAAGGGTTAGAGCAAAATACTTATAAGCGCCCTTCAGAGATGTTAATGGAAGAAATTAATGAAGAGAACCGTCAAGATATTGTGGTACTCTCTGGGCCAAGTCATGCTGAGGATGTTGCAATTAAAGATATGACTGCTGTTACTGCCGCTTGTGCTAACTTAAATGATGCTGCACGGATTCAGAAAATTTTTAGTAATAATTACTTCCGTGTTTACACCAACAATGACGTGATTGGTGCGGAATTCGGGGCTGCCTTAAAGAACATCATTGCAATCGGTGCAGGTGCTCTTCAAGGACTTGGCTACCATGATAATGCCCGAGCTGCTTTAATTACTCGGGGACTAGCTGAAATTCGGCGCCTTGGTGTAGCTTTTGGCGCTAACCCAATGACGTTTATTGGTTTGTCAGGAGTTGGTGATCTAGTCGTAACTGCAACTAGTAAGAACTCGCGGAATTGGCGTGCTGGTTACCAATTAGGGCAAGGAAGAAAGCTTGATGATGTAATTGAGCACATGGGAATGGTAATTGAAGGGGTATACACTACTAAGGCCGCCCATGAATTAAGCTTAAAACGACAAGTTAAGATGCCAATCACTGATGCACTATACCGTGTCCTTTATGAGGGGGAGGACATTAAGAATGCAATTTCTCAATTGATGAGTCGAGATCTTACTTCAGAAATTGAATAATTATGGTAAAATGCTTACAGTGGAGATTGAGAATTAAAAAATCTCGTGGAAAGGGTTTATTATTATGAAACGCGTACGTAAAGCAATTATTCCTGCTGCTGGTTTGGGGACTCGTTTTCTTCCGGCAACAAAGGCATTAGCAAAGGAAATGCTACCAATCGTTGATAAGCCAACGATTCAATTTATTGTTGAAGAAGCTCGCAAGTCGGGAATTGAAGACATTGTCGTTGTTGACGGCAAGAACAAGCGGTCAATTGAAGACCACTTCGACTCTAATCCAGAGCTGGAAGATAACTTACGGGCAAAGCATAAGGATGAAATGTTGAAGTTAGTTGAAGAGACCACTGACATTAACATTTACTTCATTCGGCAATCACATCCACGTGGCCTTGGGGATGCTGTTTTGACTGCTCGTGACTTTATTGGTGATGAACCATTTGTTGTAATGCTCGGTGATGATTTGAATAACATTAATAATGATGGTGAACCATTAACTAAGCAATTAATTGATAGTTACGAACAAACAGGTGCATCCACCCTTGCTGTTATGCGTGTACCGCACGAAGATACCGCTAAGTACGGTGTTATCAACCCAAGTAAGGAAGTTACACCAGGCCTCTTTAACGTTACAAGCTTTGTTGAAAAGCCAGAACCAAAGAAGGCGCCAAGTGACTTAGCGATTATTGGCCGTTATGTCTTTACTCCAGAAATTTTTGATGTTTTGGCCAAGACTAAGCCTGGTAAGGGTGGCGAAATCCAATTAACGGATGCAATTGATACCCTTAACCAAACTCAACGTGTCTTTGCACGTCAATACATGGGTGACCGTTATGACGTTGGTAATAAGTTTGGTTGGGTTAAGACTAATATTGAATATGGTCTAAAGCATCCACAAGTTAAGGATGAATTACGTCAATACATTAAAGACCTCGGTACCAAATTCGTAGCTGAGGACGAAAAGAAGAAGTAAAAATAGAACGTGAACCGCGACGAACTAGTCACCGAGTACTAAGAAAGTCCAGACGATGATTGTTTACAATCAAGTCTGGACTATTTAGACGGAGGTGACGGTCGCGGTGAACGTATTTCGACTTGGTTACATACAAACTCCCGATTAGATGCTGAAAGCATCTGAGAGGGAGTTTGTTGTCTTTAAGGCTCTTTCCTGCGAACATGTTTTGACTTAATAGCAGTTTTTGCTAACTTATCAATAGTAAGCTAGAGGATAGACAATAGTGGCGAAACAAGTTATTATGATTAGTAATCAACTGTACTAAGGAGGGTCTTTAAATGGCTAATAAGGACCATTATGATGTAGTAGTAATCGGTGCTGGTCCGGGAGGAATGACAGCTGCCATGTACGCCTCACGGGCTAATTTATCCGTCTTGATGCTTGATCGGGGAATCTACGGTGGTAATTTAAATAACACCGCAACAATCGAAAATTATACTGGCTTTAAGAGCATTAAGGGCCCTGAGCTAGCTCAACAAATGTATGATGGCTCGATCCAATTTGGAGCTGAATATGCCTACGGGACTGTCACAAAGATTGAAGTTAACGATGATGGAACTAAGAATGTTTCCACTGATATGGACGATCACTTTGTCGCTAAGGCAATTGTAATTGCAACTGGTTCTGAACAACGTCACTTGAATGTGCCCGGTGAAGATGAATTTAGTGGCCGGGGTGTTTCATATTGTGCTGTTTGTGATGGAGCTTTCTTTAGAGATAAGCCACTCATTGTTGTTGGTGGTGGTGATTCTGCTGTTGAAGAGGGGATGTACCTTGCCAACCTCGCTTCTCAAGTAACAGTGTTGGTCCGGGGAGATAAACTCCGTGCTCAACCACTCCTTCAAGATGAAGCGATGAAGAATAATAAAATGAAGTTTGTCTTTAATACTAGTGTGACGGAAATCGTTGGTGATGATGCTAAAGTTACTGGTGTTAAGACTCATAATAATAAGACTGGTGAAGATGGTGAAATGCCAGCGGATGGGATCTTTATTTACGTTGGTAATGTTCCGATGACTAAACAGTTTACTTCATTAGGAATTACTGATGATGCTGGCTGGATCAAGACGGATAACACGATGAAGACGAAGATTCCAGGTATTTTTGCTGTTGGTGATGTACGTGAAACCCCATTGCGTCAAATTGCCACTGCTGTTGGTGATGGTTCGATCGCTGGTCAACAGGTTTACCAATATATTCAATCATTATAATAATTATTGAGGACGAGGCAGAGGTTGCCTGGTCCTTTTTAATGCTTCTAGTAAAACTTTAGTAAAACAACAAAGTAAACGAACACAGCTAGCCTATAATGAGTTATACTGGTAGCAGATTATGAGATACAAAGGAGCAATTTTGATGAGCTGGAAAGATACTTATCAAGTTTGGAAAGAACGGACTGATCTCGAACCAAACTTGAAAAAAGAATTAGATGCAATGCATGACGATAAGGAAATTGAGGATGCATTTTACGCACCAATGTCTTTTGGTACTGCCGGAATGCGGGGACTAATGGGTCCTGGTATTAACAGGATGAATGTTTATACTGTTCGTCAAGCAACTGAAGGTTTGGCAACGTTAATGGATTCCTTAGGTGATGAAATTAAGAATCGTGGAGTTGCGATTAGTTATGATTCACGTCACAATTCACGCCAATTTGCCCATGATTCAGCACGAGTATTAGGTGCTCACGGTATTAAGGTATACATTTACGATAACTTACGGCCAACACCAGAATTGTCATTTGCCGTTCGTCACTTACACACCTATGCTGGGATCATGATTACTGCTAGTCATAATCCAAAGGAATATAACGGTTACAAGATTTACGGTGAAGATGGTGGACAAATGCCACCAAAGGAATCAGACATGATGACTGGCTACATCCGGAAGATTACCGATATTTTTGACATCAAATTAGCTGATGAACAAGAAATGTTAGACAATGGGATCGAAACGATCATTGGTGAAGATGTTGATGCTGCATACTTGGCTAATGCAAAGAGTGTTACCGTTAACCCTGAACTTGCTAAGGAATATGGTAAAGACATGAAGTTTGTCTTCACCCCATTATGTGGTACAGGACGGATGCTTGGTGAACGAGCATTGCGTCAAGCTGGCTTCACTAACTTCACTATTGAACCTACAGAAGCTCAACCAAATGGTGACTTCCCTGGTTTGGAACACCCAAACCCAGAATTTCCAGAAGCATTTGTTCGTTCAATTAAGTTAGGAAAAGAAATTGATGCGGATGTTTTGATTGCTACTGACCCAGATGCCGATCGTCTTGGTTGTGCCGTCCGTCAACCTAATGGTGAATACCAATTGTTGACTGGTAACCAAATTGCATCAATTATGTTGGCTTACATCCTTGAAGCTCACAAGCAAGCAGGAACTTTACCAAAGAACGCAGCGGCTGTAAAGTCAATCGTTTCAACAAACTTTGCCGCTAAAATTGCTGAAAGCTACGGTGTGAAGATGATCAACGTCTTAACTGGTTTCAAGTGGATTGCTGATCAAATCCACCAATACGAAACTGGTAAGGCTGATCACACCTTCATGTTTGGCTTTGAAGAAAGTTATGGCTACCTTATTAAGCCATTTGTTCGTGATAAGGATGCTATCCAATCATTGACTCTCTTAGCTGAAGTTGCCGCTTACTACAGAAGCCGGAACATGACATTGTATGATGGCCTTCAAGAATTATTCAAGAAGTATGGTTACTTCCGTGAAAAGACAGTTGCTAACATGTACCCAGGTGTTGATGGCCCAGCTAAGATTCAAGCCTTGATGAAGAAGTTCCGTGAAGAAGCACCAACCGAATTTGCTGGTCATAAAGTAACTGTTACTGAAGACTTCTCTAAGGGAACAAAGACTACTGCTGATGGTCAAGTTAGCGAATTAGGAATCCCTGAATCAAACGTTCTTCGTTATATTCTTGATGATGAAACCTGGATTGCTATTCGTCCATCTGGTACTGAACCAAAGCTGAAGTTCTACATTGGTACCAGTGCACCTTCCCTCGATGAAGCTAACACCAAGCTTGCTTCCTTCGAAAAAGCATTAAAGGAATTTGCGGAGGAATAATAAGAGTGTGAGTCCGTTAAAACTTTCCGGTGGCTAACGATTTCTCCAACGAATGACGAGCTTGTCGTCAGAGGTGGAGGTCGTTAGCTTGAGGAAAGTTAGGACGAACATATTTCGACTGTGTTGCAGTAAAAAATAAACAATGGCTGCTAACACTAGCAAAAACTAATGAACACAAAAAGACGTCTTAAACATTATCGTTTGGGACGTCTTTTTAGCTTTTATTTTGCTATTTGTTTTAAGAATGAATTCTTTAAAAGATAATGATGACCAGCAGTTAAGTCGTATTGAACTAGTTGGTAGTCGTGAAAAAGCTTCTTTTGCTTTACCGTGAGTTTAACATGTTTACCTTGAGCATTAACGAAATCAATTCCTCCCTGGTGGGCAGAATTATTCTTGGCGGTTCCATTAGTTGGTAGAGAATTTGCTGGAACCTTTTCTGTAATTTCTGTCATTAAAGCATAGTATGGAGAAACCTTGACGTCCATCTGAGCTAGGGCCATTGCAGCAAAGTTATTTGGCCCAACTAACTGGTGCTGCCAAGTCAGACGGTTATGGTTAATTTTGCGAGCAGCTGCATTGCTGTAGATAAAGTAATCAGTTTCGTGCAGTTGGGTACCGTACTTTCCCATTGGCAGACCGTGATAAATCCCGGGAAGGTGGTCACCGTACCAAACGACGGTGGTTGGTTGATTTAGATTGTCTAATTGATGGATCCAATCTTTCAATGCCTGATCGGTATAATGGATCCCTTGAATATAAGTTTCAATTTGCGCCTTCTGTTCAGGAGTCTTAAAGCCCTTACCAGAAACATGATAATTATTTTTAGCATAGTATGTTGGGTCGTACGGCATGTGATTTTGCATGGTAGCTAATTGAACAAACTTACCGTAAGGTTGTCGCTTAAGGTTGAGGGTTACCTCTTTATAAGCTGAATCATCACTTACTCGGGGACTATTATGAATTTTATTGGTGTAAGTAAGTTTATCTCCACCATCGAAATGATAGAACTTGTTAAAGCCAAACTTCTTGTAAACAGTTTTTCTACTGTACAGGTTAGCGGTAAAGGGGTGAATCCCAATACTGTAGTTAAAGAGGTTATTGATGGTAAAAGTCCGCTTTTGGTACGGAACAAGTTGTGAATATGGAGTCGGTAAGGTTGGCGAAAAGTTAGCCATGGAAAGGCTAGTTAATGCCTGGTATTCCATATTTGCGGTTCCACCACCATAACCAGAACTTAGCATTAATCCACTAGTAGTTTGTTTCTTTAATTGGTGAAGGTAAGGGAGCGGATCCCCACTAACTTTCATTCCGGGAACTTTAGCCGGGTCAGCATAACTTTCGCTAAGAACGAACACGAGGTTTTGGTTGCCAACCCTATTATGGGTTCGATTGCGATTAATTTCTGCGCCAATCTTTGCGTAACGTTTTTCTAAGTGCGCCATCGTTGCTGGTGAGTATCCTTTAGGTTTACTCATCACATGGACATCGATATTATTGGCAAACTGCAAAAGAGTACCATTCATTTTAGCGCCCCGTAATTGAGAATAGAAATATGGAGTGTCATCAATATTTTGTAATTGCTTATAAACAATCGAATTACTATGGTTAGCTAAGTTAAAACTAAGAAGGTAAATACAGGAAAGGATAGCAATTACGATTCGCATCGCTGGGTTAAAACGACAAGTCTTTCCATAGCGCTTTTCTAGTTGCCAACTAGCAACGAGGGCAACAATAATGGCAATTAATGTAAAAGCAATTATCCACTTGTTAACCATTCCAAGCATTTCTCCAGGAGCGGTTAATGTTGAAATGTCAGTCGGAATGATTGGCTCATTTCGTGCAGCAATCTTTAGGACAGAAGCACCAAGCCAACCAAGATAGAGGATTATTGTGATTCCGGAACTGAGCCACCAGCGATTAGTAATTGCCATCAAGATTAGGGCAATTGCAAAGATGATTAAGACGTTTACCGTGATAATTTTTGGTCGTTCGGTAAGCATCCACTCTACCATAGTAAATTTACCATTCCAAAGAATCGCAAATGAGGCTAGCGTAATTCCCCAAAGAATAAGGTAAGTTAAAAGGACCGGCCAGTAATGCTTGCTAAAGTGCTTCAGTCTTTGAAGAAGATTCCAATAGTTTAACTGCCAATTAATTTTATTTCCCAGGAAATTAACAAGAATCATAATGGCACTGAAAATAACAACAATCGTAATTCCCAGGATAATTATTGCTTGCCAACTTACTTGAGGTAATAGTAAAGGTGTAAAAAGCATTGGTAACCCAAGAAAATTCAAGAGGAGGAGTCCCATGACAGGAAGAAGCTGATCTTCATGTTTTTCCTCCTGTGTCCGTAAGAACCACGCCGTCATGATAAGACAAGTGAGAAGTAAGAATGGTTGATACGGGTTAATCCCTAATAGGTAGTGGGTATCAGGAGTCAAATCACTGTGGGGGCTATAGTCAACGTGGTTCATATTAAGCCAGGTGATGAGGGCGGCAAAGAGTAAACTAATAACTGTTAAAAAGAAATAACGAGCATTGGACCACTTCTTAAGCCATTCGCGATCATTTGCTAGCCAATCTCCAAGTGCGAAAAGGTAGATAAACCAAATTAAACTCGTTCCCCGGTGAAAACCAAAGGCATCGTAGCCACTAACAAGGTTAATCAGCAAGAAAATAAATGAAAACCCAATTAGCCAGTGTCGACGGGTAACTGTTGACCAGCGATGGCAAAACTTTTGTAGTGGGTGTGCGAAAAGGTAAAAGTCACTACAAATGAGCCAGGTGATGAATACCTGCTGGACAACGTAGAGTTCGGGAGATGGCTGGGCTGAGGTAATTATTGGTTGGGTTGTAAACTTTGCCCAGGTAAAGGTAATTGCCCCGACGATCCATAAGGTTAATACCGCAATTTGGCGATTAAATCGCCCTTGGTGTTGGTTAGCCCCAATTGCGATTGGGACCCATAATACGGTCGTACTAATAAATGTTTTTAAAATCCACCATAATATAAAGGGTAAGGTTGCTTCTTGCAGGTGGGTGAGCAACTGACTTGCGGTTCCTAAAAAGCAAATGATTGCGAGAACAACAAATAAACTCCCCAATTGAAGTTCCCGTTTTTGCTTTAAACTACTAAACATTGATCTCCAACTTTCTCTTTTGTGAAATTTAAACATTACTATTATACGGAGAGGAAAATTATGATTCAACCATGTCTAATCAGGATTAAGATAAAGTTAATTTCCGTTGATTTGTTGTTTTATAATAAGACAAATTGAGCATTTCATATAGATAGACGAATACATGTTCTGGTGATAAACTAAAGAGGATAATTGTAACCATTGAGACGGAAGGTAGCAGAGATAAATTGTTGCCTTCCATTTTCAGGTACTGAGGAGGATTACTTGTGATATATCGCCAACCTCATAAAAATTTTGAATTAGTTTCTGACTATCAACCTACTGGTGATCAACCAGAGGCAATTAAAGAATTAACGACTGGAATCGAAAAGGGAGAAAAGTCGCAAATCCTACTAGGGGCAACTGGGACTGGGAAGACTTTTACGATCTCCAACGTAATTGCAAATGTAAATAAGCCAACGTTAATTTTGTCTCACAATAAGACGTTGGCAGGTCAACTATACAGTGAAATGAAGAAGTTCTTTCCCCACAATGCGGTTGAATACTTTGTTTCCTACTATGATTATTACCAACCAGAAGCATATGTGCCTTCAAGTGATACCTATATTGAAAAGGATGCTTCAATTAATGATGAAATTGATGAACTTCGTCACTCAGCAACTAGTTCGCTAATGGAACGTGACGATGTGATTGTTGTTGCTTCAGTTTCTAGTATCTTTGGACTTGGGGACCCAAGTGAATACCATAACCACGTTGTTTCGTTGCGGGTTGGTCAAGAGATTGAACGGGATCAATTACTGAGAGAATTGGTTAATATCCAGTTTGAACGAAATGATATTGACTTTCAACGGGGGCGTTTCCGGGTTCATGGGGACGTTGTTGAAGTTTTCCCGGCATCACGAGAAGATAAGGCGCTACGAATCGAATTTTTTGGTGACGAGATTGATCGGATTCGTGAAGTTGATGCCCTTACTGGTGAAGTGATTGGGGATCGGGAACATATATCAATCTTCCCGGCGACCCACTTTTTAACCAGTGAGGAAATTATGGACCGGGCTCTTCCACAGATCGAAAACGATATGAAAAAGCAGGTTAAGAAGTTTACAAATGAAGGAAAGTTGCTTGAAGCTGAACGAATTCAGCAACGGACAACCTATGATATTGAGATGCTTCGTGAAATGGGCTACTGTAACGGAATCGAAAACTATTCACGGTATATGGATGGACGCAAGCCTGGTGAACCACCGTATACACTATTGGACTTCTTTCCCAAGGACTTTCTGTTAGTAGTTGATGAATCTCACCAAACGATGCCTCAGGTCCGGGGAATGTACAATGGGGATCGGGCACGAAAACAGATGTTAATTGATTATGGATTCCGTTTACCAAGTGCGCTTGATAACCGGCCATTAAAATTGGCAGAGTTTGAGAAGCACGTTAATCAGGTTGTCTACATGTCTGCTACACCGGGTCCATATGAGATGGAACAAACTGATCACGTTGTCCAACAAATTATTCGGCCAACTGGCTTGCTTGATCCGACGATTGAAGTTCGGCCAGTAATGGGGCAAATTGATGACTTAGTTGGTGAAATTAATAAGCGGATTGAAAAGCATGAGCGGGTCTTTGTAACTACTTTAACCAAGAAAATGTCAGAGGACTTAACGGATTATCTCAAGGATCTTGGATTAAAGGTAAAGTACCTTCATAGTGATATTAAAACCTTAGAGCGGACCCAGATTATCCGTGATCTTCGTCTTGGTAAGTTTGATGTCCTGGTAGGGATTAACCTTTTGCGGGAGGGACTTGATGTTCCAGAAGTATCTCTTGTAGCAATTCTTGATGCTGATAAGGAAGGATTTTTACGGAATGAACGTTCCTTGATCCAAACGATTGGTCGGGCTGCCCGGAATGCTAATGGCTCAGTAATTATGTATGCTGATACGGTTACGGATTCAATGCAAAAAGCAATTGATGAAACGAAGCGACGTCGGGAAATCCAGATGGCTTATAATAAGAAACATGGTATTACACCGAAGACCATCATTAAGCCAATTCAAGAAGCTATTTCATCAACTACTAAGACTGAGGATAGTGGTAAGAAGGCCGATAGTACTGAATTTACAAGTAAGGACTTTGCAAAACTTTCACGTGATGATCAAACTAAGATGATTGAAGAGCTAACCGAACAAATGCGGGCAGCTGCCAAACGCCTTGACTTTGAGCAAGCAGCAACTCTCCGTGATACGGTAATGGAATTAAAGGCACAGATGACAGGAAAGAAAACTAAAAAAGTAAAGCATAGTAAAAAATAATAAGGGGGAGTGAGTTATCCGTGGCAAACGATAAGATTATTATTCATGGTGCGCGGGCACATAATTTAAAGAATATTGATGTAAAAATTCCAAAAAATAAGCTTGTTGTTATTACTGGTTTATCTGGTTCGGGAAAGAGTTCTTTAGCCTTTGATACCCTATATGCTGAAGGACAACGACGCTATGTTGAGAGTTTGTCTGCCTATGCCCGGCAGTTCTTAGGACAAATGGATAAGCCAGATGTTGACTCAATTGATGGTCTTTCACCGGCAATCTCAATTGATCAAAAAACCACTTCACATAACCCTCGTTCAACAGTCGGGACGGTTACGGAAATTAACGACTTCCTTCGTCTACTTTGGGCACGGGTTGGGACACCAATTTGTCCAAACGATCATATCCCGATTAGTAGCCAATCACCTGACCAAATGGTGGATCGGGTATTGGAATTTCCCGAACGGACCCGTCTGCAAATTCTTTCACCAGTTGTCCGGGATAAGCGGGGAACCCAAAAGAAGGTTTTTGAGAAGATCAAGAAAGAAGGATTTGTCCGAGTTCAAGTTGATGGTGAAACTTATGAACTAGATGAAGTTCCAGAGCTTGATAAGAATAAGAAGCACACCGTTAACGTGGTCATTGATCGGATTATTATTAAAGATGGAATTCGCTCCCGGCTGTTTGATTCGTTTGAAGCAGCCCTTCGTCTAAGTGATGGTTATGCAATTGCAGATGTAATTGGTGGCGAACCGATTCCGTTTTCTGAAAAGTACGCTTGTCCAATCTGTGGTTTCACTGTTGGTGAGCTAGAGTCCCGCCTCTTTTCCTTTAATGCGCCAATTGGAGCTTGTCCAGAATGTGAAGGACTTGGTTCAAAGCTTGAAGTTGATGTTGATCTAGTGGTTCCTGACCGGACAAAGACGCTTCAAGAAGGGGCGATGATCCCGTGGAACCCGATTTCTTCACAGTATTACCCACAATTACTTGAGCAATTCTGTAAGTCTGCCGGGATCGACATGGATACGCCATTTAATAAATTGCCAAAGAAGCAACAACGGCAAGTCTTATATGGTAACGGAGACAAAACATTCCACTTCCATTACGAAAATGACTTTGGTGGTGTCCGTGATGTAGATGTTCCATTTGAGGGTGTGATCAACAACGTTAAGCGGCGCTACAAGGAGACTAATTCTGACTTTACCCGGGAGCAAATGCGAAAGTACATGACAGAGTTACCATGTCCAGCTTGTCATGGGTACCGGCTTAATCAACGGGCATTAGCCGTAAAAATTGCTGGTCAAAATATTGGTGAAGTTTCTGAATTACCAATTAGTGAGGCAATTTCGTTCTTTGAGGGGATCAAGCTTTCTGAACAAAAAGAGAAGATTGCTCGGCCAATCCTCAAGGAAATTTTAGACCGCTTAACCTTTATGAAAAATGTTGGTGTTGAATACCTAACCCTTAGTCGTTCTGCGCGGACACTTTCTGGAGGGGAAGCTCAACGAATTCGTTTGGCTACTCAGATCGGTTCGAACCTTTCTGGTGTAATGTACGTTCTTGATGAACCATCGATTGGGTTACACCAGCGGGATAACGATCGCCTAATTTCCTCATTAAAGGCAATGCGTGATCTTGGAAATACCCTTATCGTTGTTGAACACGATGAGGATACTATGCGTGCGGCCGATTACATTGTTGATATTGGACCAGGAGCTGGGGCTAGTGGTGGAAAAGTAATGGCCGCTGGAACTCCTAAGCAAATTATGCGTTCACGAAAATCATTAACCGGTCAGTACCTTTCCGGAAAAAAGATGATTGAAGTTCCTAAAGAACGCCGTGAAGGTAACGGAAAACACATAGTCCTTAAAGGTGCTGCCGAAAATAACCTAAAGAACATTGATGTTGATTTTCCCCTTGGTAAATTTATCTGTGTTACTGGTGTTTCTGGTTCAGGGAAATCGACCCTGGTTAATATGATCTTGAAACGGATCTTAGCGCAAAAGTTGAATAATAATTCAGCTAAGCCAGGAAAGTATAAGTCAATTAGTGGAATTAAGAATATTGAAAAGATCATTGATATTGATCAGTCCCCAATTGGCCGAACACCACGGAGTAATCCAGCTACCTATACCGGTGTTTTTGATGATATTCGTGAACTCTTTGCCCAGACTAACCAGGCAAAAATGCGCGGCTACAACAAAGGACGCTTTAGCTTTAATGTAAAGGGTGGTCGTTGTGAAGCGTGTCATGGTGACGGGATCATTAAGATTGAAATGAACTTTTTACCGGATGTTTATGTTCCGTGTGAGGTTTGTCATGGTACTCGTTACAATTCTGAAACTCTTGAAGTTGAGTACAAGGGAAAAAATATTTCACAAGTCTTAAATATGACTGTTTCCGAAGCATTGAAATTCTTCAGTGCAATTCCAAAGATTAAGCGAAAACTCCAAACAATTGAAGATGTTGGTTTAGGTTATGTTACTCTTGGTCAACCAGCAACAACGCTTTCAGGTGGTGAAGCCCAACGAATGAAGTTGGCCGCTGAACTTCACCGGCAATCACGAGGGAAGAGTTTCTATATTCTTGATGAACCAACGACGGGACTGCATATGGATGATATTAAACGGTTATTGGCAGTTTTGCAGCGACTCGTCGATGCAGGGAACACTGTTTTAGTGATTGAACACGATCTTGATGTCGTTAAATCTGCTGACTGGTTAATTGATCTTGGCCCTGAGGGAGGGGATACAGGTGGTTATGTTGTAGCTACCGGGACTCCCGAAGAAGTTGCTGAAGTTAAGGAAAGTTATACCGGGCAATATCTGAAGAAGATGTTGGAACGGGATAAGGAACTTGAAGAGAAGAAAAAGTAGCATATAACTAAGATTAGTTCAGAACGATTTTAAATCGTCCTGAACTTTTTCTTTATGTATGAGCTGCCTTCTTCCTAAGCGCAAGCCAGTTCTACTGTTACTAAATCTAGCTCACCGTGACCGAATCTCCGCCTAAATTCTAGGCATCTGAGCCTAGATCTGCTCGCCAGAGACTTGCTAGGACTAGCAACTTCCTTCCTAGGCGCAAGCCGCCGTTGTCAGGAGAAATTGTTAGCCTTCCGCAAGTCCTTTGCTGGCTCGCACTCTTTTTTGAAAGACACGCCCGGGGCGTTGTGATACAATGACTAAGTATAAGCGTAGAAAAGAGGGGGAGAAAATGGAGAAAAAGATGCGAGTGGTTATTATCACGGGGATGAGCGGTGCCGGTAAAACAGTTGCTGTTCATAGTTTTGAAGATTTAGGTTACTTTGTGTTTGATAATATGTTACCTAATTTAGCAGAGAAGTTTGTTGATGTAATGAAGAAGGCCAGTCAGTTTGATAAAATTGCAATGGTAATGGATTCCCGTTCTCAGGGATTTTATGATCAGGTATTACCAGCAATTAAGGAACTAAAGAAGTTTAAGGACCTTGAGGTTAGCGTTCTTTTTCTTGATGCAGATGATAATAAACTGATTTCTCGTTATAAGGAAACAAGGCGTTCGCACCCGTTGTCTCCTCATGGAAGATTATTGGATGGGGTAACCGCTGAACGAAAGCTCCTTAATAATTTAAAGAGCGAGTCAGATGTCCGGATTGATACCACAACTTTGACACCGCGGAACCTTAAATTGCGGATCAATAAGATTTTTGGTCACGGCGAAGGAAGTAACTTCTACGTTGAAGTGATGTCATTTGGGTTTAAATATGGGATTCCGTTAGATGCTGATATTGTCCTTGATGTTCGTTTTCTCCCCAACCCCTTCTATGTTCCAGAGCTCAAACATTTGACTGGAAATGACGTTCCGGTTCAAGAATATGTGATGAAGAGTCCATTGGCGAAGGAATTTTACAGTCATTTGAAGGCGCTGTTAGAAACAGCAATGCCCGGATATATCCGTGAAGGGAAGAGCAGCCTTACAATTGCAATTGGTTGTACAGGTGGACAACATCGCTCCGTTACAATTGCCAATAAGGTTGCGGAAGATCTAAAAAACGATGGTTACCAAGTAAATGTTCACCATCGAGATGTGGATAAAGCAGAATAAACAGTAGAGGAAGGATCATATGTTTCATAAGCCAAAGATCGTTGTGATCGGGGGTGGAACCGGATTACCGGTTGTTCTCCGTGGATTACGCGATCAAAATGCTGACATCACAGCAGTAGTTACTGTTGCTGATGATGGTGGTTCATCAGGTATTTTACGGAATTATATTAATGTAGTCCCACCTGGTGATATTCGGAATGTTTTGGTTGCCCTTTCCGAGTTACCAAAACTTCAACAGGAAATTTTTCAGTACCGTTTTAAGACGACTGACCAATTTCTAGCTGGTCACGCGATCGGTAACCTGATCATCTCCGCACTTTCAGAAATGCAGGGTGATATTTTTGAGGCTGTCCAGGAACTTTCAGGAATGATGGAAATTCGGGGACATGTTTTTCCCGTTTCTGACGAACCATTAACGTTGAACGCTGAATTTACTGATGGTTCAACGTTGAGTGGCGAATCAGAAATCACTCATGCCCATAAGCAAATTAAACGGGTATGGGTAACACCATCAAATGATCAGGATGGTCACGAAGCTAAAGCTGTTCCTGAAGTAATTAAGGCAATTGAAAATGCGGATCAAATTGTCTTGGGACCAGGAAGCCTGTTCACCAGTATTCTCCCTAATTTGATGATTCATGATGTTGCTAAGGCCGTTTGTGAAAGTAAAGCTGAAGTTGTCTATATCTGTAATATCATGACGCAAAAGGGTGAAACCGACCACTTTACTGATGCCGATCATGTTCGTGTCTTGAACCGACATCTTGGTAAAAACTTTATTAATACTGTTTTGGTAAATATTGAACCAGTTCCTGACAATTATATTGATTTTAAAGAATGGAATGAAATTTCCCAGCCTGTTGGCCATGATTTCCAAGGCTTACGTAAGCAGGGATGTCGGGTAATTAGTTCTAATTTCTTGCAGCTAAAGGATAATGGAGCATTTCATGACCGTGATAAGGTTGTTAATGAATTAATGAATCGCCTCCATGAAGTTCACGATTAGGAGGTGTTTAACCTTGTCCTATGCTAGTGATGTTAAAAAAGAGCTAACAGCGATTAAGGTTCACCGTGATAATGCCAAGGCCGAATTAATGGCCCTCATCAGGATGAATGGTTCAATCGGAATTAGTAACCACCACCTAGTACTAAATATTCAGACTGAAAATCCAGCAATCGCTCGCCGGATTTATTCTTTGCTGAAAGACTTTTACCACGTTGAAAGTGAGATTGTTGTTCGTCGTAAAATGAAACTGAAAAAGAACAATCAATATATTGTTCGGTTGCGTTATTCGGCAGAACGGGTTCTTGATGACTTAAAGATTTTGCAGGGAATGCAGATAAAAGAGCAGGTTCCCGTAGAATTATTAAAGGATGAGTGGATGGTTCGCTCATACTTACGTGGTGCATTTTTAGCCGGTGGATCGGTGAATAATCCTGAAACTTCCCGTTATCATCTTGAGATTTATTCTTTATACGAAGAACATAATGAGATTATTGCACAAATGATGAATCAGTTTGGCCTAAATGCGCAAACAACAGCTCGACGGAGTGGATATATCGTTTATCTTAAGGAAGCCGAAAAGATTGCTAATTTTATGTCACTGATTGGCGCAACAAATTCAATGCTCCAATTTGAAAATATTCGGATTGTTCGTGACATGCGTAATTCAGTCAATCGCTTGGTTAATTGTGAAAATGCCAATATGAATAAGATTGCCAATGCTTCAACCAGACAAATTGAGAATATTAAATTGATTGAGGCCCGAGTTGGTTTGGAAAGTTTGCCAGATAAATTACGGGAAATTGCGGAAACAAGATTAGCGCACCAAGAAGTTAGTTTAAAAGAGCTTGGTGAATTAGTTCCTGGTGGTCCAATTTCCAAGTCCGGAGTAAATCACAGATTGCGGAAATTAAATGCCTATGCTGATGAGTTACGTGGTCAAATTGCAACTAAATAAAAAGAGACCGGAATTTTTCCGGTCTCTTTTTTTTAACTTAGTTACTAAATTACTTTAACTTAGAATTATTTTCCATGATTCCATCAAGTAGACCATAGTCAACAGCTTCTTGAGCGGTTAAGTAGTGATCACGTTCGGTATCACGGTTAATTTTTTCTATCGGTTGCCCTGAATTTTTGGCCAGAATTTCATTAATCATCTTCCGGGTCTTCAAGATTTCAGTAGCAGCAATTTCAATTTCAGTTTGTTGACCTTGAGCACCACCGGATGGTTGGTGAATCAAGACTTGTGAGTGTGGCAAACCAAAACGCTTACCCTTAGCACCAGATGATACCAAGACACTAGCCATTGAAGCAGCCATTCCGATAACAATAGTTTGGACATCAGACTTGATAAAGTTCATGGTATCGTAAATTGCCATTCCAGAGGTAACTACACCACCTGGAGAATTAATGTAAAGGTAAATATCTTTAGTAGAGTCTTGCGCATCCAAGAAAAGCAATTGCGCAACGATTGAATTAGCCATGTCGTCTTCGATTGGACCAGATAACATAATGATCCGATCCTTTAGAAGCCGTGAGTAAATGTCATATGCACGTTCACCACGAGATGATTGTTCAATGACAGTTGGAACTAAATTCATAGTAAATTGGCCTCCCTTATTTTTAGCACTTGTTAGTCTTATTTGCTAACTTATGTGAATACTATACTCGTTTGGTCAAAAAAGGTCAAATGTTTTGCTATAAAATAATTAGCCTTTTTTGCGGTAAAATAACTAGGAGCTTTAATTAAAAGAAGTTACTAACTAGATACTTAAAGTATTAGTTAGTAACTTCTTTATTCTTAATCAATTTAGAATAGTAATGGTTGATTAATTATTAATAGAGGGAGATAAAATAATTAACCATAATTATTGTTGATTATTAGTGAAGGTTTTTAGCAATTAAAGCCAATTCAGTGGCAGCTGATTCTTTATCAAGAACTGTCCAGTCAGTATTATTGAATTTAACGAATGCTTCGAACATATCTTTAGTCATAATAAATTACCTCTTTTTAATATTAGTGAGCTCTTTAATTAGCTCCTTCTTGATTACGACTATATAATACCTCATATTGGTATGCTTTACAAGCTATTTATATTATTGGATTTTTAAGGCGATTACATTTAATTGGTCTAGGTACGTTTAAGAAAAATATTTTAGCTGTTAATCATTGTCATAGTGGGATCGAATGGTTAGGGATTCTTTAGAAGGGTTGCTTTTTAAGACCGTGCCCGGTATAATTGGAGCGTTAATTATTTTACGTTTAATATATTAAGGAGGCATTTGCTATGCGTAAAGCACACCCATACGGCGTTCAAGGTCGTCGGCCAATTGCTCCTAAGTACAAGCGAGCATTAAAGGAAAAAAAGATTGAAGCTATTCGTAAGTGGGCTAAGGAAAAGCCAGCTGAAGAAAAGTAATTTAGCTTTATAAAGTAAAAAGGTTGGTAAGAGTAATTTTTACCAACCTTTTTTACTTTAATATAAACAATTGAATATAAAAAGAACCGTTGCTTATAAGCAACGGTTCTTTTTATTAGGTGAAATATGTAATCAAAATCAAACACCATAAAAAATGCGCCCCCCGAGAGTCGAACTCGGATCTCGAGAACCGGAATCTCACGTGCGATCCATTACACTAAGGGCGCGTCAACAAATATTATATTATCTTACTTCAAACATAATTGCAACAATAAATTTAAAATTTTTAAAATGATAACGTTTTCACAAGAAAAATCAAACTTTTCGGTCTAATTGAATAGACAAGTTAGTGAATTGTGAGTATTATTAATACCGTAAGGTTGTAATTGCTAAGTCATGATTTTAGATAAATACTTGGTATTACTTAATTACAGTTGATATTAAGTAAATGTGATTGAGTTAGCAAAGACACTAATTATGTTTTCCTAAAGGAGGAAATTGCAGTATGACTGTAAAGATTGGTATTAATGGTTTCGGCCGTATTGGTCGTTTGGCATTCCGTCGTATTCACGAACTCAACACTGATGACATCGAAGTTGTTGCTATTAACGACTTGACTTCACCAGAAATGTTGGCTTACTTACTTAAGTACGACTCAACCCAAGGTCGTTTTGATGGCGAAGTTTCATCAACTGACAAGGGTATCGTTGTTGATGGTAAGGAATACCCTGTATACGCAGAACGTGACGCACGTAACATTCCTTGGGTAAAGAACGACGGTGTTGACTTTGTCCTTGAATGTACTGGTTTCTACACTTCTGCAGAAAAGTCGCAAGCTCACTTGGATGCCGGCGCAAAGCGTGTTCTTATTTCTGCACCTGCTGGTAACATTCCAACCGTTGTTCCTGGTGTTAACTTGGATACTTTGAAGGCTGACGACAAGATCGTTTCAGCTGGTTCATGCACCACTAGTTGCCTTGCACCAATGGCATACTGGTTGAATAAGAACTTTGGTATCAAGGTTGGTACTATGACTACTGTTCACGCTTACACTGGTAGCCAAGCTGTTCTTGACCAACCACGTGGTAAGAAGTTCCGTAACAACCGTGCTGCTGCTGTTAACACTATTCCTCACTCAAGTGGTGCTGCTAAGGCTATCGGTCTTGTTATTCCTGAATTGAATGGTAAGCTTTCAGGTCACGCACAACGTGTTGCTGTTCCTGATGGTTCATTAACTGAACTTGTTACTATCATGAACAAGAAGGTTTCTGTTGATGATGTTAACAACGCTATGAAGGAAGCTGCTAAGGATAACCCAGCATTCGGTTACACTGATGACCCAATCGTTTCAAGTGATATTATCGGTTCTACTTTTGGTTCTGTATTTGACCCATCACAAACCGAAATCATGGAAGGCGAAGACGGTACTCAATTAGTTAAGACTGTTGCATGGTACGACAACGAAAATGGTTTCACTTGCAACATGATCCGGACTTTGCTTCACTTCGCAAGTCTTTAATCTAATTGCTTAAATAAGCTAAATGAAAGGTGGGAGGAGGAAACTCCAACCACCTTTTTCTTCACAGAGAAGGAGGAAACATAATTCATGGCAAAATTAACTGTTGAAGATTTACCTCTTGAAGGTAAGAAGGTTTTAATGCGGGTCGACTTTAATGTCCCAATTAGTGACGATGGTAGTAAGGTTGAAGATGACAACCGGATCGTTGCTGCATTGCCAACTATTAAGTATGTTATTGAACACAATGGTAAGGCAATCTTATTCTCACACCTTGGCCGGATTAAGAAGGAAGAAGACAAGCCAGCTAAGTCATTGAAGGCTGTTGCAGAACGTCTTTCTGAATTACTTGATAAGCCAGTTAAGTTCGTTCCAGTTACTGAAGGTAAGGAACTTGAAGATGCTATTAACGAACTTAAAGATGGTGACGTATTGCTTGTTCAAAACACTCGTTATGAAGATGTTAAGGACGGCGAATATGTAAAGCGTGAATCGGGTAATGATCCTGAACTAGGTAAGTACTGGGCTTCACTCGGTGACGTTTTCGTTAACGATGCCTTTGGTACTGCTCACCGTAAGCACGCTTCAAACGTTGGTATCGCTACTAATATGCCAGGTAAGGCTGCTGCTGGTTACTTAATGCAAAAGGAAATCAAGTTCTTGGGTGATGCTGTTGATAACCCTGAACGTCCATTTGTTGCTATTCTTGGTGGTGCTAAGGTATCTGACAAGATTGGTGTTATTGATAACCTTCTTGAAAAGGCCGACAAGATCATCATCGGTGGAGGAATGGCTTACACATTCTACGCTGCTAAGGGTATTAAGACTGGTGACTCACTTGTTGAAAAGGACAAGGTTGATGTTGCTAAGAAGATCCTCGACAAGGCTGGCGACAAGCTTGTTCTTCCAATTGACAACGTTGTAGCTGATAAGTTTGACAACGATGCCAACACCGAGGTTGTTGAAGGCGACATTGATGATGGCTGGATGGCCCTTGATATTGGTCCAAAGTCCATCAAGGAATTTGAAGACGTATTGAAGGATGCTAAGACTGTTGTTTGGAACGGTCCTATGGGTGTCTTTGAAAAACCTAACTTTGCTAAGGGAACCCTTGAAATTGGTAAGTTCCTTGGTACTTTGAGTGACGCTACTACTATCGTTGGTGGTGGGGACTCAACTGCTGCCGTTAAGCAATTGGGTGTTGCTGACAAGCTTACCCACATTTCCACTGGTGGTGGGGCTTCATTAACCTACCTTGAAGGTAAGACTTTGCCAGGAATTGCTGCAATTTCTGAAAAGTAATATATAATAGGGAAGAAAGCCTACTAGTTCGTTTGTTGATGCGATACTAGCTTTCTGCAAACCCCGTAAATACAATAGGGTCCAAATACTCGGAAGTTCCGGGTGGTTGGACCCATTTGCATATTGAGGATGATTTATACCACAATACCGTTATGGTGCAAAGGAGTGATTTTATGAGGGTGCCGATCATTGCTGGTAATTGGAAAATGAACAAAACGGTAGCCGAATCAGTTGAGTTTGTTAAAAAGGTAAAGGATCAGTTGCCGCCAGCAAATCAGTTGGAAACAGCACTTGCAGGGCCAACACTATCCCTAGTTTCAATGAGAGAAGCTGCTGATGGGTCCCCACTAAAAATCGCTGCTGAGAATTGTTATTATAAAAATGAGGGAGCATATACAGGGGAAACAAGCCCCTATGCTCTATATCAAGCTGGCATTCACCATGTAATCCTTGGACACTCTGAGCGCCGGAAATATTTTCATGAGACTGATGAAACTGTAAATAAGAAGATCAAGGCAGCTTTAGCTGATCACCTTTGTCCAATTGTTTGCTGTGACGACACAATGGGCCGGCGAACAGCTGGTAAGAAGGTTCATTGGGTTGTTAATCAGATCTTATCTGATGCCAAGGGACTATCAAGTGATGAAATTAGGCACGTAACCATCGCTTATGAACCAAGTTGGGCAATCGGTACCGGTCAAAGTGCTGATCCCGATGAAGCTGAAGAAGGATGCTACCTAATTCGGCAAACAATTGCATACATGTACGGAAAAGAAGTTGCTGATGATGTTCGAGTTCTTTATGGTGGTAGTGTTACAATTTCAAACATCAATGCTCTGATGGCCAGTCGGGACATTGATGGGGTCTTAGTAGGCGGTGCAAGTTTAGATCCTGAAACATTTTTAAGGTTAGTTAACCACTAAATGCTTGTTTTTGGATGCACAAAATAATACAATATTAATGAAATAGCGCGATTGCTATCGAATTTAAGACAGAGGAGAGATTCATCAAATGTCACTTATTACAGATATTTATGCACGTGAAGTTCTTGATTCACGTGGTAACCCTACAGTTGAAGCTGAAGTTTATACTGAAGCTGGTGGTGTTGGCCGTGGAATCGTACCTTCAGGTGCCTCAACTGGTGAACACGAAGCCGTTGAATTGCGTGACGGTGATAAGAACCGTTTCGGCGGTAAGGGAGTATTAAAGGCCGTTGCTAACGTTAACGACGTTATTGCTAAGGAAATTGTTGGTATGGAAGTTACCGACCAAATCGCAATTGACAAGGCAATGATCAAGTTAGACGGTACTCCAAACAAGGGTAAGTTAGGTGCTAACGCTATCTTGGCTGTTTCACTTGCTGCTGCTCGTGCTGCTGCCGACGAATTACAAGTTCCTCTTTACAACTACCTTGGTGGTTTCAATGCTCACGTATTGCCAACACCAATGATGAACGTTATCAACGGTGGTGCTCACTCTGATAACAAGGTTGATTTCCAAGAATTCATGATCATGCCAGTTGGTGCACCAACTGTTCGTGAAGCAATTCGTTGGGGATCAGAAACTTTCCACGCTTTGAAGAAGGAATTGGAAGCAGCTGGTAAGGTAACTTCTGTTGGTGACGAAGGTGGATTCGCTCCTGACTTTGCTAACAACGAAGAGCCATTCGAATACTTGATCAAGGCTATCAAGGATGCCGGCTACAAGCCTGGTAAGGACATTGCTATTGCCTTTGACGTTGCCGCTTCAGAATTGTGGAACGACGAAGACAAGAAGTACAAGCTTCGTTGGTCAACTGGTGAAGAATACACCACTGAAGAATGGATCAACTACTTGTCAGGTATTATTGAAAAGTACCCAGTAGTATCTGTTGAAGACCCAATTGATGAAAACAACTGGGACGACTGGGTAACCCTTACCAACAAGCTTGGTAAGAAGGTTCAACTTGTTGGTGACGACTTCTTCGTAACTAACACCGACTACCTTAAGAAGGGTATTAAGATGGGTGCTGCTAACTCAATCTTAATCAAGCTTAACCAAATTGGTACTTTGACTGAAACTGTTGAAGCTATCGAAATGGCTAAGGAAGCTGGTTACACTGCCATTGTTTCACACCGTTCTGGTGAAACTGAAGACACTACCATTGCTGACTTGGTTGTTGCTACTAATGCCGGACAAATCAAGACTGGTTCAATGAGCCGGACTGACCGTCTTGCTAAGTACAACCAATTAATGCGGATTGAAGATCAACTTGGTGACGTTGCTCAATACAAGGGTATCCACTCATTCTACAATTTGAGTGAACAAGCTCGTCAAGACATCGAAAACCGTTAATTTAATTAGCGTTAAAATATGAATAGGTTCCTTGCGTCTGGTTAAATCTGGGCGTAAGGAACCTATTTTTGCTTTCTTTAGGTTAAACAATTACTTTCGTAACTATTCTAATTAATAATGAGAAAACGATGAGAAAGCTCTTGGCAATTAGTAATTCATATAATATAATTTGAAAAGCTATAGTTTGAGAAAGGAATTTGATACTAATGAAAGATTCTGCGCCAAAGTTGCGGCGATCGATGACGGCTAACCAAATGGAAATGATTTCCTTAGGTGGCGCTATCGGTGTTGGCTTGTTTATGGGATCAACCTCAACGATTAAGTGGACGGGGCCTTCAGTCCTTTTAGCGTATGCATTCGTTGGCTTAATCCTTTATGTCGTTATGCGGGCCTTAGGAGAAATGATTTATATTAATCCAGGAACTGGTTCCTTTGCGGATTATGCTACCGAATATGTTCATCCCCTTGCTGGTTACCTTGCCAAGTGGGCGAATGTCTTTGAGTACATCGTAGTGGGAATGTCAGAAGTGGTTGCGGCAACGGAATACCTAAAATTTTGGTGGCCGCATATGCATACATGGATTGCCGGAGTTATAATCATTATCTTTTTAGTGTTAGCTAACCTTGCTAGTGCTAAGGCGTACGGTTCACTTGAATTTTGGTTTGCGATGATTAAGGTCGTTACCATTATTTTTATGATTTTCCTTGGCTTTATGGTGATCCTTTTTGGCTTTGGTAATGGTGGCCATCCGACAGGCTTTAGTAATTTATGGGCACATGGAGGTTTCTTTACCGGTGGGATTAGTGGTTTCTTCTTCTCAATGTCAATCATTGTGGGTTCATATGAAGGAATTGAATTGTTAGGGATTTCTGCCGGAGAAGTTGCCGATCCACAAGAAGCAATTGTTAAATCTGTTAAGTCTGTCCTTTTCCGGATTCTAATCTTCTATGTCGGTGCTATTTTCGTAATTGTCACGATTTACCCGTGGGATAAGCTGAGCAGTGTTGGTTCACCATTTGTTTCGACTTTCGCTAAGGTTGGGATTACTGCAGCAGCATCCATTATTAACTTTGTTGTTTTAACGGCTGCCCTTTCTGGTGCTAACTCTGGGATTTATAGTTCAAGCCGAATGTTATTTAAACTCTCGCATGAAGGGGATGCGCCAAAGATTTTTGGTCGTCTTTCTAAACGGATTGTTCCGGATGCAGCGATCTTAGGAATTTCTGGTGGGATCTTAATCGGGTTCATTATTGATATGATTTCATCGACTTACAGCCATTCGACATCTGATATGTTTGTTGTTGTCTTTAGTTCATCCGTCTTACCTGGGATGATTCCGTGGTTTGTAATTTTACTTGCTGAATTACGTTTTCGGAAAAATAATTCCGACTTAATGACAGATCACCCATTTAAGTTGCCCCTTTACCCATTCTCTAATTACTTTGCATTTATAATGCTGATTGTAATCGTGATCTTTATGTTTATTAATCCTGATACACGGATTTCGGTTATTGTTGGGGCACTTGTCTTAATTGTTGCAACGACTGTTTACTTGATTCGTCACGGCTTAAGTAAATCGACAGCTAAATAATTTAAATTAGGGGAAGCTGGGAACTAACCTTCTCGAGAGCCTGATTGGCTAACCTAGAACGATGAATGATGATTAAATCATCGGAATCGTTCGTAGCCAAATAGGCTTGCTCCGCTGCGTTAGACTCTATAAGTTTGGAGACTATTAGTGACAGAATGAGGGTGAGAAAAAACAAAACGTTTTTTCTCACCTTCATTATTTTTTTATCTTAATTGGTGTAGTACAATATTTTGGTGTATCTTTTGAGGAAAGTCAGGGGAAAGAATGGATAAAAAAGTAATTACCAACCAAAATAGCCAAGTTAAGCAAATGATTCGTGCAATCATTATTGGATTATTAACAGGGTTAGTGGTTAGTACATTTCGACTAATTATTCAACACTTTTTGCAATTTGTTCAGATTAGTTTTACCTATTTCCACCATCATCCGACTGGACTAATTTATTGGGCGGTTGGCTCTGTTATTTTGGCGTTAATCTTAGGTGATTTGGCACAACGGTACCCAAATATTAAGGGGTCTGGGATTCCTCAAGTTGAGGGACAACTAAAGTGTCAATTTGAGGAAAAATGGTGGCCAGTTCTTTGGCGGAAATACCTTGGTGGAATCTTTGCAATTGGCTCAGGACTATTTCTTGGCCGTGAAGGACCTTCTATTCAATTGGGGGCAACAATTGGCCAAGGAGTCGCTGAAACGGCACATGTGGATTCACTAAACCGACGAGTTGGGATTGCAAGTGGGGCAGCTGCGGGACTAGCAGCAGCCTTTAATGCGCCAATTGCCAGTACCATTTTTATTCTTGAAGAAGTCTACCATAACTTTTCACCGTTAATTTGGTTGGCAACCTTCATCAGTTCCCTGTGTTCAAACATGGTTTCAATGACTATTTTTGGGCTTAAGCCGGTATTGAACGTTCCTTACCATTATGAATTGCCAGTTGGCTTATATTGGCACTTGATTGTTTTAGGGGTTATTCTGGGATTTCTTGGTCGTCTTTATCAGGTTGTGATTTTACATCTTGATTACTGGTCTGGTAAACTCACTTGGCTCAAACCTACAGCTTACCCAATCATCCCGTTCCTCCTAGTTATCCCGGTTGCCTGGTACCTTCCTTATACCCTTGGCGGTGGTAACCAGTTAATCGCGGAATTACGCCTCTTACCATTTTCACTCTCTCTTTTCGTGGGACTCTTTATTCTACGCTTTGTCTTTTCAATGGTTAGTTACGGGAGCCAGTTGCCAGGGGGGATTTTCCTTCCAATTTTGACGTTAGGAGCTGTTCTTGGTGCAGCTTATTGTGCCTTGATGACTAATTTGGGGATCCTTCCAATTCAATACCTACCAAACTTTATTATTTATGCGATGGCCGGTTACTTTGCCTGCATTAGTAAAGCACCGTTTACCGCAATCCTCCTTATTACTGAAATGGTTGGTTCACTAGCTCACTTAATGCCATTAGCAATGGTTTCAATTATCGCTTACCTGGTGGTCGATGCCCTTCACGGTAAGCCGGTTTATACTGAAATGTTTGAGAACTTTATTGGATTACGGGCCGAGAAAAAGCCGCTTCACCAGGAAACACTTTCTGTATCAATTTATCCAGGTTCTGAGCTAGATGGTTGTAAGATTGCAGATTATAACTGGCCAGCTGACTGTATTGTTTCTTTGGTTTACCGTGGAGAAGATAAGATTATTCCAAACGGGAAGACGGTTTTATTAGCAGGGGATACTCTTGTAATTCAAGCAAATATTTCTGATAAGAACAAACTACAAGAAATATTGGAGCGAGCATCTCACGCGCCAAAAATGTAGAAATTAGTTAAATAATATGTTATTCTGTACTAGATATAGTGGGCAATTATTAGGAGGAAAAATCCTTGTATAACACATTAATGACTTTATTTTTAATAGACTGTGTAGTTTTGATTGCATGTGTAATGATGCAACCAGCTAAAAACGATAATGATGCAATGTCTGCTTTAAGCGGTGGTGCTGGAGACCTATTCTCACGGCGTAAGGCTCGTGGTTTTGAAGCGGTAATGCAAGTTGTTACTACAATTTGTGGAGCAATTTTCTTTATCCTTGCTTTAGCCTTGGTTTTCGTTTCATCACACTAGAGTAGCGATGCCTCCTGTATCATGTATTCAGGAGGCCTTTTTTATTTTAAGGAGTAAGAAATAATGGAAGTTAGTTCGGGCAAGCCCTTTTTATTTCCGCACGGGCGCTTTGGTGTTGTTTTGCTTCATTCATATACAAGTAGCAGTGCGGACATGCGAATGCTTGCACGGCACCTAGAAAGACAGAATTATACGATTTATGCTCCAGTATTTACGGGACATGGTAGTGATCCCCTTACTGTTCTAAAAAAGAGTAGTCCAGATGATTGGTGGGCGGATACGCAATTTGCAATTCGCAAGCTAAAAGACTTACGAATGGAAAAAATAGCGGTTCTAGGTCTATCATTAGGAGGGTTACTAGCAACGAAGGCGTTAGAAAATGAGCCAAGTTTAGCTGGGGGAGGCGTGTTTGCTTCTCCTGTAACTAGCTGGGGCAAGTCTAACGTACCTCAGTTTTTCCCTCGGCTAGCTGCTGCTTACTACCAGAAAGCCGGATTAAGCCCGCAACAAATTACTGAGCGAATTACAGAAATTAATCAATTGTTACCTAAGCAATTAACCGAAATTAGTCAAATGACACGAGAAATCGATCAACACCTTGATCAAATCCACCAGCCATTTTTTATTGGTCAGGGAGGAAAAGACGAGATGATTGATCCGCACTCTGGAGAAGAATTAAGAAATAAATTATTAGCGCAGGGGACACCGGTTGATTACCATTATTACCCACAAGCAGGCCACGTCCTTACCGTTAATGATGCCCACCAGCAATTATTTGCTGATGTTACTAACTTCTTACAAAAAATATTTGAGGTGTAATATGACAACAAAAACAAAATTAAAAGATCAGATATTAGATTATCTAAAGGATAATGCTAACGTTAGCTTTTCTGCAGAAAAGTTAGGTCGGGCATTAAAAATGGACGATGCTGAATCCTTTACGCCAATCGTCCAGACGCTTGCCGAACTTGAACGAGAGAAGCAAGTTGAAGTAACGGATCGAGGAGAATTTAAAGCAATAATTAAGCCACAAGCGATTGTTGGGACCTTCCATGCTAATGATAAGGGATTTGGCTTTGTTGATTACGATCCTGATTTGCCGGATATGTATATCAATCCCGATCACACAATGCACGCTTTGAATGGTGATCAGGTTGAAGTTAAAATCCTGCGTCCTGCTAAGCCGGGGAGTGATCAGGGTCCGGAAGGTCAAGTCGTTAAGATCGTTGAACACAATTACGATCAGATTGTTGGTGAATTTAAGCAGGAAACTGTTGGGGATTATATTGGTGAAATCCTCCTCAAGGATAAAAAACTTTCTAATTACCGCTTCTTCGTCAACGATAAGGGCCTCAAGCCAATGGACGGTCAAGTAGTAACTGCAACTGTTGCTACCTACCCTGATGATGAAGTTCCCCAAGTTATGACCGGGGCAATTAACGAAGTAATCGGGGATAAAGATGAACCAGGAATTGATATTCTCTCGGTAATCTATGCCCATGATGTTCCTCATGAATTTCCAAAAGAAGTAATGGACGAAGCGAATAAGATCCCGTTAAAAGTCCTTCCTGAAGAAAAGAAGGGACGGGAAGACATCACTGATCAACCACTTGTGACAATTGATGCCATTGAGTCAAAAGACTTGGATGATGCGGTTGTCGCTTGGAAGATGGATAACGGTCACTACCACCTTGGGGTTCACATTGCTGATGTTAGTCACTACGTAAAACCAGGTTCTGCTCTTGATAAGGAAGCATTTAAACGGGGGACTTCCGTTTACTTAACTGACCGGGTAGTTCCAATGCTGCCTAAGCGACTTTCTAACGGTATCTGTTCGTTAAATCCTGGAGAAGAACGACTTTCAATGAGTTGTGAAATGGAGATTGATGAACAGGGACGGATTGTTAAACACCGGATTTTCCCAAGTGTGATGCGGTCACATGCCCGGATGACTTATAAGGCAGTTAACCGGATTTTGGAATCCCACGATGCCAAAACGATGGCTGAATATAAAGATCTAGTCCCAATGTTTGAAACTATGCGGGATATTCACAAGATCCTCTTAAATGCCCGGAAACGTCGCGGGGCAATTGATTTTGAAGCTCCAGAAGCAAAGATCATTGTTGATGACAAGGGACACCCAACCGATATTCAACTTCGGGAACGGGGCTTGGCTGAACGGATGATCGAATCATTTATGTTGGCTGCCAATGAAACTGTTGCTGAGCATTATTACAAAGAACACGTGCCGTTCCTTTACCGGATCCACGAACAACCAGATAACGAAAAGATTAAATCCTTCTTCGAATTCCTGAGTGTCTTCGGGATTAATGCTCATGGAGATGTTAATAATATCAAGCCAAAGATGCTTCAAAATGTCCTGAAACAAGTTGCTGGTAAGCCGGAAGAACAGATGGTTCAGGTAATGATGTTACGGAGCATGCAACAGGCAAAGTATGACGATGAAGAAGTCGGTCACTTTGGCCTGGGCGCAAACTACTACACCCACTTTACTTCACCAATTCGGCGTTACCCTGATGACACCGTTCACCGTTTAATTAAGTGGTACGAAAAATATGGTAAGGGTGAAAAAGCGAAGGCTGCCTGGCGTGATCGTTTGCCTGAAATTGCGGAACACGCCTCATTTACTGAACGACGGGGAATTGATACCGAACGGGATGTTGATAGCATGAAGAAGGCTGAATACATGGAAGACCATGTTGGTGAAACCTTTGATGCTGTTGTTAGTTCAGTGATGAAGTTTGGTTTATTTGTTGAACTAGAAAATACCGTTGAAGGGTTAATTCATATTAGTGTTATGAATGATGACTACTATGAATATTCTGAAAAGCATATGGCATTGATTGGACGTAGTCACCACCGGATCTTCCAAATTGGTCAGCCAATTAAGGTTAAATTGGTTCGGGTTGATAAGGATCTTCGTGAAGTTGACTTCGAGTTAGTTAATCCTGAAGAAGCCCCAACAACAAAGATTCGAGTTCCCCATAATGATGATCGGCGTCGCGGTGGCCGGGGAGGTCGTCGCAATAATAACCGTCATGGTCATAACAAAGAACACTTCCGAAATACTCAAGGAAAGTGGAAGCATGACGGTCACGAGAATGGGCACCGGAATAATCGGCAAATTAACCGAGGTCGGACCCGTCACCATAATAACTCTCGTGATTTTGAAGGACGTCGTCAGCGTCGTCACTAATATTTTGACCTAATGGAGGGATACCATGGCCAAAAAGAAACAGAATAATGATAATTTAATTGCCCAGAATAAAAAGGCTCGCCATGATTATTTTGTGACAGATACCTATGAAGCAGGGTTAGTTTTGACAGGAACTGAGATTAAATCTGTCCGTGCCCACCGGGTAAACTTAAAAGATGGCTTTGCTCAAATTCGGAATGGTGAAGCTTGGTTAATGAATGTTCATATTAGTGAGTACGATAACGGGACCTTCTTTAACCAGGACCCACTCCGTAACCGGAAACTCCTCCTCCATAAGAAGGAAATTCATAAACTTACCGGTGCCCTCCAAGACAAGGGGGTTACCCTAATTCCGCTGAAAATGTATATTAAGCATGGATATGCTAAGGTCCTCCTTGGCCTCGCTAAAGGAAAGCATGAATACGACAAGCGTGAATCCATCAAACGCCGCGAAGCCAACCGTGAAATGGAAAGGGTAATGAAGCACTATTAAAAGAGAGTGTGAGCCAGCAAGTTCCTGGCGAACAGATCTAAGCAATGATGCCTAGGACGTCATAAGCTTAGTTCGAGAAATTTAATTAAATAACACAAAAGACATCCAGAAGTGATCATTTCTGGATGTCTTTTGTTATTTTCATTTAATGACGTTTCTTAAGTTGTGATGGTTCAATCTGGTAACCTAAACAAGCATCATTTCCTGTAGCAACACTGCCCCAATGAACACGGAGAGGGGAAGGTTGCTTGCGACGAGCCCAGTGTTGGAGAACACTGGCAATGAGGATCGCTAGTGGTTCATCTTCTTCTCTTTGGACTTTTAGTTCATGGTAATAATCACCAGTGAATGCGACTGGTTGAATTGAGAAAACAAGGTGATTTTTCTTAAAGACTCGGTACTTTCCGGAGAATGGTGAACCGACAATAACCCAACTAAGCCCCTTGATGTAAATTACTTCGCGAACAAAACCAAGCGACTTGCTAACCGTACCAACCTTTTGTCGATCTTTATATAATGCAAACTTCGGAATAATCCCAAAGCTAAGCTGCTTAACTTCCGCAAGTAAGTCCCCAGAAATTGAATACAAAGAGAGAACATCATGAAGCACTCCCCATTTACCTACCAACAGATACAATGAGCGTCCTTGGTAGTTTCGGATCACGGTGGTTCCGTGGAGGTCTGTATCATGATCACGTAGATAAAGTTGCCGCATTCAATCACCACTCCTTATAAGACAAGTTAATTACCATTATTGTACCAGGTTAATTATAAAATTGTTAACTTTACGAAGCGGTTTCATTTTCGGTTCCGGCTATTGGCGACTTATGCTAAAATATTAGGTGAGGTGCTAGAATCGTGAAACAACTTATTCATAATGATTGGTGGGACGTTTTAAAACCCCAATTTGAAAGTGCATATTATGCGCAACTACATAATTTCTTAAAAGAAGAATACAGTCACCGGACGATTTATCCGGAGATGCATCATATTTTTGAGGCTTTTGAGTGGACGCCCTTTAGTAAAGTTAAGGTTGTCATTTTAGGTCAAGATCCGTACCATGGTCCTCACCAAGCCCATGGGTGCAGCTTTTCAGTTTTACCAGGGATCCCGGTTCCACCATCTTTGCAGAATATCTATAAAGAGTTGCAAAGTGATGTTGGTTGTCATCCGGTTCAACATGGTTACCTAAAGAAATGGGCTGATCAAGGTGTTTTACTTTTGAACTCAGTCTTAACAGTTCGTGCAGGCCAAGCCTTTTCTCATAAGGGGCATGGTTGGGAGCAATTAACGGATGCTGCGATTCATGCATTGTCCGAGCGTCCCCAACCAGTTGTCTTTATTCTGTGGGGAAGAGCCGCACGGGATAAGAAAAAGCTGATTAACCTCAAGACTAATATCATTTTGGAGTCAGCCCATCCAAGCCCGCTTTCAGCTAACCGCGGATTCTTTGGTTCAAAACCATTTTCAAAGACAAATGAAGCACTTCGCGCAATGGGAGAGGAGCCAATTGATTGGCAATTACCGGATCAACCGATAGTTGACGGTAAGGCTTGATAACCAACAAGGAGGTTCTTGTAGATGGATTTATTTGATGAAATTGCTGCAAAGATAAAGGGAAAGGGCAAGACAATTGTATTCCCTGAAGGTGCTGATAAGCGGATTTTAGGTGCTGCTATTCGGTTGAAAAACGATGGCTTAGTAGAGCCAATTCTCTTAGGTAAGGAAGAAGATATTAAGACCACTGCTCGTCAAAATAATTTAGATAGTGATGGCTTAAGAATTATCGATCCTGCGACCTATCCAGAATCAGATAAGCAGGAAATGTTTGATGCCCTGCTCGAACGGCGGAAGGGGAAGAACACCCCTGAACAAGTTAAAAAGATGCTGGAAGACGTTAGTTACTTTGGGACCATGTTAGTTTACATGGGAAAAGCTGACGGAATGGTTTCTGGTGCTGTTCACTCAACTGGTTCGACTGTTCGGCCTGCCTTGCAAATTATCAAGACTAAGCCAAACGCTCACCGAATCAGTGGTGCTTTCTTAATGAAGAAGGGTGAACAACGCTATATCTTTGCTGATTGTGCGATCAACATTGAATTGGATGCACCAACAATGGCTGAAGTAGCTGTTCAAAGTGCTGAAACTGCTAAGCTCTTTGGAATTGATCCAAAGGTTGCTCTTCTTAGTTTCTCTACTAAGGGTTCTGCTAAGGGTGACATGGTTACCAAAGTTGCTGAAGCAGTGAAGAAGGTTCATGAAATGGAACCAGACCTTGCAGCAGATGGTGAAATGCAGTTTGATGCTGCCGTTGTTCCGGAAGTTGCAAAGCTAAAGGCCCCAGATTCTAAGGTCGCTGGTCATGCAAATGTCTTCATCTTCCCAAGCTTGGAAGCCGGAAACATTGGTTACAAAATTGCACAACGTCTTGGTGGTTTTACTGCTGTTGGTCCAATCCTTCAAGGGTTGAATGCACCAATTGCTGACCTTTCACGGGGATGCAGTGAAGATGATGCTTACAAGGTTGCTATCATCACGGCCGCACAAGCACTATAATTTAAGATAGATATAATGAGAAGGTTACGTGAAGATCACGTTTCCTTCTTATTTTTGTTTGCTTCTTTTTTGCTTTTAAGGCAAAAAATCGGCTACAATGGTTACAGAAAATTCAAGGAGAAATGGAAATATGAAAGAAGTAACTTTAACTGATCGGGAAGAAACAATTAATCTCGGTGAACAAATTGGCCGGTTACTTAAGGCGGGAGATGTTCTTGTACTTGATGGTGACTTAGGAGCCGGTAAAACGACCTTCACTAAAGGAATTGCAAAGGGCTTAGCAATCCCAGATCTAATTAAGAGCCCGACTTTTACCATTGTCCGGGAATATCATGATGGGCGGTTACCACTTTATCATATGGACGCTTACCGACTTGAGAATGGTGGGGCAGAAGACCTCGGACTTGAAGAATACTTTGATAGTGATGGAGTCAGTGTTGTTGAGTGGGCTCAATTTGTTGCGGATGAATTGCCGGCCGACTTTTTAGCAATTCATTTTAAGCGGACAGATGATGAAAATACGCGGTGCCTACAATTTGAACCTCATGGACAGCACTTTGAACAGATCGTTACGGAGCTTTAATCTTGGCAGATACAGTTAAAATTAAATTAGCAGAACCAAAGGACGCATCTAAAGTCTTGAGTTTTCTCCGGCAAGCTGCAACCGAAAGTGATGCGGTAACAATTCCGCACTTAGAACGAGTTACCGTAAAGGAAGAACAGGAAAACCTACAAGTAATTAATGACTCTGATGATTGCGTAATCCTCTTAGCAATTTTAGGTGAACAAATTATCGGGATCGTTACGGTAATGCGGTTAGCTGAAAAACCGGAAATGGGAGAACTTGGTGTCATTGTTGCCCAAAAGTATTGGCGCCAGGGGATCGGTCAGCTCTTAGTTGACGAAGCTCAATATTGGTATAGTAATTACAGTAGTTTAAGTGGTTTAGTGTTGGATGTGTTTGAAGATAATCTTCCGGCAATTAACCTTTATCGAAAAATGAATTTTGTGGTTCAAAAACATGTGCAAATCGCAGGACGCCCTGCTTTATTGATGACGTATTATTCTAAATAATAACTAAATTAAAATACGGTTCAGAATTCGTTAAAAGCGAACTCTGGACCGTTTTTAGTATTATATTAATTACTTTCAGTAATAAATAGCGAAGATGAAAAAATTTTTTCCATCCCTGTTACTTTTAATGCTTCTTAAAAAACACTTGTTTAAGATTATGCCACCAAGCACCCTTTTCTTGGTGCCCTGAAACGTCTTGAGTAACTTCAACGCAACCAATATATTTGCCATCGTTATCATGAAGTGAGTAGAAAGCGATATTAACTGGTTTACCATGATAATGAATGATCAAGCTAAGAACACCACGTTTGCCGTCATGCATTTGCTTGAGAACTTGCTTAACCCGTTCTTGGCTGTGACCGGGATGGACTTCCAAAACATGCTTGCCTAAATCGTCATCGGTCCGCTTGAAGAGTCGGTGCTTATTTGCAGACGACCAGCGAATAATATCATGTTTGTCAATGAAATCGAATTCTTCGGGGATAGTTTGAAAGATTGCGTTAAGCTGGGTTAAGGTTAAATTACCACCCAGGAGATTAACTGTCTTGTTATTCATGGATTGGGTTCTCCTTTAGTTATAAAAATTAATAAATGGTCGGAGCTTGTCGCCACCAAAATGCTCGGCTTCATATAACAGAATGTTTGCACAAGCCTGGGCGTCATCAAGGGCGTTATGGTGGTGGTGCAGATCAATCTGTAAGGCGTCACAAACGGTATTGAGCTTGTAGTTACTGAGACCGGGAATTAGTTGACGACTGCTTTTAACAGTATCAAGAGTCTGGTAAGTCGGTGGTTGGATTCCATAGTGAAGAAGGGTGTTTTTTAAGACGCTATTATCAAAACTATTATTGTGGGCAATTACTAGTTGCTCTGGCTGGTAGAATTGCTTGATGTGCTGCCAAACTTCGGGAAATAGTGGAGCATCCTGAACATCTTTTTCATGGATGCCATGAATTTGAATGTTTCGCCAGAAGAAATCAGTTTGGGGATTAATTAGAGTATAAAATTCGTCAGTGATTTGGTTATCCCGAACGATTGTTAGGGCCAATGAGCAGGCGCTATAACGTTTGCCGCTTGCAGTTTCAAAATCCATCGCGATGAAGTTCACGAAGCAGGCTCTCCTTTCAATAGTTAAATTATTAATAATATAATTAATTCTAACAATAATTTTGTGTAGATTGCAAAAGTTTATTGAACAAACATGATACAATATTATTAAAACAAAATAAAGGACGACGAAGCAATGGTAGTTGATTTAATTAAAGAATTTCCTGAGATTGATATAAAAAAGCAAGAACCACTTTCAAAGTATACTTTTACTCATACTGGTGGCAAGGCTGATTGGCTAGCTTTTCCAGAAAGTGTTGAACAGGTTCAACAATTAGTTGATTTTGTCCAGGAAAACGATATTCCGTTAACTGTCATCGGAAACGCCAGTAATTTGATTGTTCGTGATGGTGGGATTGCTGGCTTGGTAATGATTGTTACGAAGATGAATCAGATTAAGGTTGAAGGTAATGTAGTTAAGGCCCAAGCTGGTGCTACTTATATTAAAACAACTCAAGTAGCCCGGGATCACAGTTTGACTGGCTTAGAGTTTGCTGCCGGGATTCCTGGAAGTGTTGGCGGGGCGGTCTTTATGAACGCCGGAGCATATGGTGGAGAGACACAATTTGTTGTTAAGTCAGCAACGATTATGTTACCAACTGGTGAGATTCAAGAACTAAATAACGAAGCACTAGACTTTGGTTACCGACACAGTAGCGTTCAGGACAATAACGGGGTTGTGCTAGAAGCCTCCTTTGGTTTAAAGCCGGGTAACAAAGAAGAGATTACTGCCCAAATGGATGATCTTAATGCTCGTCGGGCAGCTAAGCAACCATTAGAGCTGCCATCTTGTGGGAGTGTCTTTAAGCGACCAAAGGGATATTTTGCTGGTAAATTAATTCATGATGCTGGCCTTCAAGGTTACACTTCAGGTGGTGTCCAAGTGTCAAAGAAGCATGCTGGCTTTATTGTTAATATCAACAACGGGACAGCTACTGATTACTTGAATGTTATCCACCATGTTCAAAAGGTTGTCAAAGAGAAGTTTGGTGTTTATCTCGAAACAGAAGTCCGGATTATTGGACGCGATTAATAAAAAGTAAGGGAGCGTGACAGAAGTCATTTGTGTACTGCACTGTTCGTGCTTTATCTATATAGTAGGGCTTATGTCACAGCCCCTTACTTTTTTTGTTGAGATAGTTTTTTATTGCAGCAGAGTCAAAATGAGTTCGCCCTAACCTTCCTCGAGCTAACGAACTCCACCTCTGACGACGAGGCGGCGTTCGGTGGAGAAATCGTTAGCCACCGGAAGGTTTTAACGGACTCACACTCTAAACCTTGTATTCTGCACTGTTTTGAGGATCCAATAGGAAAGAATTTGGAGGCAGGTGAGAATGAGGGTGAACTTTAACATGTTAATTGACCAGATAGACATGAGTTGGTGGAAAAACCAACTTGGGGTGAAAAAGAGGTAGATGGAATGGAGACGGAGGAAGCGGCCAATGTAGATCCCAATACTGGAAATAAATGAAAAGAGAATAATCCACCCAAATTTTAGCTTCGGGTGTTTAGGAGTAATCAGTTCAGTAAGTTGGTGGCTGACTTGATCTAATGAAAGTAAACCGAAGAAAAGGCAACTGACGGCACAGAGAACCATGATCGCAAAAATCAGCCAAATATGAGGATCTGACTTGAGAATCCCATTAATACTAGTATGGGGATTGAGCCAGGAAAGGTGAAAGAGGTCGGTCATGACGTATGGGGTATTAGGATAAAATAATAACCAAATAATCAGACCAGCCCAAAAAGCTAGTGCTCGCCGATCATTGAACCGTGGTAACTGAAAGCCAATTTCTACCGGGATATAAGCAAGAAAAACGTTGAAAGCCATGAAGTTAAACGGCTTAGGCATGAAAAGCTTAAGGAGAATAATCGCAATCCAAAAGAAAATGCGGATTTGCCACTGCTTAGTTAATTTAAACATTTAATCGGTTCCTTCCAGAAATAATTGTTTCACTGTCCAGAATACCAGACTTTACTGTAGATACCAGAAATTTAATGAACTACACACCGACTAAAGTCAGTGGTTTCTGGGAACATGAAGTAGTATTTAGGATTTTACATGTGTATTCACAATACCTAACTTACGGAACTTCACTCTTTTACCATGGCTAGTTCCTAGCTAATAGCGTTTATTCCTTTGTTTAAGATATCAACTGCCGCATTAATATCTCTATCATGATAAATCCCACACTTAGGACAGGTCCATTCTTCTTCGCCAAGAACAATCTTGGAACTACCATGTTTCCCCATCACAAAGCCACATTGGTGGCAGGTTTGTGTTGTAAGATTTGGCTTAACAGTTACTAGCTTCTTACCATACCAAGCACATTTGTATTCAAGCATCGCTCGGAATTGGTACCAACTTGCATTAGCAATTGATTTAGCTAGATGATGATTTTTTTGAAGGTTCTTGGCTTTCAAATCTTCAATGACAATCACGTCATACTTTTTCACCAAATTAGTTGTTAGCTTATGCAAGTAGTCTTTTCGCTTATTTGTTATCCGTTGCTGATAGCGAGCCTTTTGTTTTCGTGCCCGTTGCCAGTTTTGATAGTCATCCAGTTCTTCTTTAACCGTTTTATGGTTATGATTCCATTGCCTTTGGGCAATTGTCACTAAATGTTTACGCTTGGCATATTTGCTTTGCCAAGCGAGCGCTTGTCTTTCTAACCATTTAGCATTAAAAGTACCAAACTTTTCTCCATCAGAACTAATTGCTAAATCAGCTATTCCAACATCAATGCCAACTTTTTTACCTGTTTTAGGTAGTGAGAGTGGTTCTGGTGCTTCTAACTGTAACGATAGATAATACCGACCAGTAGCATCATGGCTAACAGTATAACGTTTAATTTTACAGTTAGTTAATTGATTAGTTTTGCTAGATTTGATAACGCCTAACTTTGGCAATCTTAAGTAACGCTTAGCAACCACAGAAATCGTAGATTTTCCCGTATATGCTTGTTTAGCTGTCCGTCTACTCTTAAACCGCGGATAACCACCACGATGCTTAAATAGCATTTTAAATGCTTGATCAAGATTATGATTAACAATTTGTAAGCTTGATGAATCGCTATCCTTCAAGAACGGATATTCTTGTTTTAATCGTTTTAACAAAGCATCCATTTGATAGCCATTTATAAATTGGCTACTTGGATTGTTTCGATAGCGTTGCTTAGCCATTCCTAACATTTGATTACAAACAAAGCGGTTATTACCAAACATTTGCCATAGTTTATTTTTTGATTTTCGTTTGGATATAAACGAATCTTAATGCCTTTTAGCATCTTTTCACCACTTTTCCGTAATCAAATTATAGCAAAATAAAGGCATTCATCCCATGACTAAAGTTACGGGGTTTCTGCCTAATTTATATCAGTAAACTACGGTTCTTTTCGGAAGAAAATGATATAATGTTATGGTAATTTAGAGGATGGTGAGATAAGTTATGCAGTTTATTTCAGCGCTGTTTACTTGGCAGAACCTGATCCATCTAATCGATATCTTAGTAATTTGGTTTTTAATCTATGAATTATTGCTGTTAATTCGTGGTACCCGTGCTGTTCAGCTATTCCGGGGGATCTTGATTATTATCTTGGTCAAGGTTGTGAGCTGGTATATCGGTCTGAGTACGGTTTCATGGGTTATGGATCAGATCATTAATTGGGGAGTTATCGCCATTGTGATCATTTTCCAGCCAGAAATTCGTCGGGGACTAGAGCACCTGGGTCGTGGCACTTTCTTTACCCATAACCAGACAGCTAATGAGACTGAGGAAGAGACTATTAGACAATTAGATCAGGCAATCCAGTATATGTCAAAACGACGAATTGGTGCGTTGATTAGTATTGAAATGAAGACCGGTTTGGAGGAATATATTGAAACTGGGATTCCACTAGATGCGGATATTTCAGGAGCGTTACTGATTAATACGTTTATTCCTAACACACCACTTCATGATGGAGCGGTTATTATTAAGAATAATCGGATTTCAGTTGCTGCAGCCTATCTACCGTTATCCGATAGTAAGCTGATTCCAAAGGAACTAGGAACCCGTCACCGGGCTGCAGTCGGGATTAGTGAAGTGACAGATGCGTTGACAATTGTTATTTCTGAAGAAACTGGTGAAGTTTCGATTACAAAAGATAACGAACTAATCCGTAATATGTCACGAAATGATTACCTGAAATTCTTGCGGGCTCAACTTTACAGTGAGTCATCCGGAAATGAGAATACGAACTTCTTTACCAAGCTCTTCTCATTCTTTAGTCGCCGGGGAGGTGGCAGCAATGAATAACTGGGAATTTTTCAATAATAAGTGGTTCTTGCGGATAACATCACTGGTTTTGGCGCTGTTCTTATTCTTCTATGTTAATAACGGGAGTAATGGTTTCCTTCGTCAGAATACTAGGCAGCATGATCAAACGAGTGCGTTAATGTCTAACAAAACAGCAGTTATTCGGATGCCACTTGATATCACTACGGATAGCAACTATGTAGTGAGTGGTTATCCCAAAACGGTAAAGGTCAGTGTTAGTGGTCCTTCAGCGTTAGTAACAACGACCTCAAATACACAGAATTTTAAGGCCTATATCGACTTAACCAACGTTGGGACCGGTAAGCACCGGGTAAAGGTAAAAACGAGCGGTTTGAATTCAGAACTTCACGCAACGATCAAACCAAAGTACGTGACGATTAATATTCAACCACGGAAGACGATCGTAAAGAAGATTACGGTTCGTTTGAGTTCCCATTCCTTAAGCAATAATTTCAAAGTTGGGGATCCACGGACTGATGTGGATCATGTCCGTGTTTCTGGCTCACGTGAAGAGGTTGATAAGGTTGACCGGGTAGTGGCCTTTGTTGCAATGCCAAATAAAACTACCGAAGATATTCACCGTCTAGTAACCTTACAAGCAGTGGATAAGAATGGTCAAATACTAAACGTGGTGATTGAGCCGAATACAACTAACGTGACGATCCCAATTCACGGTAACAATAGCGATACTGATGATTCGTCGAGTGGTAGTGAAAATGAGCAATCTAGTTCCAGTGCTAGCCACTCCAGTCGCGAAAGTTCGAGTGAAAATAGTTCGTCAAGTAGTAGCACACAAGTAAGTTCAAATAATAATGATTAAGAGGAGAAAAATAATGAAGTTAAAATATTTTGGTACTGATGGAGTTCGTGGAGTTGCAAATCAAGATTTAAGCCCTGAATTAGCCTTTCGTGTTGGCCGCGCTGGTGGGTATGTTCTAACCCGTCACTCTGATCGGAAGCAACCACAAGTGTTGGTTTCACGTGATACCCGGATCTCTGGTCAAATGTTAGAGAGCGCTTTAGTTGCTGGTTTGCTATCAGTGGGAATCGAAGTTTTACGGTTAGGAGTAGTTACTACGCCTGGTGTAGCTTACCTTGTTCGGGCCCAAGAAGCCGATGCGGGTGTCATGATTACTGCAAGTCATAATCCAATCAAGTACAATGGGATTAAGTACTTTGGTGGAGACGGCTTTAAGTTATCTGATGACTTGGAATACGAAATTGAACAATTATTAGATGCTGAAGAAGATACTTTACCACGTCCATCTGACGAAGGTCTTGGAACTGTGGCGGATTATCATGAAGGGGCACTAAAGTATACTTCATTCCTTGAACAAACTGTATCAACAGATCTATCTGGTTTGAAGGTTGTTGTTGATGCCGCTAATGGTGCTACTTCAGGTTTTGTTTCCAACCTTTTTGCTGACATGAACGTTGACTTTATTCCAATCAACGCCCAACCAAACGGCTTAAATACCAACCTTAACTGTGGTTCAACACACCCAGAAGGACTACAAAAGGCCGTTGTCGAAAATAAGGCTGATCTTGGAATTGCCTTTGATGGTGATGGTGACCGGTGTATTGCTGTTGATAGTGAAGGAAATATCGTTAACGGTGACAAGATCATGTATATCTGTGGTAAGTACATGGATAGTAAGGGATTGTTGAAGAAAGATACTGTTGTAACGACAGTGATGAGTAACATGGGGATGTACAAGGCACTTGAAAGTCATGACATGACTAGCGTAAAGACCAAGGTTGGTGACCGTTACGTTGTTGAAGAAATGTTGAAGAACGGTTATAACCTCGGTGGTGAACAATCCGGTCACATTATCTTCTTGGACTACAACACTACTGGAGACGGAATGTTGACTGCCCTTCAATTACTTTCCGTAATTAAGGAAACTGGTAAGTCATTGAAGGAATTGGCAAGTGATGTGGCTGATTACCCACAAGAACTTGTAAACATCAAGGTTGCTGATAAGGCTGCTGCGATGAATAACGAAAAGCTTCGTGCAATCATCGAAGAAGTTGAAAATGAAATGAATGGCGATGGTCGTGTATTAGTTCGTCCAAGTGGAACGGAACCACTACTCCGGATTATGGCAGAAGCAGCCACTCCAGAATTGGTCCACCAATATGTTGAACGGATTGCTGATGTTGCTCGGCAAGAACTTGAAGTTAAATAATTGGTTAAGGGTGAGAAAAAGCGTTTTGCTTTTTCTCACCTTTTATTTCACAATTTTATAAACTAGACCAATTAAAGATAATTAAATTGACAAGAACTGCGCAAGGCATTATGATACTAAGTGTATTTAATAAACGGGACGCTTCATAAGTGTCTATACCAATTTTAAAAGGATGGTATTAATTATGTGTGGAATTGTTGGAGTGACTGGAAATAAGGACAGTCTATCAATTTTAATTAATGGCTTAAAACGGCTTGAATACCGTGGTTATGATTCAGCCGGTGTCTATGTTAACGATAACGAAGGTCATGATTACCTTGTAAAGCGGGCTGGGCGAATTAGTAACCTTGAAGCCGCTTTGACTGATGAGGTTCAAGGGTTATCAGGAATTGGTCATACTCGTTGGGCTACCCATGGTGAACCAAATGAAGCCAACGCTCACCCACAATACTCAAGCGATGAACGTTTCTACCTTGTTCACAATGGTGTGATTGAAAACTATGCTCAATTGAAGGCTGACTACTTGGCTGATGTTGATTTCAAGAGTCAAACAGATACTGAAGTAATTGTTCAGTTAGTAGATAAGTTTGTGGTTGAAGATAACTTAACCACCAAGGAAGCATTGCTTAAGGTTCTGAAGTTAATTAGTTCTGATTCATCATATGCATTTGTCTTGATGGATAAGGAAGAACCAGACACCCTTTACGTTGCCAAGAACAAGAGTCCATTACTTGTGGGAATTGGTGACGGCTACAACATGGTTGGTTCAGATGCTACTTCAATGTTGAAGCAAACTAACGAATTCATGGAATTGGACGATCACGAATTAGTTATCGTTAAGCCACACTCCATTGAGATCGAAGACTTTGATGGAAACGAAAAGCACCGTGATACCTTTACTGTTGATATGGATCCAAATGCTGCTGATAAGGGAGCTTACCCATTCTACATGTTAAAGGAAGTTGACGAACAACCTGCTGTAATGCGGAAGTTAGTCCAAAAGTACTTTGACGAAGATGGCAAGCCAACAATCAACGAAGAATTGTTAAAGGCAATGTCAGAAGCTGATCACCTTTACATCATTGGCGCTGGTACTAGTTACCACGCTGGTTTGATTGGTGCACGGATCTTTGAAAAATTGGTTGGTATCCCAACTTCTGTTCACATTTCATCAGAATTTGCTTATGAACAACCATTGCTTTCTAAGAAACCATTCTTTATCTTCTTGAGTCAAAGTGGTGAAACCGCTGATAGTCGTGAAGTTTTGGTTAATGTTAATAAGAATAACTGGCCAAGTTTGACGATCACTAATGTTGACAAGTCAACTCTTTCTCGTGAAGCAACTTTCACTGAATTACTTTATGCTGGTCCAGAAATTGCCGTTGCTTCTACGAAGGCTTACACTGCTCAAATTGCTGTTGAAGCAATTTTGGCTAAGGCCCTTGGGGAATACATGGATAAGCCTGTTGCTGGTGCATTTGATGTTAAGCACCAACTTGGTTTGGTTGCCAACGGGATGCAATCAATTACTGATAGCAAGAGCATCTTGAAGGACCTTTCAGACAAGTACCTTTCCAAGCCACGGAATGCCTTCTACATTGGTCGAGGAATCGACTGGTCTGTATCTCTTGAAGCGGCTTTGAAGTTGAAGGAAATTTCCTACGTTCAAGCTGAGGGCTTTGCTTCTGGTGAATTAAAGCACGGAACAATTGCCTTGATTGAAAAGGGAACTCCAGTTATTGGAATCATTACTCAAGACCGGACTGCCGGTTTGACTCGGAGTAACCTTGAAGAAACTGAAGCCCGGGGTGCTAATACCCTGACAATCGTTTCTCGTCACTTGGCAAAGGATAACGATAACATTATCTTGCCAGACGTTGACGAATTATTAAGTCCATTGCTTAGTGTTGTGCCAGCACAATTGTTGGCTTACTACACTAGTCTTGGTAAAGGCTTGGATGTTGATAAACCACGTAACCTAGCTAAGTCAGTTACTGTTCAATAATTAATTTATAATCGCTAGATGCACTTCAATGATTAGCATCTGGCGATTTTTTGTCCATTATTTAAGAAATAACTTAACATTTTTAAGGAAAATAATAAAAAAACTTATTGACATTAGTTTCTGAAACCGCTATCATAATAGCTGTAAGGTATTTAAGTAATTACCTTCTAATCAATTCTCTTTCTCTCTTATGCTAATCATCGCCATTTTCGACGATGATTTTTTTTATTTTTCCGGCTATAATAGTTTGAGTATATGAAGGGAGTAGAGATTGTGGAAGAACAACATGAAGTCTTAGATTTAATTGAATTGATTACCCGAAATGACGGGACCACCTATTATGAGATTGGTAACATGGTCCAAAATGGCCGGGCTGAACTTGCAGCTGAGCGAGGATTTATTAAAGAGGTCCGGATCCTCCAATTAAATATTCCGCATTCACAAAACGTTATTAAGTATGAGCACTTTATCAATACGCATTACAAGATGCAGGATGAGTCAATGGACTACTGGGAGGAATGGGAACGAACACCAGAAGCAGATCAACTAGTTCACGATATTTTGGAAGAAAACCACATTGGTTAGTGAATTATGTGATTATGAATTTAATTTTAAAAGAGTCTATACAGTCATTTGCCAAGACATTATAATTAAACAAGATATATATTGGGGGTTCTGTTGATGAACACAAAAAAAGACTTTAGCAATTGCCGGACTCGTCCTCACCACGTTACTGGGATCGATGGTTTGCGGACAATTGCTGTTTTGGGCGTTATTGTTTACCATTTATTGCCAACTCAAGTAAAGGGTGGCTTTCTTGGTGTTCCACTTTTCCTGTTAATTTCAGGCTATTTTATTACTTACCAATTCAGTAAAAAATTTGAACGTGGCAGTGCGCTAGGCTTAGGTCATTTCTATGCCAAGCGCTTTTATCGTTTGTACCCGGTCCTCATCACGATGCTAGTACTGACGATTGCTTATATCACGCTATTTGCCCGTGAGTTATTACATAATATTCGGCAAATCTTTATTACAAATATTCTTTGGGTATATAACTGGTGGGAGATTTATCACGGCCAGTCATATTTTGATCAGTTTGCTAATAAGTCACCGTTTACTCACCTTTGGACATTAGGTGTTGAAGCTCAGTTTTACGTTTTGTGGCCGGTGATTATCTATCTCTTGTTCAAAATCTTTAAGAAACGTTCAATCGTCCAGTACATCGTCTTAGTGTTAGCGATCTTATCCGCAATTGAAATGGCGGTCCTTTATCATCCTGCGACTCTTAACCGGGTTTACTACGGAACAGACACTCGAGCTTTCTCCCTCTTGCTGGGTTCTTGGCTTGGCTTAGTTTGGCCGTTAGACCGATTAAAGAAGGATATTTCAGTGACTGCATCTCGAATATTAGATGGCTTAGGGATTATTACCTTAATTATTACCTTGTATGGTTTTATAAGTTTGGATGGTCAATCATCCTTTACTTATTACGGAGGAATGTTCTTCTATAGTGTCGTTGGGATGGTTCTTATGGCAACGATTCTTCATCCTGGAAGTCACATGAACCGGTGGCTGACTAACCCATTCTTTACTTGGTGTGGGGAGCGCTCTTACGGGATTTATGTTTATCAGTACCCTGTCCTCGTCTTTTATGAACGAGCAATTGATGTTGGTGTTCACCCCGTAGTTAGCGGGATTGAGGAATTGGCAATTATCATAATTATTAGTGAGTGTTCTTACAGGTTAATTGAACAACCATTATTAAAGCGACGACTATCAGATATTAAGTGGCATAAGATTTACTTTACTAATTGGCGGCAAGCTTCATTAGCAATCGTTGCTTTTCTAGTGGTTGGTACAGCAGTATATGGACTTTGCCAACACAACGTTCAACCGAAAAAGACGAATCTTCAGAAACGGATTGAAAAGAATGATCAACTAACCGAGCAGCATAATAAGCAACTTAGTAAGGGAAAAAATGTTAAAACGGCTAAAATTAGTACGGTACAAAAGAAGTACCAGCTAAGTAAGGCAGAAATTAAGCGTGCACAAAAGCTGAAGGCTACAGCAGTCGGTGATTCGGTAATGCTCGATGCTTCAGATAGCTTGCAACAATTAATGCCCCATGCCTATGTCGATGCCAAGGTTGGTCGTCAAGGCTCGCAAACACCAAAGGTCCTTAGTCAACTGAAGGATGAAGGTCACCTTAACCAGATCGTAATTCTTAACCTGGGAAATAATGGAGCAATGGACCAGAAAACAATTGATGAGATCTTAAATACAATTGGTAAAGAGCGACAAGTCTATTGGGTAACTCCCCATATTCCAACAAAGAGTTGGCAACAGCAAGTTAATAGTCAAATTCGAGAGATTGCTAAGGAGCACCACAACGTGCACTTAGTTGACTGGTATGCCGCAAGTAATGGTCAGGCTGGCTGGTTCGCTAAGGATGGCGTCCATATGAATAAGCAAGGAAATAATCACTACGCCAAGTTAATTGCAAAGACAATCTTGAAACATCAATGAGGTGAGTAGGGATGGATGATAATGAAAAACTGCTGGATAAGGCAATTGATTTATACTTAACTGGCTTAAAGGGCCTCGGTTCATTTATTTCCGAGCCTTCCGCAGAATATTCACTGTCCTTTGAACAGTACCTAATCCTAAAGAAAATCATACGAAAACCGAAAATTAAGTTAATGGATATTGCGGAGGAGCGGGGCGTAACTAGAAGTGCCATTTCCCGACAACTTCGGCCACTTTTGAATAATAATTATATTAAGCAGGAGGCTGATCCGGAAGATCGGCGCCGCTTATTCTTAATTAGCACTCCAGAGGGTAAGCAAGTTGAACACCGGATTAGCTCGTTAGTGATGAGGCGCTTTTCAAAGTGGGTCGATGTTTACGGGAAGGACCGTGGTGCTGAACTGTTAGACCTCCTGGAAGATTTCAACAAGCAGATAATAATGAGGAGAAGAAAATGATTAAAGTAGTTGCATTAGATTTAGATAATACCCTTTTAAACAGTAACAAGGAAATTAGCGCACGGAACGAACGGGTCCTTAAGCAGTTACATGCAAAAGGGATTCACGTTGTTTTATGTACTGGTCGGCCGATTAACGCTATCTGGCCATTGATTGAACAACTAGGTTTGACTACTCCCGATGATTATACAATTACCTTTAATGGTGGTTTGGTAATTAATAACGTATCAAAGGAACGGCTTTTTGAATTAGGGATGAGTCGGGATGATCTTCGGCCGCTTTTGAAATTTGCTAACGAAGAAAAGATTCCGCTTGATATCTTGGACTTTGATCGGGTATATGAATTAAGCGATGTACCGAGATCAATTTATAAGGCGGTCTTGAAGAACATTGAATTCCGTGACATTAAGGGTGCTAATCTTCCAGATACAACTTATAGTAAAGCCATTATTGCAACACCAGCTGAAAAGCTGACACCAATTATCAAGCAGTTGCCAACAGAACTAAAAGAAAAGTATCATGCAGTTCAATCGCAGCCAATGATTATGGAGTTCTTACCACCAAAGGTTAACAAGATGGTTGGTTTGCAAGCACTTTTGAAGCATTTTGGATTAGACTTCAGTAACCTGATGACATTTGGGGATGCGGATAATGATTTTGAAATGATCCAAGCTGCTGCCCAAGGAATTGTAATGGCAAATGGCTTACCACAAGTTAAGAAGGTCGCTACTGCAATTACTGATTCAAACGATGATGACGGTGTTGCTACGTATTGTGAGAAGTATTTTGCAACATTGCTGTAATAAAAGTTGATAAAAATAACTAAAAAGTTGTTAAATAGAGTGATTTAGAGAAAAATCACAGTTAATTTAACAACTTTTTTATTATTCACTCAGTTAATTTAGGTTAGCCAAAGAAATGGTAAATTGCGATATGTTAGGCTTTAACACCATAAATTTAATAAATGTGAGTTTTTGTACAATTAATATTTCAGTAACTTTACAAACACTTCGCAATAATCCGCTAATCGATATCTTGCTGTTATCTGGCAGTAACATTAATCGTGTAATATAGGAAACGTTGAATCGAATTAAATAAAAAAGGATGGTATTGAATTTATGATTTCTAAGAAAAAGCTTGCTAAATTAACTGCTTCTATTGGTGCTGTTGTTTTCGGTGTTGCCGCAACTCAAGCTGCTGCTAACGCTGACACAATTTACACTGTTAAGAGTGGTGACACACTTTCAAGCATTTCTTACAAGTTTAACAAAGACAACAGCCTTGTTAACAAGATTGCTCAACAAAACAGCATCAAGGATATTAACAAGATTTACGTTGGCCAACGCTTAGTTATCAAGAGCGATGGCGAAATTCAAGTAGCTCCATCTCAAACGACTACTCAAAAGAGCACTACTACTAATAATGGTCAACAAAGTGCAACTAGTACTGTAAGTGGATCAGATGCCGCAGCAAAGGCATGGATTGCTAACCGCGAATCTGGTGGTAACTACGGTGCTACTAACGGCCAATACATTGGTAAGTACCAACTTTCTGCCTCATACCTTAACGGTGACTACTCAGCTGCTAACCAAGAACGGGTTGCCGACCAATACGTTGCTAGTCGCTACGGTTCCTGGACCGCTGCCCAACAACATTGGATCGCAAACGGTTGGTATTAAAAAAGTAGAGTGTGAGCCCGTTAAAAGCTTCCGGTGGCTAACGATTTCTCCACCGAACGACGAGTTTGTCGTCGGAGGTGGAGGTCGTTAGCTTGAGGATGCTTAGGGCGAGCACGTTTTGACTGTGTTAAAGTAGAACCGCTAACTCTAGCAGGCTCCTGGCGAACGTATTTCGTCTATGTAACCTAGAACAATCCTAACAAATAAAAAATGACTCCTAACTAGATGCTATGTGCATTTAGTTGGGAGTTTTTTTAGAATAAAAACCAAGCCTAAGTAGTGCAATTAAATCACTTCAATGATACAATGAGTACAGTATCTTGGGGATGCTTTTTGGATTCGACAGGTATAGGTCGAGTTTCAATTGCGTTTCGAAGGTTGCGTCTTCGTAAAAACGCTCAGTTTTAAATTATAACTGCAAACAATAATTCAAACTCTTACGCATACGCTGCCTAACAAGTAGCGCGCGTAAATCCATTCTGGGTTCGTCCATGATGCAGTGATGGGTTTCATAAAATAGTGGACTACGCTTAATGCTCAAGCTTGAAGTATTAAGAAGAGATTACCAAGCTAGTTAGTCATGGTTGCCCTGATCAACGGCGTTTTGGCTAATAAAATTTAAATAGTTGAGATACGAACGTAGAGATTGAAATGGCGATATGCTTGGACACGGGTTCGACTCCCGTCATCTCCATTAGTGAATGAAACAGTGATTGAAAGACTGAGAATGTTGATAGCCAGCATGATCAGTCTTTTTACTGTATAAGGAGACTCACTTAAGAAATTATTGATAATAACTGATAAATTATTTCCCAGGAAATTATAGTGTACTTAAATATGCATGATTGGAGGATTTGGCATAATGAAGATATTAATGATTGAGGATAATCATTCCGTATGCGAAATGATGGCAATGTTTTTCAAAAAAGAAAACTGGCAATATGAATTTGCTTATGATGGGGTAGAGGCTGAAGAAAAGTTTAGTGCGGATCCTCATGAATGGGATGTTATTCTGCTTGATTTGAACTTGCCTAAAAAGGATGGAATGCAGGTTGCAGCTGATATTCGGCGGATTTCATCTACAGTCCCATTGATTATGTTAACAGCGCGGGACTCAGAGAGTGATCAAGTCCTTGGCTTGGGGATCGGAGCTGATGACTACGTAACAAAACCATTCAGCCCGATTACTTTGATTGCCCGGATTAAAGCTCTCAAGCGGCGTTCACAACTTGGCGCTATTCAAGAAAGCCACCAAGCAACCAATGATCGTTTTGACGTTAAGACTAAGCACTTTAAGATGGATACCAAGACCCGTGAAGTTTACATGTACGGAAAGCCCGTTAAGGATCTGACACCAAAAGAGTTCGATCTCCTAAAGACTCTGGCAAGTAAGCCACGGCAAGTCTTTACGCGTTCTCAATTGCTTCAATTAGTTTGGGATTATGAATATTACGGTGATGAGCGAACAGTCGATGCCCACATCAAAAAATTACGGCAAAAACTCGAAGCTGTTGGTCCCCAAGTAATTCAGACTGTTTGGGGTGTTGGGTACAAGTTTGATGATGAAGGTAAGGAATAATGAAGCTCTTATATCGGTTAATGATTGCCTTTTTCACAGTAATCATTACGCTAATGGCTGTTTTGAGTCTTGCGTTCATCAACGTTACTAACGAGACGATGTACCGGAATACCTGGAACCAGTTGAAAACGTACTCTGATAGTCTTGTTCAGGATGCAATCCGCTATGATACTGTAAATCATAAGTTTCGTGGCTTTGAAAATCAGGCCCTTCTTAGCAATGCTGCCTTACTTTCCAATCAACATGTTCATTTTGCGATCTTCGATGTGAGCCAGAAGCAGACCTTTGCTAGTAACGGCTTTGCACCACAGATTAGTAAAAGTGACTGGAAAAAGTTGGGCAAGGGAAAGACAATCTATTTACGGATTACTCGACCCCAAATCAACGTTCGTAATTCAGAACATTCAGCAATGACCGAGGTAATTCGGCCGTATTTCTACCATAAAAAGTTAATCGCGGTTGTTTCGATCGCGACCTTCGTTTCTGTGGTAGAGGAAAATATGCATCAGCTTAAGATTAATCTAGCAGTTGCCTTCCTAATCGCTACGTTGGTGGCCTTAATAATCAGCTATATTATGGCTCGGTCAATTACCGGAAGGATCGATCGTTTGCGGGTTGCGACCCGGCAAGTTGCTAAGGGAAATTATCAGGTTAAGGTTCCCGTCAATGGGAAGGACGAAGTGGATGATCTAGCTCGAAGCTTTAACAAAATGACGACAGCTCTTCGTGAATCCGATCAAGAAATTCGCCGGCAGGAAGAACGTCGTCGTAAGTTCCTCGCTGATGCTGCTCATGAGATGAGAACGCCATTAACCACCATTAACGGTCTACTAGAAGGCCTTCAATATGATGCCATTCCAGAAGAAGACCGGAAACACAGTCTTGAATTAATGCGGAATGATACTCAGCGGCTCATCCGTCTTGTAAATGACAATCTGGATTACGAGAAGATCCGAACTAACCAAATCTCAATGGACCGGAAGTTATTTGATTGTTCCGCCGTTTTGACGAACCTTAAAGAACAGTTTGCTAAGCGGGCTAGCGAAAAGGGAGACACACTTGAACTAGATGTTCCAGATGGCCTCTTAGTTTACGCCGACTATGATCGTTTTGTTCAAATCATGTTTAACATTATTCAAAATGCCATCCAATTCACCGATGAAGGCTTAATTAAGGTGACTGCTCGAAAAGCTAAGCATGGCTGTGAGTTCAAGATCAGCGATAATGGTATTGGAATGACCGATGAACAACTCAAGAACATCTGGGAGCGTTTCTATAAGGCAGACCAGTCACGAAGTAATAGTCAATATGGTGAATCTGGTCTTGGATTACCGATTGTTCATGAATTAGTGAACCTTCATGGCGGGAAAATTACCGTCAAAAGCCAACCAAAGAAGGGAACGACATTCACAATCTTTCTCCCTGATCAGCAAAACGCCCCGCATCGGAATGCTCAATAATCCTGATTTCACATTTAGACCAATGTTTTGTCAAACGTTTTCTTAAGTGTATTAACAATAATAAATTGCTTTAGACCATCTACTTATTTTGTGAAAGTCCTTGTGTAAACGTTTGCAACCAGTTATAATACTATCTCGTAATCATTATTCATTTGATAGGAGAGAGAAAAAAGATGGTTTATTTACTCGCATTAATCCCAGCGCTTGGTTGGGGGCTTATGCCATTGATCACCGGTAAGATTGGTGGTTCAGCTGTTAATCAGATGTTCGGTATCGGTGCCGGTGCAACAATTGTTGGCTTGATTGCGTACGTCACTACTCAACCAACTGTCAGCACAACCGCCTTCTGGTTCTCAGTATTGTGTGGTGCCTTATGGACAATTGGTCAAATTGGTCAATTCGTTTCCTTTAAGCGGATGGGTGTTTCTAACACAATGCCACTCTCAACTGTTTTCCAATTAGTTGGTAACTCATTGATTGGGGTTATCATTTTTGGTGAATGGCGCAGTGCTCGGGCTTTGACTATTGGTTTCATCGCCTTAGCAATCGTTATCATTGGTGCTTTAATGACATCAGTATCTGATGGTAATTCAGACAAGAAGGTTACTACGAGTAACTTCATCTTCTTGCTGGTTACTACCATTGGTTTCTGGGTATACTCTAGTTTCCCAAAGATCCCGATTGTTGCTCATGAAAGTGCCCAAGGGATCTTCCTCCCAGAAATGCTCGGAATCTTACTTGGTTCCGTAATTTACGCAATCTGCTCTGGTAATGCTTCATCATTTAAGCAAAAGGAACAGTACTTAAACATTCTTGGTGGTTTATCATGGGGAATTGCCGCCTTTGCTTACATCTTTTCAGCTAAGGCTCTCGGTGTTACCGAAGCATTCATCTTCACTCAATTAAACGTTATCATCGCAACATTTGGTGGTATTTGGATCCTTCACGAACACAAGAGTCACCGTGAAATGACCTACACTATCTGGGGAATTGTTTTAATTGTTGTTGGTAGTATTGCAACTGCCTTCGCATAGAGATTAGGTCAAAATTAAAGCAGATCAAAGAAAATATCCAAATAAAGGAGAAAAACGGGAAAGCGATGAGCTACCGTTTTCCTCCTTTTTTGTTTTCTTATATAATAGGTAGAGGATTATTTCAGAGTTAGGGTAATTAAAATGAAAACGTGTAAGAAATGTAATACGGTGAATAGTGACGATGCCTTGTTCAGTCGTAACTGTGGGGCAAAACTCCCAGGAATGTTTGCCTTGGTTTGTCCGAACTGTGGGAAGGTTTCACCAATTGGAACCAAGGAGTGCCCGGTCTGTCATACCTCGTTGAAGCAGGCAAAGTTACAAACAGTACCGTTGACAAACCATGTCCATACTCATCATAAGCGGTTAGAATAAAAAGAATAGTTGGATTGGTGCAACTATTCTTTTTATTCTAACCGCATACTATATTATCTCGACCCGCCAATTATCTATCTCGGAACGGTCGACTGGTTATTACGGCTTACAGTTAACCTACTTTGATCAACATCAAAAGCGCCTGTATACAAGTTACTATATGGATAAGCGGCCGGATAATTACCACCTTCCTGTTGCGTATATTGGGCAAACGACAACTGATAAGCGATTAATTAAGACGATCAATTTTGGTAAGATGCGTAAGCTGTATGAGCAAAGCAGCCGGCGGGGCCAAATCGTTATGAATCAGCACAACACATTAATAACTACCCCGCGACGGATCGATATTAAGTTAACACGAAAAGAGAATCATGTTTCTGGTTGGGAACTGTTTGATCCATTAGAAGATAAGAGTTATTCAGTCAAGGTTAGTGGACAACCCAAGGTTCGCTATATTGATATAAACATTATTATTACAAATACGGGATGAAATAGGAAGAGGCCTGGAAAATATTTTGTTTTCCAAGCCTCTTTATTTAATTTTCGTTTTTCTTCCTAACAGCTCCGTGAATAATTAACACTTGTTCAACCCAATAGTGATTAGCAGAGGTATTATGTTGGATAAACGGGTACTTAGCAAGCAAGATACGGAGGTTCCGCAATCCTAATGAATGACGACTGCTGGACAGTCCCTTAAAACTTCCGGAAAGTTTTTGCAGGTCAACCCGTTCTTCTTTCGTCGAGTTTCCAACGACGATATATTCCGCGTCATCCTTCGTAAAGAAGCTAAAGTTGATCTGCTTTTTTTCGGACTGAATTGCAGCGTTAATCGCATTATCGAATAGAATTAAAATCATTCGGAGAATATCAACTTGATCAACATTATCTGGTAGTTTAATTGGGTCAACTACTTCAACAGTTACATCGATTTTTTGCTCGATTGCCGCGATAACCTTACTGTAAACTAGACTCTTTACTTCGAGATCTTTAATATTCTTGAGGTGCCCGAGGACAGCCGTTCGGATCTCAACGTTATTGTTTGTTGGGAGGACGATCTGGTTAAAGAGTCGGCGGACGTCCTCAATCGTCCCTGTTTAGATTGCATCTTGGAGACTCAAAAGAATATTTTTGTAAAACGTCGCAGATCATCATACATCGACTCAATATGGCTGGTGTAGGTTTGTAAGTTTGCTAATTCCACTGCTTGGTTATTTGCCAGGTCACGGTAAGCAAAGTAGTTTGCACTGATCTTCATGGTTGCCATTATAACCACCAGGTAGAGGATAAGGATGATCAGGAAGTAAATCGGCAGCGGGAACTTCAAAATTTGGTAGTGGTAGCCAAAACGAACTAACTCGAAACTAGCGAAGAAAATGTTAACAATCCACGCAAAGATTTGCCGTTGACGGATAACTACTTGGGTATACTTTTGGTAGAATTTCAAGAATGACTTTAAGAGAAGGTAGGTCAGGTACCCCTCAACAAGTAAAATGAAGTTAGCACACCAATTACTGAAAGCCATTGTAGTTTCCGGTGAGATTGAACTATAAATTACTAACACGATTGGTCCGATCAGCGCCGTAATTACATTGTAAGAAAGGTAAGCGAAAATGAAGCTGCTGGCGACAAAGGTAAAAGTAATATTCCGGTGAACAACAAAGAAATAAATGAGGACCGGGATTACAACAAGCACCAAGGAGGTAAGGGGGACGGAATTAACAACCGAAATACCGATTAAGGCATTAATCAGGTAAAGCCACCAGGGACTTTTGATTTTCGTTAAGAGTTGAAATAGTAACAGCTCAATAACTGACACAATTAACGGGTTAAGGGTTTTCTAAATGACTACTATGAGAGGGTCACTCGGTAGGAAATAATGAATGATAATTTACACCACCTAAATAAAAATACATGAACTATCATACCATGAGATTACTTTCTATATATGAGAAAATCCCATTAACGAGGAATGCTAATAGGATTGTTTTACTTACGCTTCTGTTTTGGTAAATTCTCGTCCTGGGGATGCTTCAACTGACGGACAAGTTCAAAGAAATCACGTGCTTTCCGCCGTGAAACAGGACAGGTTAAACCGTTATAAAATACAATCTGCCGACTGTAGAAGTCGACATTTTTTACTGTATGGGGGTTAACAAGGTAACTACGGTGGACCCGGTAAAAGCGGGGATCCTTTTTGTAGCTCTTATAGGTAAAAACATTAGCTTGCTGTTGTTGCTGGCGGTGAGTAAGCAAACGAAAATCCTTTAAAAGTTCTTGGTAGATATTATCCTGATCCTTGGAAATAAAGTCGAGCGCCTGAACCCGGTACTTATAGGCGGTGTAGAGCAATTCATCATGGACGGTAATAAAGATGATGGTCGCGTCCGGATCCGATTGCCGAATCAGTTGTCCCAGTTGCAGACCTGCTCGTTTATTATAGTTAATCTGTAAATCAAGGATGTAGACGTTCTCCGGTCCCGGTTTTGGTAACGCGTGAGCAAGATCAGTCGTCGAGTCAAAGGTCAAGACCAGTGAATCGCTTAAATCGAGTTTTGTAATTATTTGTTCGGTAATGGATTTTAGTTCTGTTAACTGTTGAACATCATCTTCCATAATGAATACCTTTAACATTTTAACCCCTCCGTAACCTATACAAACTACTATAAATTAGTGGGGAGGGGTAGAATCCACCGTCCTATCAACATTTTGCAGAAAAGGTTAAACAAAGCTGAAATTTGCGAAGGGAGTTTTTCAGGGGATGGTTGATAAAACAAAGAGAGTAAAATTAAGTGAATTTAGTAAAAAGTGCAATAATTCACTACATTTCAGTTATCGGTAACCGAATTTCATCTAAGATATGACTAATTTGAGAATCTGTTGAGAAATTGTTTTCCTCCCGATTAGTTCAAAGTAAGCTAAAAAGAGTAATAGAAATTAAATGAAAACTTTTATACAGGGAGCGAGGAAAAATAATGTCTAAGACCAAGAAGATTTTGACCACGACCGCTGCGGTTGCTGCGGCAACTACTGGTGCGATGGTCGCTACAACTGCTCATGCTGATACTACGACAACGAGTGCCCAAGCTAAGCAATCAACAGTAAGCGCTCAGGATCAATTGAACAACATGTTAGGCCCAACACAGCCAAGCTGAAAGCCAAAAGGCCAGTGCTAACGCTGCAGAAATGGCTTCTGCTACTACCGATACCAACAGTCAAGTAGCAAAATTGCAAGATGAATTAAAGACTAACCAAGCTAGTCAAGCCGCTGAAGATGCGCCAAAGCTAGCTTCTGGTACGAAGGCCATTAACCAAAAGGCAGAAGAAGCAACTGCTAAGGAAAACGCTATTTACTCTGATGCGGTTAAGAGCCAAGAAGCTGCTAATAAGGAAGCCTTAGCTGACGCTGCCAAGAACATTTACACGCCAGCCCAAAAGCAACAGCTAGAAAAGAACAAGACTAGTCAATACAACCAAGACAAGGCTAAGCTTGATCAAGAACACCAAACTAAGTTAAACAACTTAAAGGCTGATCATGACAAGCAAGCCACTAAGTTGAATGACGAGATCAAGGCCAACCAAACTAGTGCAGAACAAGCCCATGACCAAGCAGTTCAAAGTGCTAAGGATAAGTTGGCTAGTCAAATCAGTGCTGCCCAGAGTAAGGTTGCTCAATTGGATGCCCAGGTTAATGACGACCAAACTGCCGTTAAGAATGCACAAGGACTGTTTGACCAGGTGCAAAGTCAAGTTGATAGTGCTACTAAGGTATTGAATGATGCGCAAAAGGGTAGTCAAACTGACTACTCAAATGACTTTCCTAAGTATGAAATCGCCCGAAACAGTGATGGATCTGTTTAGAAAGATGGAAACGGAGATACAGCCTTATTAGATAATGATAATGACTATCAAGCGGAAAACTGGAAGGACACTAACCCAGCAGACCAGCGTGAAGTTATTTTAGACAGTGAGGGTCGATTAACAGGTCAAGATGCAATTGAAGCCGCTAAATTTGCTGCTAAAATTATTAACCACCTACGTGACCAGGTTGGAACCAAGCATGTTAAGGTTAGTCAAGACGCTATTAACATCGCTATCAAGGGCGGTCACCTATTTGATCAACCGGAAGTAAATGAAGGTGATAATGAAGTTGTATCAACGGCTGAACAGGCAGCCAATGGATATAGCCACGGCCGCCTCTTTTTCGGTCACAAAATCAAAAATGCTTTCACACCAAATGAGCATACTTCACTAGCCAAAATTAAGGAAGACGTTAATCAATATATTTTAGCTAGCCTGGATGAATTTAGATCAAACTCAGATGGACACCGTGCCTCAATCTACGGAACAGGTTTATGGTACCCATTGATGAACAATCAATATATTGCTTTTAACTATGCTGGTAAGAAGGGTATCGACATGCTCTGGTTCATGGACCTCAACAACCAAAAGGACCTTCCGTTAGCTGGTAATTCTACTGTTGATAATACGGAAACTCTTCAAAATGCCGTTAACCAAGCTCAACAAATTCTGGATAATGCTAATTCTGCATTATCAAAGGCTCAAACACAGCTTAAGAATGATCAAAGTAAATTGGACACTGCCAAGGCTAACCTTGCTAGCTTAAAGAAGGGTGATGCTACTAAGGATATTCCTGGCGTTACTGAATCACCTAAGGTTAAGGCTTTGAAAGACCAACTTGCCAATCTTGAAAAGTCTTATGTTGCTAATGTTAAGGCAGAAAACGATGCTTACAACCAGAAGAAGAGTGCTCTTGATGCTCAATATCAAAAAGACATTGATGCGATCAAGGCATATCCTGAAAACACAGATCAATTAAAGCAAGCACAAAAGCTGGCTCAATTGAAGAAGGATCACGGAGCTAAGCTCGCTAAGATCAAGGCTGATGCGGAACAACAAATCGCTGCCTTGAAGCAACAATTAGCTGATTCACACAATGACGTTAACCAACCAATCATTGATAAGATTAACGCATTGAAGGCTGCTTTAGCTGCAAAACAAGACCAACTTAACCAAAAGTTAGCTAATTTGAAGGCTAACGATGCTGCCGAATACAATGCTTTGCGTGACAAGCTAATGCCTAAGCAAGTCGTTACTGGTACCGCTAATGGTTACCTTACCGCTGGTGGTCAAGTAGTAAGTCTTTCTGCTAAGAGTGGTCATTCTGCTTCTAGCAAAGCTACTGCCTTACCACAAACTGGTAACAATAGTTCACTTGCCGCTGTTGTCTTAGGTGCGGTTTCAATGATGTTTGGTTTTGGCTTGATGAAGAAGTGGGAAATGTAGTCAAGTAAGCTATAAATTGTATAGTCAAAGTGCTACGAGAGTAGCACTTTTTTGTGCTAAAGGTAGGTAAAATATGTGGAAAAAGAATAGAAATCTATTCCTTTGTGGAATAGTGATAATTCTAATAGCTGTTATTGTGATCTTTACTCAAATTAAATATAAGAAATTTGAAAACGATACTTTAAGTAATGCAATAGGAACATTAGCAGGTGGAGTCATTTCAATTATAATTATTTTCTGGCGGTTAGATTACGATAAAAGGAATCAAGAAATATTGGATATCATTAATTTACTAAATTTAATTGATGAATTTCCTACTCTAATTAGTGAGCAAGTTTTACGCGATTCTTTACGTGAAAAAATAACAGGAATAGCTAATTTTAAAAACATTAGTAAGGTAGTAGCGGAATATCGAAAGGAATTACATACAGCAATTGATAAAGCTGAAACTAGCCTTCTAGTGGTTGGATATAAGAAGGACTCTAACCTACAACGTTTCTTGCGTGAGACCAATATAGTACAGTTAACGCTACATGAGTTGATAGAGCTGATTAACCAATGCGAGGGAATTACTCAAGATGAATCGGGTTTGTCAAAAAAGAACGAGTTTTATTGGGAAGAAAGGTTGAACGAAAGAAGTTTTATGTGATTAGCTCATTAAATGACTTGTTCTTTGGATTGACCGCTCTTGATTAGATCCGTTACAAGGGCGAGGCGTTCATTATCAGAACCTTGCTGCATTCCCTGTTCTAATCCTTGCTTGCGACCTTCTTGTAGACCACGTTCACGTCCCTCTTGTAGTCCCTCTTGTAGTCCTTCTTGTAGACCGCGTTCACGCCCTCTTGCAGTCCTTGCTGTAGCCCTTGTTGTAAGCCACGCTCATGGCCTTCTTTAACGGCTTCGTTTCGGGCATTTTCCATATCCATTTCATACAATGATCGTTGCATATATTCTTTCCTCCATTTCCGATTTTGTTTAACCAGTGCGATTCTTTGCTTTAATTGTATGATGAAATCATCCTCTTCATCAAGCTTCCGGTTGGCTAATAAATCTAACACGTGTTGCATTCTTGGACCGACCGTTTTCCGGAGGTTTGTAATGTCGAAGAAGATCGTTTTTTCACCGTCATTGTAGGGATAATCAGGATAATAATTAAGCATTCGTTTGCTTTCATAGCGCTGCTCGCCAAGGCCAAAGGGATCGAAGCAACAAAAGAAGATCACAAATGTGTTGTCAGCGTGACTGTAATTTTGTCCTTTCGTGTAAACTGCAGTTGCCAGACTTGATTGTTAAAAACGGTTTCGCTGGGGGAGGTTATGATGGTTAGCAACTTGCATTTCAATATCGTAATGATTATTTGCATGATCTTCGACGTAGATATCGAAACGGATGCTTTTTGCATCATAGGTACTCTTAAATTCTTGCTGACTATTGAGAATTTTAATTCCTTCAATCGCTAGTTCAGGGAAGATTCGTCGCAATAATTCTAAAGTAATCTCTGGATCTAAAAAGACCTTACTGAAAATGAAATCATCAGTTAATCCGGCCTCTTCCCAGCGCCTTTCTAAATTTATCTTATGCATTCACTTAGCTCCTTCTTATAAAAATTTGAGGAAAATCCTTCTCAATTAATAAGACGAAAAATAGGCAAAGATTCACTAATTAAAGATAAAAATACTTGTAATTAGATTTTGTTAATTCTAATTGAAAACGGCTACATCGTTCGGTATTATTAGAGGTGAATCAAAAAAGAAGGAAGATCGGGAGAATGACACAAGTTAAATTAGATACTAGTTCACTCACCAAGTTCGTTAACGATAACGAACTTGGTGAAATGCAAGCAATGGTAAATGCGGCGGATGATGAATTACGGAACGGTAC
>NZ_CALPCW010000006.1:0-100803 GCF_943193105.1 Limosilactobacillus agrestimuris
TTTTGCTGAAAACTTTTTGATCCCCCCGCCTCACGGGCTTTGAAAGAAGAGCGCACACATTGCCCTCGACTTTTGTTGCACAACATAGAATACAAACTTTTACCGGCAGGGGCTCTGTTAGAATGCCCGCCAAATCAACGATTAAATACAACGGGGCCTAAAATGCCCGTAAAATCAATTAAAGGAGGCTCAAATGATGCCAAAAACTGTTTATTATAAGCAAAATAACGGGCAACTGAGCAAATCACCACCACGTCATTTGGGCCCAATTGCTGCTGCTTGTTGGCGTCAAATTGTTCCATATCTGATTTCAACTGGAAAAGTTGAACGGATTGATTCTCACGTGGTGGAGCGCTATTGCATTGCTTACGAAACATACCGCAAGTGTTATGACGATATCTTACAAAATGGTGAGAAAATCGAGATCATTAAAGACGTTCAAGACAACACCGGCAAGGTGATTGATAAGGTAACCACTAGAATTCAAGCAAACCCGATGGAGCGATTAAAGAAGGATGCATCTGCTGAAATGACAGAGCTTGGTCAACAACTTGGATTGTCACCAAAATCACGTCAAGAGTTGCAAGAACTAGCTGGTGAAAAGAAAGAGAAGAAATCAACTGCTCAGCAGCTACAGCAATTCTTTAACAAGAACAAGGGTGGTGATAACTAGTGAAAATTGATTTAACTAAAACGCATGACGTTAATAGTGCTTATGAATCTATTGATTGGTCTGATATTCGATCAAAATACCGCGATGCAGGTACAAAATACGCCTTTGATGTTATGGATAATAAGATAGTTACTGGTTATCACATCAAACTTGCTTGCTTTCGTCATTTGAGAGATCTTCAACGTCAAGATACGGACGTTTTTCCTTATCACTATGATGTGGACGAAGCTAACCGCATCTTGCTCTTTGCATCTGTTTGTCCTGAAATGGCAACACATAAACCTGTTAAACTACTTGCTTGGCAGAAATTCATTCTGACACAGCTGGTTGGATGGCGGAACAATCTTGGTGATAAGCGTTTTACAACGGCTATTATTTCAGTTGCTCGTCATAACGGGAAGACTTACTTAATGTCAATTATTACTGTTTACAGTGTGCTGATTGAAGCGATGAACGAAAGCTCACAAGACTTTCTGGTTAGTTCTATTAACTACAAACAAACTAGCAAGTTGTTTGGCTATGTTAAAAGCATGTTGCTATACCTTCACCAGACAGAACCTTGGGGCTCTTTGATGGATGACTTGGGAATTAGCTTGCAGACGTTACGCTCACAAGCTGACCAGATTGCTTTGTCAAATACTGGTGGTTTTATTCGTGCTATTACCTATAAATCAGGGCAATACGACTCATTCCATTTTAAAACAGCAATACTTGATGAAGCTGGTGATCCTGAAGTTTCCGATGATACAAAGATCAACAAAATTACATCAGGTCAAGCGCTTGGTGTTAAGTCAAAGCAATTTATTCAGATTTCAACTGCTTATCCTGACGCGTTGGTTCCGTTCCACTTGGATGAGAAGCGTGTCATTCAATCAATGGAGCAAGATTATAAGCGTGATGCAGATACTTATTTGGTGCTTGATTGGTCACAAGATGACGAAAACGAAATGTATAAGCCCGAAACTTGGGAGAAATCAAACCCGTTACTTGCAATGAAAGGCCAGCGCGATTCGTTCATGTATGACTTGAACGATCAAAAGAACAAAGCCGAGTTGAAAGGCATTGTTAACGACTTTCAGAACAAAACTATGAACGTCTGGACGCAACAAAGTGCTGATAGTTTCCTAAAATATGCTGATATTCAAAAGGCAAAACTTGATCACTTCGACATCCGCGGTCATCAAGTCTACGTTGGGTTTGACTATTCAATGGCAAGTGATAACACCGGTATTGGTTTTGTCATCCCTTATACGGATGAACACGGAACTCAGCGCTTCTATGCTTGGCAACACAGCTTCATCCCTTGGCAACAAGCCGGATCTATTGAAGCTAAGGAAAAGCAAGACGGTATGAATTATCGAGAGCTTGCTAAAAAAGGATTCTGTACCATCACTAGTCATCAAGAAGGGTTAATCAACCCCGACCAGGTTTACTCCTGGCTGACGGATTACATTGAACAAAACAATTTAAACGTTGTTTTCTTTGGATATGACTCAATGGGTGTTAATAGAATCATTAAAGCGTTGGAACTAAACACAGATTATCCATTGGAACCAATTAGACAACGTACTAGTGAATTAAAAGATCCAACCAAGTATTTACAAAGGCTGTTTGTTGAAGGAAACATCTCCATTCCAGATGATCCTGTGTTAGAAAAAGCTTTAACCAACGCTCAAATTTACGAAGATAAGATTGGTATTCAAGTATCGAAAGCAGCCGCAACGTTTAAGATTGATGTTGTTGATGCTTTGATTGATGCTTTATATCAAGGAATGTATCACTTTGAAGATTATGGATACACCAACGACAAGAGCCATCAAGTAGAAAGAATGACGGCTCAACAGGTTAAAGATTGGTTTCATAGTCAAGAAAGTGGGTTGTTAGATGATGATTAAAACACTTTTAAAATCAATTTGGCGTTATTTTGACGTCATATGTATAGTTGCCGCAATGGTCTTTGCCGTTTGCGGTTTTTTCTTGCTTAATTTTATTGCTGGAATCTTTTCAGTGGCGGGCGCCTTGTTAATCTTGGCGCTTTTATCGGAACTGATTGCCAGTTCAATCAACAGAAAGGGGTGATAATCTTTGCCATTGATTAAATTTAATCGTGGTGGTCGTAATAGTCCACCAAATGGAGGTGCGTTAAGCATTGCCAGTGATCAAGACATTCTTCATTTCTTGGACCCACAAGGAAAAAGCAAGTATGTTGATGCATCCACGGCTATAAAGAACTCTGATATTTATTCTATCGTTTTCCAACTATCATCTGATTTGGCTAATGGGACGTTGAAAGCTTCTCAGCCACGAGCTCAAGGCATTCTTGATAATCCTAGTTCAACATCAAATGCTCATGCATTTTGGCAGTCAATGTATATTCAGCTGTTACTCGGCGGTGAGGCATTTGCCTATCGTTGGCGTAATCGTAATGGAACAGACAAGACATGGGAATATTTACGGCCGTCACAAGTTCAGCCGTTCTTGTTAGAAAATGGCAACGGGCTGATTTATAACATCAATTTTGACGAACCAAATGTTGGGATTATGGAGGCTGTACCACAAACAAACGTCATTCATATCCGGTTAGCATCACAAAACGGCGGAAAGACAGGAATTAGTCCACTTCAAAGCCTAGTTAATGAGCTACAAATCAAGGATAAATCTGATGAATTGACGTTATCAGCACTCGCACGTTCTCTTATTGCACCTGGTGTCTTAAAGATCCAGGGTGGAGGTCTTCTAAATGCTAAAGAAAAAGCCTCACGGTCTCGTCAATTTATGAAACAGAGCGAATCGTCCAAAAACGGTCCAATTGTGCTGGACGACTTGGAAGATTACACACCTCTTGAAATTAAGAGCAACGTGGCTCAGCTTTTGAGTCAAGTTAGCTGGACATCAGCCCAAATTGCTAAGGTTTACGGTGTGTCTGACGCCATGTTGAACGGTACAGGTGACCAACAATCATCTGTTGATATGATTGCAGGTCAATATATCCGGTCACTTAATAGGTTTGCATCTGCGATTGAAAGCGAATTGAGGAATAAACTTGGCTCTAACGTTCATCTTGACTTGCGGTCTTCCATCGATCCGTTGGGTGATAGTCTTGCTTCTCGGATTGATACACTGCAAAAAGATGGAACATTAGCTCAAAACCAGGCTCAATATGTTCTCAAACAGTTTGGTTACTTACCTGATGACTTACCGGAAGCTAAAGTTACTCAAACACAAGCTAAACCGGTTCAAGTAATCTCAACGAAAGGGGGTGCTGATAGTGAAGAAGATGACGATTAATGGCGACATTGTCGATGATGACACAGCTTGGATGTACAACTTCTTTGGTATGAGTTGTACTTCACCAAAATCTGTCCGGGATGTGTTACAAGATTCTGACGATGACGAAACCACACCTGAAGACTTGACTGTTGATATTTCTTCTGGTGGTGGTGATGTTTTCGCTGGTAGTGAAATTTATACGCTGTTACGTAATTATGATGGAAAAGTTGTGGTTAACGTTTACGGTATGGCTGCATCTGCTGCTTCTGTTATTGCAATGGCAGGGGATGAAGTCAACATGTCACCGACTGCTCAAATGATGATTCATAAAGCGTGGTCTGTAAATCAAGGAAACGCTGATGATCATGCGCACGAAGCAAAAGTGTTGGATTCAATCGACCAATCAATTGTTAATGCGTATGTTGATAAGACCGGTCTAAAGCGTGATGACATTTTACAGATGATGCAAAATGAAACGTGGATGACCGCTCAAGAAGCCGTTGATAAAGGATTTGCAAATGGCATTATGTTCCACAATGATGATGACGATGAAGACGACACAGACGATCACGAGGATGCTTTACAGGTCGCCGCTGCTACTCACAGCATTCCTAAAAAGGACGCGGTTAAGAAGTTTATGATGTTACTGCATAGTGATAAATCTAAGGAAACTGTAAAGAAACAACAAAACAACTCACAAAATAAGCCAACTTCTTTATATGACAAGAAGCTGGCTTTGCTTTTAAACAAAAACATTACTGAAAAGGAGAATTAATTATGGATATTAACACTTTAAATGATGCTTGGGTTAACGCTGGTCAGCAAGTATCTGACTTAGACAACCAACTTAACACTGCTTTGGTTGATGATTCTTTTGACCAAGAAAAGTTTGCTAGCTTGAAGACTAAGCGTGATAACGCTAAGACTCGTCGGGATGCTTTGAAGGACCAATTAGACGAAGCACGGGCTGTAGAAGTTCAAAACATGAAGGAATCAGATAAGAAGCCACTAAACAACAAGGAAAAGAGCGTTGAAGCTAAGTTTGTTGAAGGTTTCAAGAACATGGTCACTTCAGGTACGACTGGCAAGGGTAACGGTGGATTAACTATCCCAACTGACATTCAATACGCTATTAACAAGCTTGTTCGTCAGTTCGCTAGTTTGCAAAACTTGGTCAATGTTGAATCTGTTTCAACCACTACCGGTCAACGGACTTATGAAAAGATTTCAGACATTACGCCAATGGTCGACCTTGACGACGAAACTGCTGCTATTCCTGATATGGATGACCCTGAATTAACTCTTATCAAGTACGCAATTCACCGTTATGCAGCTATTCAAACGGTTACTAATAGCCTGTTGAAGGACTCAGTTGAAAACATCTTAGCATGGTTATCTGACTGGGTTGCTAAGAAGGTTACGGTTACTCGGAACGCTAAGATCATTGACGCCATGGGTAAGCCATCAGCTAAGCCAACGATTGCAAGCTTTGATGACATCAAGGACTTAGAAAATAACACTCTTGACCCTGCAATTGAAACTACTTCAAGCTTCGTTACTAACCAATCTGGTTTTAACGTTTTGAGCAAGGTTAAGGATGCTGAAGGTCGTTACATGATCCAACCAGATGTTACTCAACCGGACGTTTACCGTATCGGTGGAAAGAATATCACTGTTGTAGCTGACAAATGGTTACCTGATATTAAGGGTGCTCATCCGCTTTACTTCGGTGATTTCAAGCAAGGTATTACGTTATTCGACCGTGAACACATGTCATTGCTTTCCACTAACATTGGTGCTGGTTCGTTTGAACATGACTTAACCAAGGTACGTGTTATTGACCGGTTCGATGTTGAAGTTATCGACGACGGTGCATGGGCAACTGCTTCATTCAAGACGGTTGCAAACCAAGCACCAACTACGGCTGACGCTTCTGGCAAGACCGACACTGCTAAGTAATCGAGGTGTGAACGATGAGTGACAACAACGTAGATCCACGAGTTCAGCAAGTCCGTGACAACATGCTATATCTTGACGATGATAGCGATGATAAGTTGCTGTCACTTTACGTCAACGCAGCAGACCGTTATGTACGTAATGCGATTGGTACTGATTTAGATGGATTTTATGACAACGAAGAAGTGAAACCGCTCTTTACTGAAGCGGTTCTTTCTTTAGCTGCCACTTTTTATCAGAATCGGCTAGCAATTTCTGCTGTACCAACCTATAAGGTTGATTTAACGGTTAATAGCGTTATTGCTCAACTTCGTGGTGTATATGCAACGATGAGCGACGACAACGATAACTAAAAATGTAATTCAAAGAACTACCCGGAATGAAGTAACGAAGTGATTAAGTCCGCACTGGTTCTATAGTATCTCTAAAACCTCAGCGCCTCCGCGGGGATGCTAAACGTTTTACATTTTGAGGACAAGGCGTGTGATAAGGAGGAATTTGATGGCACGTTCAGGTAAATTATATCGCCAAACGTACCAATTCCGTCACGTTGGCGAGTTTGGGGTGTCAAAATCAATGTTAGATCCAAACACTGGAGCTAATATTCCCAAATTTCAAGCTGTCAAGCGTCTGCATTTTGCACGAAAGAAGCAAACTTTATCTGAGAAGGCACAGGTTGCTGGAACAGAATATGCTGATAGCATTGTTATCACTATTCGGCACAACAAAGCCTTGGCAGAAATGAAATCATTATTTGCCGAAATCAATGGTGATGTCTACGAGGTTATCAGCTATTCCGTTGATGATGATAGCTATGATTCTGTTGATTTGCTGACGTTAAAGCACACTGAAAAGATTGCGGGGTGACGGTCTTGGCTGATTTTGAGAACACGCTTGGCGAGAAGTTGAGAGCCTGGGTTGATACAGATTTGGCTAAAAAGACGTCTAAGATGACTCTAGCTGACAAAACCCGGATCACAACGGCACAAGCGGAAGTATACAAAAAAGGTCTGACTGACTTAACTAACCAGGAACACCGGACAACCCACGACGATAAAGTGTTTGGACACGCTGCTGATGACATCCACATGGCACCGCTTGGAATGGGCGGAGCTAAGGATGTTAATGAGCTGAACGGGACAATGCTGGTTGGTTGGGGAAAGCATTATCACGCAAAAAACATGCAGTTCATCAATGATGGAACCAAGCATGTCACTGGTGACCATTTTGTCACCAACTACTACAATGACTCGGCGATTCATTCAGCCATGAAGGCGGCTGGTGAAGAAGCCTGGCGCGAAATTTTGAACAGAAAGGACTGATAGTGATGGCATTAGCTGTAGTTGACGCTAAAAACGTTATTGAGACCGCCAAAATCGACGGAATAGATGCTGTTTATACTATCAATCTTCCTGCTGAAGAAGTTGAAAATGTCAATCAGACTTTGGTTTTAATCACTGATGCTAACACAAATTTGGGTGGCTATGGTTCTAATCATTTCAACACGTTAAGACGAGAGGTTGAGGTGCAAGTCTTCTATGCTTTGCATCCCTCTGTAAGTGTTGATAATGTGGAGGTTTCATTGTATCGAGCATTTGAAAATGCTGGTTGGGAAATTGGTGAAACTCATGGCCACACCTACGATCCAGAGACGCATCAGCTGACCGTAACGATGTATTTATATCAAACAAAAGTAGTAAATGATTAAAAAGGAGGACAAACAATATGTCTCTTGAAGGTTTAAAGAAGGTTGTATTCCATACACCAAGTGGCACGTATGAAGTTGGCCGTGGTGACAACGGTGCCACTGATGTTGAATTTAAGGATCTTGATGGAGCTTTGAACGACGTTTGGGGTTCTGATATCAAGCAAGCAACGTATAAGGGTAGCGCTAAAACTAGTGCAACCGTAACGGTTAATGGTATTTCACTCCCATTGTTAGGTGAAATTGTTGGATGGAAGAAAACATCGGACAATGTTTATGTTCCACAAAATGATGCAAAGCTTCCAGTTGTTGGATTACTTGCTATTACGCACTTGTTCAACACTAATATGGATCGTTGCGTATTTATTCCGTCTGCTAATGCCACTTACACTAAGTTGAGCTTGAAGACTAACACTGATAAGAAGAATCTAGCCACGGTTGCTATCGACTTTAGTGCTATTCAAGATGATAAGCTTGGTGGATTGTCTGGATTTAAGGACGTTCCAAGTGGTGATGCTTCATCTGTTTACACTTTGTTAGGTTGGGACGAACCAAAACAAGATATTGAAGCAGGTGCAGACAACGGCACTGTTGCTGACAAGGCACAGTAATAAATATCAATCAGTCCATGATTTAGCTTTTAGTTTAGGAGGTTTTATAAATGAAACATACTGTTCACGTATCAGTTTTAAATAAGGATTATGAAGTTCAAGGACGTACTATTGACGCTTACCATGCGCTTGAGTATCAAAAGGCACAATCACAGATTCAAGCCGACACCATGCGTCAAAGCTTAAAGAAGTCTGAAAGTGTTATAGATGACGCTCAGAATGCTGTTGGTGTTTATGAATCTGGGATGAAGATGATCAAGGGTCAACTTGACTTCATTCAGAACATGCTTGATTTGTCAGATGCCGACGCTAAGAAGCTATGGAATCTCGGGAGTATTGAACGCCAAGTTCTAGTTCAAGAAATTCTTGGCTACGCTGAAGGGAAATCAGAAGAACAAGTTGAGGCTGATATTCAAGATTTAAAAAGCAACCTTGAAGAACAAACCGAAGCATCGAACGAAAGCGGAAATAAAAAAGCTACTAAATAAGCTAGATGACCAAATCATGGACTATGACATCATGTTGAAGCGGTCACTAGCGGCCGAACATGAGGCCATTAAAGAGTTCGGCTGGTCGCTAGAAACGTATGAAAATACTGATTTGAAGCGATTAAACGCTGTTATAACAGCGGAACGTCAGGAATCAGCTGATAGTGAAACATCGGGAATGACTAAATACTAGTCACCCGTCTTTATTTTTTAAAGAAAGGAGGAGAATGTATGGCTGTTGATATGATAATGGCTACTCAGATTGGAGTAGACGTTAGCCCGGCCAAGCGAGCGCTAAACAACTTAAAAAGCAGTATTAATATTGTTGATCGTTCAAGTCAAACATTGTATAACTCGCTAAAATCAGCCGGTGATATGACGGGTGCTTGGTCTAGTCGTGTTAATGGCTTGAATACGGTTTTAGACCGTGAAAAGGAAGTTATTAGCCAGCTTCGTGATCGTCAAGCCTCTTTGCTGGAAATTGCAAAGAATAAAGACGAAGAAGAGAAAGCGGCACGTGAAAATATCGAACGTGTCACTCAGGAAATGAACGAAGAAGCCAAGGCCAATGGTCGGACAAGTGATAAGTACAAAGAGCTACGTGAACAACTCAAGCAGTACAACACGGAATTACGTACTATCACTAATGTTGGTACTAAGTTGGAAACCACTAACCGTCAACTTGGTATTCAAGAAGCTAAGCTCCAGCGTGATACTCAACGTTGGAATGATGCCAAACGTCAATTGGATTATTACAGTAGCGGTCTTGGCGACTTAAAAAAGCAGTATAACAAAATCAATCAAGCCACTGATGTCCATGTTCAACGTTTGCAAGCTGAAGGACGACAAGCAGAAGCTACGACTACTCGTTATGATGGCCTTAAAAATCAACTAGACAACCTCCGTCAGCAATACAAATTGGAAGAATCAGCATTAAATCAAATTGCTGATAAATCTAGCGAAGCTTACAATAAACAAAAAGTTTCACTAGATAAAACTGCTACATCAATCGCCAAGACTAAGGAACAGATGCTGGGGATGTCCTCAACAGTCTCACGACTTCAACCAACCGGGGTTGATCGTGTTGATCGTGCTTTAGTGCGTGTAAAAGACAATGCAAACATTGTTAAAACTCGCCTGGGTTCAGCATTTCAAAGTGTTAAATCTACAGCTATTACTGCAACTCCAGCCGTTGCTGGTATCGGCGCTGCGTTAGGTAAAGGTGCTGTTGAAGCCACTAACCTTCAAAACAGCTATCAACAAACAAAGAACTTGCTCATAACGGGCGGTGAACAATCAGCCGAAGCCATCCGTAATGTCAATCAGATGCAAAAGGACGGTCAACAGTACAGTGTCCAGTATGGTATCTCACAAAAAGAGATTGCCGATGCTTACCAAGAATTGACTAAACGTGGTTACACGTCTTCTCAATCGTTGGGTGCTATGAAAACCATGATGCAGGCTTCTGTTGCATCTGGTGAACCATTGACTGATGTTGTTAATAATTCGACTGCCGCCTTGGAAGCCTTTGGACTTAAAGCTGATGGCACAGCTCAAATGATGCGTAACACCAAGCAGGCTGTTAACGAAATGGCCTCTGCTGCTGATCTGACGGCCACTGACTTCAATTCGATGGGTATTGCAATGGAATATGCTGGACCGCAAGCCCACACACTTGGATATAGTGTTGGTGAAACTGCTTCAGCGATCGGTATTCTTTCTAACAATGGTCTTGAAGCTGACAAAGCTGGTACTGGTTTACGTCAAGTTCTTAACTCTTTGATTGCTCCAACTGCTGGTGCTAAGAAGCAATTGAAAGCCATTGGGTTGTCAACTAAAGACTTTACAGATAAAGCTGGAAAAATGAAGCCGATTAATGAAATCATGGCGGAGTTGAACCAGCACACCAGTAATCTTAATGCTCAGCAAAAAGGTGCCTTGTTCAAGGCAATTTTCGGGTCAACTGGTGAATCAGCTGCCTTAATTCTTGCTAAAAACAGTCAACAACTTGGTGATTTGAACAAGAAGGTTCAGAACTCGTACAAAGGCCAAGGCTATGTTGCTAAGTTGGCTGAAAAGAATACGGGATCAGCTAAAGTTTCATTTAATCAATTTAAAGAAGCAGCTAATGCGGTTGCAATGACGCTAGGTAAACAGCTTTTACCTTCGCTAAGAGATGGCGCTGTTGCAATGGCTAAGTTCTTTAACTCAAAGCAAGGTCAACAGGATTTGAAGGCACTAGCTAATGGTGTTCGTAATTTTGCTCAACAAACCGAACACGTAATCCAGTTTATGATTCAACACCAGCAAGCTGTTAAGACGTTTGGAAGAATCTTTATTAGTGCTTTTGCCTTAACTAAAGCGATTACAACACTTGCATCTCTCAAACGAAGCTTAGGTATTTTAGTGCCGAGTCTTAACAAGGTCAATTTGACAGGTAAGGCGTTACAACTAGTATTCCGAGGCCTTGGTGTTGCTATCCGATTTATGTTTGCTAATCCAATTGGTATTGCAATTACGGCTATCACAGCTTTGTCGGTTGGCTTCTATGAGTTGTACAAGCATAATACGAAATTCCGTAACTTTGTAAACGGAATTGGACGTGCTATTAGTCAAGGATTTGGTGCCGCTATTAACTGGATTAAAAAGAATTGGGGCAATCTTGCTTTAATGATCGTCAATCCAGTTGCTGGCGGTTTGAAGATGCTATATGACAACGTTCCCGGCTTTAGAAAATGGGCTAACGGTGTTGGTGGACATGTCAAACACGCTTTTAATACTGTTAAAACACACGCTCACTCCGTTGTTACAACGGTCGGCAATTTCTTTACTAAGGACATCCCCAATGCGATTACTGGAGCATGGGGCGCTTTAAAGAGTGCTGCTAATAAGGTGGTTCATGCTTTGCTTGAGCCACTGAACGGCGGACTTAAAAAGCTAGAAGGCGTCTGGAATAAGATGGCTGGAAAGTTACACGTTGGTGAAATTCATGCTTCATTGCCTGGATTTGCTAACGGTACTGGTCCAATTGACCGTGACCAACTAGCTATTGTTAACGATTCTAAGACCGACCACTGGCGTGAATTAATGTTTTATCAGAACCGGCTTTTTGCCTTTCCTAACCAACGTGACTTTATGACACTTTTGCCAAAGGGTGCTGAAATCATTAACGGGGATGACGCTCACAAGCTGATGCCTGGTTATGCTAACGGTACAAGTTCCGGAATGCAAGCACTTATGAATTGGGCTTCTGGTATCAATGATTACGGTTCTGCAATCCATACAATCGAACTTAGAGAGCTTTCAAAGAAGCTAACTAAGCAGATGAACGACCGGATCCAAAAGATTTGGGAGAAAGAGATGGATGCAATTGAAGCTCGTGACGAATCAGGTACTGACGAAGATTGGTATAAGTATAATCGTCAAGTTCAAGGTTACGAAGCTCTGATTGATAAAGCACATGCTTGGAAGAAGAGCAACATGGATGCTGCTTTGAGAGGCGTTCCAATGTTTGCCAACGGCGGTTTAGCTACTGCTCCAGGTATTGTCGGTGAAGCTGGCTATCCTGAAATGGTTGTTCCTCTAGCGGATGGTCAAGAAGGTAATGCATTTAATGAGCTTGCAGGAATTATTGATCATTACAGAACAGGTAAGCCAACCTCTGGAAATGCTTCAACTGAGCAACTTGTTAATGAAGTGCGTGGCTTGAAAGAAGCCTTGTTAGGTGCTCTTACGAAGATTAACGAAGCTCAAGGAACACAAATCAGTGCTACACGAGGAATCCAAGGTTACGACAAAGATGTTGCTATTCGTGATAATACGGAAGCAATGCACAACGCCGCAACCTTTGGAATGACGTATTAAAGAAAAGAGGATTGAAATTTAATGGCAGGTTTAGCAGATTTGTTCGGACACATGAACGATAACGAGCGATTACATCTGGCTATATATCGGGATTGGGGAGGCTTGAACTCTCATAATTCGTGGTGGGATAACCATGACACTGCACAAATGGTGGATATTGAGTCTTTGTTTCCTGATTTACGTTTCTTAGATTATGAGATCAACCCGGTTATTAACAATTCTTTCACCAATGATGCTGGAATTGATGGTTCTAGTTGGCAATATAATTCGGCTGGACAATCAACCCTAACGTTACATTTCTGGTTACATTTTGACTCATATTATGACTTCTTAGATAAAAAGCGTGATATTCAAAATTATTTTACTAGTAAGGCAGCCTTTGAGCTGTCTTTTAGTAATCATGATATTATTCACGCACGCTGTTACACAAGTAAGTGTGATATGACACTAAAAGATCAAGGGACGCATGACCTGTTGTTTGATGTTGAGATGATTAATGCTCTGGGCTTGTGGTTCACAAACCCAACCAGCTTGTTACAGAAACGTTGGAAGAGTGATTGGCTGTATGACTTGCACATGGCCGTTGGTGTTAGTCATCCTGACTGGAGCTTAAAACCAGGCACAAACAACATCTACATCCCCGAAGGTGTGAGAATCCAAATGACCAATCCAAACATGGAGCTTGGAATCAAAATTTACGGTGCAAGTGGTTCAATATCAATCAATAACGAAACGACCGGCACCGAATTATCAGCCAAAGGAGACGGTGTGATCGGCAATTTGACTTGGTACAATCTCAATCTAAAGAACTCAGTCGGTGAGCCAATTAACCAATATTCAAATTCACGTGATTTCTGGCTGGATCCCGGTGTTAACAAAATTACTTTAACTGGTGCTTCTGGTGGATACGTTGATACGCGTTTCTTCTTCGCAGCACCATAGAAAGGAGAGAGCTAATTGAACAACAAAACAAATACTTCATCAATTTTGTTTAGTGATACGTGTGATTATCTTAAAGTTCGACAAGAAATGGACGGAAACACACGACTTAAAAAGCCTTTGATATATGTTCTTGACTCGGCAACTCGTCAATCAACAACTGTCAACTATAAAGACAATCAAGAGTTCTCTATCAGCTTTCAAGTCTACAATAACAGCCATCCTGGATTTAAGGCCTTGAACGTTGGAAACGTTATCTTGTTTGGTGGGAATGAATTTAAGATTACTTCTTTTACTAAGCAAGTTAACGGTGCCGCTAACGCTTCTGTCACAGCTAATCAACTTGTCAATGTTGACTTTCAAAATGTTGTTCAACCGCGAAAGTTAAACTATGCAACTACTGGAACTGGTTCTGCTGATAATGACAACAAAAACGTTGCGTATCTTGATTTGCAAGGTCTCATTGATTGGTTCAAAAAGGGCGTTGATATGCAAGGCTTCACTTTCAAAACACACGGATACTTTCCAACTCGTCCAATATCTGATGCTGGAAAATGGGATGGCAAGCAATTGTTAACGTCAATTAAAACTGTTTGGCCTGGAACAGTAATTGTTGGGAATAAAAAAGAAATCAACATTTATGGCTTCCAGGAAGAACGTGACGATCACGGTAACTTACAAAACGTTATTGATACTGAAACAGGTGAACGTGTTGATGCAATGTTAAACGCGCGTTCAGTCTCTATCACACGTGACATTTCAACGTTATGTAATGCAATTGAGGTACAGTCTGCCAGTTATACTGTCAATAATGACAATGACGATGAGACGACTGAAGAGCAAGAATTAACGTTTGACCAATATTATTACTTCCAAAACCACATTGCTTACTCCAAAGAGTCTGTTGACAATTGGGGCTTCCATCCAGCAAAACAAGCGCTAGCTAACAATTTCACTGATGCAGATGCTGCTGATGATGCAGCGCGTGAAGCAATGGTTACCGAACCAACGGTATCAATCACCGGAACGATTGACCGACCGGGTGATAGTTACACCATCCCCGCAATTCACGGAAAGTACACTGTTGGTTTGAGTCAAGAAAACGAAACATACCACGTCATGCTGGTTGGCTTTACTGCTCATCCGTTCGACTCTTCAACCGGTACTTCTGTAACATACTCTAACTTAGAGCCTGGTATTCTTGACGTAATAAGTAAAATCACTGTTCACGATCAAGAAATGTCACCAGTTGTCAAACAGATTAAAGATGCCATTGATAACGATGAGATTAACGATGTTAGTGATATTGGAAAAGATGAAGGAACTGATACATATCACAAACGCAAGCTGCGTAACACCGATAAAACCAAGCATCGTAAGAGTGATGATGGGAAGGCCGCCAAAGAACTTCTTAAAGCACTCGTGAAAAAAGTGAGTACCATGAGGGCACACTTGCCGATCAGTGACCGAAAAACAAACGCCCACATTAGTAAATATGGTGGATTGACGTTAAACGAAAAGAACAAATCGTGGAACATTCGTATAACTGATGATGATCACTTGAAAGATTTACGTGATGGAACATGGCAACAACAAACAGATGAAGATCCTGGAGATGAGGATGATTCTGAATGGCGTCACCTTTTAAAGGCCGACTATCACCATTACGATTGGGACTGGATCAATAAAGAAGGACATCAAAGTTATTACACACAATCTGATTGGTACTTGGGACAGATGGCGTTTTGCAATTCGGGACTAATCACCACAACTTCCCCGACGTTCACTCTTAGAGCAAATGTAACTGATGATGACTATATTCCAGATTTTTCTAATGATGATGGAATGGGATTTAAGAAAAACAAAAACGGTGGAACGTTAAGACGTGTGTGGAAAACGGATAAAAAGGACCCAACACTCCACACCATTGATGATGCAAGCCCTGAACAACCTGGTGAGTTAGCTGGGTTGCAAGTTGGAAGAATTCACGTAAACCGAATGCCAACACCAACTGACGGATACAAACAAGGGGATGTTATATGTCATCGGATTGCGTATAAGAACAGCTATACATTTTCAAAGCTCAGCATGAAGAAGGACGTCAAGTCGCTCTCAAAAAGTAAAGCATTGAATACAATTCTTAATACGGATATTGCAGAGTATCAGTATAAGCACGATGATACCCACGAAAAGCACGCATCTGTAATTATTGATGATGTTCATGATAAACCACAATGGAAAACACCAAAAGCTTTTATTGCAGATAATGGTGCTGGTGGTGGTCGTAAAGATGACGTCACGGTTGGCTATCTTGTTAAAGCAGTGCAAGCTTTACAAGACCAAATCAACGATCTCAAAGATGAAAATAAAGACTTAAAAAAGCAACTTAACGACTTGAAAGGTTAGGCTGCTTTTTGCTTTAAAGAGGTTTTTACAATGAACGATTTAGAAGATTTCAGCAAGCACATTGACGATTTTAATTATCGTTGTCTTGCAATTAAAAAGAAGATTTTAAGAGTGTTTTCAATCAATGTAAATTTTGAACCAGTCAATGCTGAAAAGCCACGTTATTACAACAGTCGACTTCGTGCATATGTTCGTGAGTCTCAATATGGTGTTATTCGTGGCTTTAACAACTTATCAAAGCAGTTGCAACAATTACGGCTAGCACCACCGGTCTTACTATATGACAATGCCGACTGGTCAACAGTAGACCAGGCTTTAAAGCAGATTGAAAACAAAGTTAACAAATACTAGGAAGGAGGAAAATTATGTTAAATCAAGATCCAAAAATGCAAAGGTACACACCAAAGTTAGTTGCCAATATGTATTACGAGCTGGACACCACAACATTACCTAATAAAACAGCGGTTATTAACGCCGCTAATGGTCGAGCAGACGATGATATGCGGGCTGTTCCAATTGCCTTTGTTGATGATGGCCAACCACACGATTTGACTAACACAACTATTGAGTTGCGAGTTCGTGATGCAAGCGGCGTCGTTAAAGTGTCTGATAAGATTCTAAACTTAATGGAGCCGACATCAGGATTAGTTATTTTTGGCATTCCAAAGGCGTTCTATGAGGCACCTGGTGAAATCCAACAAGGTTATTTTGTTCTTAAAGACAAAACGTTGACCGGGGATGATCAACAAATTTCAACTATTAATGTTGTGTTTACTGCCATGCAAAGCATTGACATCACTAACCAGCAATCAACGGTTTATATTTCAGCTTTAAACCGGGTGATTGGCTCAGCCAACAATGTTATTACGGCTGATGGCGATAATCATTTTACTGGAAGTAATGTGATTGACCGGGTGACTATCAAGAACTTAGTCAACAGTGAAGTTGAATCTCTGAAGGCTGAAATGCCAACTGTTAGTGATGTAGCTTCAAACGCTGTGGTGAGTGCGTCAACTAATGCAACGAGTATTTCTAGCTTGAGTGCTGCTGTTAGTGATGCTCAAAACGCGGCAACTAATGCTGGAAACAGTGCATTTAGTAATGCTAATAGTATTTCTGCTATGTCTACTAGTCTTGATACTGTTTCAACTAGTCTTAGTGCTATTAAGAACAACTTAACATCACTATCTGAAACGGTTGATGCTATTCCAACACTAGGTAGTACCAAGGATTATTCCAGTGATATTTCAAGTGTTGCTGATGATGTCACTGATGCTCAAAATGCTGTCAGTTCACTATCAAAAGAAGTTTACAAAGTAAGTAATACTTACAGTTTAGCAAGCTATCAAATAGCGGTTAACTCGGTGATGACATCATCTATTTCTCAAGCTGTTCATGATTTCATCATACAATATGACACGAATTCATCTGTCTATGGTGAGTCTGGGCTTAAATTTATGGGGTCATTCTTGCAGTCAGCACAAACTGAATACACGAAAAACATTGGAAATATACATTAAAGGAGGCTTTTAATTCATGCATTTATTAATTTTAGCCGCCTCTGAATGGACAGCGTTTGGTATGACAGTTACTGATTGGGTAGCATTATTGACGTTTTTAGGTACAATTATTGGACTTTTGATTGGAGCTATAAAAATGATCGACGCTTTACGCAATGCTATCGACGACCTAAACAAGACTGTTAAAGATATGAATGAAGCCAATGCTAGGCGTGACGCTGATTATCAAAAATTATCAGAGCACTTAGCAAAGCATGACAAGGCTTTTATTAAAGATGAAGAACGCATTGCCGAATTATTTCGACTGTTAAAGAACGGAGGCAAATCTCATGGATAAGACTAAATCAGTTTTGAAGAATAAGTTTTTGAATGTTGATGGAACAATTAACAAGACTACTTTAGTTAGTTTTATTACTTTATTGATCGTTCTGGTTAATGAAGTGTTATCAGCATTTAACATCACACCAACTCATGAAGACCAAGTTGTAGGAATCATTAACACCATTCTAACTATCCTCGGTTTACTTGGCTTTGTTGAGGGTGGTGCTAATGATCAATCTAAAGTAGTTGCATCAATTGATACCAAACCAGAACTTCACCACTCAGTCCAAAACGTCTCAACTGCTGAAATCAAAGCATTAACGTCCCTAGCATCACAAGCTCAGCACATCAAAGACGAACAAATTGCGTCTGTTAGTGCATCCGTTTTAGCGGAAAATAATAAATCATTGTCATCAAAACGAGACAAACAATAAGGAGGACTTCCATTGTTTAGACATAAAAATATTTTACGTACTATTGCCGTTGCTTTAGCAGCGGTTTTTTTATTGGGTACAAGTACTCAAACAGCCAACGCTGCCAAGGGTGACCGCGGAACTGACCAAAGTGTCTACCAAGGTGCTTATGGGAAAGCCGGTTACGGGGATGAAACGTTTGAATTCAGCCAAGTTGGAGGCTATTACAACGGCTCATTCGTCCCACACTGGACGTATAGCACCCAAGTTTCTAACGCTAGAGCTCGTGGATTACATGCTCACACGTACATTTACGCTCAGTTTAGTGGACGTTGGCAAGCCGACCAGATGCTCAACTACTACTTGCCACGTGTTACGACACCAAAGGGATCAATTGTTGCGTTAGACGTTGAATCAGGCAGCCCAGATACTGACTCTGTCATGTATGCACTTGGACGCATTAAAGATGCTGGTTATACGCCTGTTTTATATGGTTACAAGAACTTCTTGCTTAATCATTTGAACCTGCAATATATCAGTCAAAACTATCCACTTTGGCTTGCTGAGTATCCAGATTACAGTGTTCGTCGCTATCCAAATTACGGCTTCTTCCCAAGCTTTAACAACGTGGCGATCTTCCAGTTTACTTCAACGTATATTTGGGGAGGCCTTGATGGTGATGTTGATTTGACCGGGATTACCGACAACGGGTACACGAAGAACACCAACCCAGCAGTCAAACAGCCAGCGCACACCCAGAATACTGCGCCAGTAAAGCCTGCTCAATCAAACGGAACTTATACGGTTCGCGATGGAGATTCCTGGTGGGCCATTGCAAATGCTCATGGAATGAACATGTACGCGCTCGCATCAATCAATGGAAAGAGCATCAACTCGGTTATTTATCCAGGTCAAGTGTTAAAGCTCACCACTTCAACACGGCAAGCAAACCCTGTTAAATCAGGCAGTTCATGGCGTGATGCGTTGGGTGATACTTGGCATTCGGAACAGGGAATGTTCACCGCGTCGACGTGGATTAATCTCCGGTGGGGTGCTCGTACAACATCAAACCGGATCACAACACTAGTACCGGGTAGTCAAATTAAGTATGACGCTTGGAGCAATCACGGTGGATACGTTTGGATTCGCCAGCCACGTTCACACGGCGGTTACGCTTACTTGGCTGTTCGTAATGCTAACACACATCAACCATTTGGCAGTTTTAAATAAAGGAGATACTTAATAATGCGATACTTAACAAATGAAAATGACACAAATGTTTTTAAAGCTTCTGATTCGTCTGAAATCATCCGGTTATCGGCACGCAATGATAATGAACCTGTAACGTGGGATAATGACAATGTGGCAAAGATCCACATTGATAAAGACAAGGCACACGTTAAAGATATTGACGCAACGTTAATCACAGGCAGCAACAATGTTACCTTCTCGACATCAGAATTAGCAGACCTTCCAGCTGGTGACTATCAACTTGAACTCTGGACTAAGTTAAGTGATGGTGTGAATGCAATTTGGCCTTCACAAGGTATGCTTGAGTTCACCATTGACCGTAACGCTGATAGTCTTGAAGGCGGTGCTATCACTGTTATCACATTGGATGATTTTAAGAAGCAATTAAACAATGCAATCGATGAAGCCGAAAAGAAAGCTGTTCCGGGTAAGAGTGCTTATGAAGAGTGGCTTGACGCTGGAAACAAAGGCTCAAAAGAAGATTTCTTGAAGTCATTAAAAGGTGAAAAAGGTGACGGTGGCGATACTGGCCAACCGGGTCCATCTGGAAAGAGTGCTTATCAAGTAGCCGTTGATAATGGCTTTAAGGGAACTGAAAAAGAATGGTTAGACTATCTGCGTAAAGGTCCTGTTGGTCCAGACGGAAAGAGCAGTTATCAGATTTGGCTTGACGCTGGAAACAAAGGGTCTGAAGAGGACTTTTTGAAGTCATTAGTTGGCCCTCAAGGTGATCAAGGATTGACTGGCAAGAGCGCTTACGACATTTGGAAAGATGCAGGTAATGTTGGTGATGAAAAAGCCTTTTTGAAATCACTAGTTGGTCCAAAAGGTGATTCCGGAAAGTCTGCTTATCAGTTAGCAGTTGAAGGCGGATTTGCTGGAACAGAAAAGGAATGGATCAATTCACTAAAAGGTCAAGACGCCTACCAATTAGCAGTTGATTCTGGTTATCAAGGAGACTTAAAGTCATGGCTTGCATCACTCAAAGGTGAAAAGGGTGACCAAGGATTACCTGGCAAGGATGCTGTAGCTCCTAAGCTTAAAATGGGTGGTGTTAAGAGCGTTGCATCTGACCAACCAGCTCAAGCAGATTTGGTTGACAACCACGACAACACTTACACGTTAACTTTAAGCATCCCCGCTGGTGCTAAAGGTGAAACTGGTGGTGTTAACCAAGTCATCAAGCCACAATTAACAATCGGTACAATCACTAGTGTTGGCAGTGATGAAAAACCATCAGCTTCACTAACTAAGACCGGTGAGACAAGCTATGCAATCAACCTGTCAATTCCTTCTGGAAAAGCTGGAGCAGATGGCGTTGGAAAGCCGGGTGCTGATGGAAAGAGTGCCTACGATTTAGCTGTTGAAAATGGCTTTAAAGGTGACCTTCAAAGTTGGTTAAACAGTCTCAAAGGACCAGCTGGAAAGGATGCAGTTGGTGCACCCGGCAAAGATGGTGAGAGTGCTTATCAAATTTGGCTTGACCAAGGCAATACTGGAGACAAGCAAGCATTCTTAAACAGCTTAAAAGGTACTCAAGGTGCACCAGGTAAAGACGCTATTGGTACACCAGGTCGTGACGGAAAACGGGGTACTGCAATCTTCCTGAGTTCCGACACTGTATCTACTCGAATGTCACCAATGACTGTTAGTCTGACGGCATTATCATCTGCTGATTCAACGTTGAAACCAGAAGTTGGTGACTATGTGATCGCCGATGATAACTTCGCCAATGGTCAAATGCTTTTGCAGATCAATAACGTTACTGACAGCACAGCAGAATTGAGTTCAAACTTTGTTAAAATCGAGGGGAAGCAAGGCCTCACAGGTACTCAAGGTAAAGGCATTTGGTTCTACACTAAAGGAAGCGTAAGTAACTTGTCACACGCTCAAGTTTCGGACTTAGCGGGGTACGAAAGTTACGGAACTCAACCACTATATGATGATGTTGTTATTGGCACTGATGGCTCTGTTTCAACTATTAGCATGTTCACTGCATATGCTTCGGATGGAACCACTCCAACACAGTTCTCAACAAACGCCGCAACGGCTAACATTGGTGGTCAATCAGAGGCTTCAACTAACGCCAACTTTGATTACGACAAGTTACCTAAATTAACGATTGTAGACCAGGACCAACTTGGCAAATATCTTAGCCTTGACTCGTCAAAGAGCTATACTTTAGATGTCGATAATTTCACTCTTAATGATGGAACTAACGATATTAAAAAGTTCTTGAAGCCAGGCATCTACCTACTACGTGATATTGCAAATCATGGATACAATTTGACGATTAAGAGTAGCTCTAACATGGCTTCAACCTATGCAACTCCGGTTCAGTTAATTGTCACACCTTATACTGTGATTGCAACTGCTGCCGAAGGTTCAACAGCGGTATGGTTTATTCGTACTGATTGGTCACACGATTCAATGCCTTACTACGGAATGAATAACGGTTGGACTAAGCTTGCTGAAGGTCCAAAGTCGGTACAATAATTGAATAATTAACACGAAGAGCACAACCTGTTGAAGGACTGTGCTCTTTTTCTTTTTGTGTATTATCATCAAAAAGAGACAATTATTGTTTAAACAGTTTGATAGAACTGATGATATTTTGACATAGCTGTTCACTTGTTTCAGTATCCATTTTATCTAATAGGTTATTCAATCGCTGTTGATTAGGTTTCAAACTGCTATTTAAATCAGAATTTTTCTTATTAGTTAGATCATCGAGTGTCACACTAAGAGCTTCTGCAATTCTCATTAGAATTGTTACGCTAATATTTGTAGGTATTGATCTCTCCACCTTTGACAAATAACCAACAGATAGCCCAGCTTGCTCAGCAAGCTTTTCTTGACTCAATCCCGCCTTCCTACGATATTTTGAAATGTTATTACCTATGTTGTTAGTTTCATTCATACTTTACGATCCTTTTTTATATTTAATCGTAAAGTTTCAGGTTGACTCAATTTAAGAGACTAAAGAACTTATTTAAATGGTCATATATAGCTAGTACAATAGTTAAAACTGATATGAATCAATAGTTGAAGTATGTGATAAAATATTTATGAAAAATGTTTTAGGGAGGAATCTATTTTATGACAAAGAAGAATACTAAGAAGACATTAGCCATGGCTGCCGCTGCAGCCGCCGTTACCGGTGGAACAATGGCAGTAACAGGCAATGTTCATGCTGATACCGTTAATACCCAAGCTGATACCCAAACTCAGACTCAAAATCCACAAGCTAGTGACTTAAAGACTCAGCAAGACGCCAGCCGGCAAGCTTATGCTAACGCTAATAAGGCAAATACAGACGCACAAAGCAATCTTGCTCAAGTTAGTGCTAAGAACACTCAAGCCCAAGGCAACGTTGATTCTGCTCAAGCTGACGTTAACACAGCTAATCAAAAGGTTCAATCAGCTACTGCTGCCGAACAAGACACTCAAACTGAAGTTGCTCAAGCCCAAGCTGAAGCAAGTAAGGCACAAAATGACTATGACAACACGGTAAAGCAACAAGCCCAAACCGATCAAGCTGTACATCAAGCACAAAGTGACCTCAAGGCTGCCAACAACGCCGTTAGCGACGCCCAAAAGGCTGCCGATCAAGCTAACGCCAAGCAATCTCAGGCTCAAGCCAATGCTGACACTGCCGCCCAAAACGTTAAGGACACTACTAATCAAGTGCAAAAAATCCAAGGCGAAGTTAACGACGCCCAAACCAGTGTCAACAACGCACAAAACGACGTCAAAAACGCTGAAAACCATGATCAAGTAGTTGCACAAGACACTAACGATGTGAAGACGAAGACCAATGCCAAAAACACGGCCGACGCAAAAGTCAATGACGCCCAAAAGGTTAGCGACGAAAAGAGCGAAGCGCAAAATAACGCACAAACTGCCGTTAATAATGCACAAAAAACAGTTGATCAATTAAGCAAGGATGTCCACGTTGTTAACACCATTAATGCCAGTGACGCCTACCTTAACCAAATCAACAAGGAACGCGGCGGCATGGGCTTTATCGATCAAAACTTAAAGCCAAAGAACATGTCTGATAATGATTACCAGCAACTAGTTAGTGAAAGTAAGAAGCTCAATCAAAGTAACCAATACCAAGACGATCCAGCTGCCGAAGCTATTCCAATTCACATGAACAGCAATGGTACATTATCTGATGAAGACGCTAAGTTTGCCACTCAATATGCCGCTCAATTGCTCAACCCATTACGTCAAAAGGCTGGTTCTCCAGTTTATAAGATCACTAATGGTTCACTCAAGATTGCACAAGATGTTGCCGATCGATACAGCAGTGACCACTGGAACCAATGGGAAAAGGGCCATGACAATGCCGGAATCGAAGCTGTCGGCAATCAATGGGGTGTCGGTGTTAACGAATCATGGAGTGGTGACAACTCATTCGCTCACCAAAAGTTCGTTGCTGACAACCCAGACGACATTTTAGCTACCAGCGGTACCTGGGTAAGTGAATACAACGGTCTTACTCGCAATGATTTACAACGTGGTATTTACAACGCTATCAAAGCCATGCTCTTCGACGACATGGGCGAAAGCTTCGGTCACGCTACCGATATTTTAGGCATTCGTGAAACCAATGCCGATAAGCCAGTCGAATTCGGGGTATCTTACGAATACGACACATCTGACCACGTAACAAACTTCGCTGGTCAAAAGAACAAGAACGCTGGTGGATTCCACTTCAACTCTGAATTCAACAGTAACAACACCAATCCAAACGGAAAGTTCTTCCAAGCTGAATGGCAAAAAGACGTTGCTATTCCAAAGACTGACGATCATGCAGCCCAACTTGCCAACGCCAAACAGGAATTGCAAGACGCTCAAGCTAAGCTTGAAACAGCTAAACAAGAAGCCAGCCAAGCAAGTGCTGACCTAGCTAGTGCCAAGGCTGACGCACAACACGCTGCTGACGAACTGAAGGCTGCTCAAGACAAGTTAGCTCACGATCAAGGTTCTAGCATGTCACTTGCTGACGCCCAGGAGGCACTCAAGAATGCCAAGGCAGTACTGGCTCAAAAGCAAGCTAACTTAGCAGATGCCAAGAAGGCCGCTCAAAAGGCTCAGACGATGAAGAGTCAATCTGACAGTGCGCTTGCTAGTGCTAAGCAAGAAGCTCAAGCAGCACAAAAGACCCTTGCTGACGCACAAGCCAAAGCTAAGTCGGCTCAAGAACGGGTTGACGCATTAACAAGCGGTGATCAAACTGTTGCTGATGCCAAGGACAAGCTCAACGCTGCCAGCCAAAAGTTACAGGTTGCCAAGTCCAATCACGAAACAGCTCAAGAAAACTTAACCAAGGCCCAAAACGAGTTAAAGCAAGCTCAAACAAAGCTCGAAAATGCCAAGGACGAAGCTACCAAGACAGCTAACGCCTTAACAGACGCTCAAGCAAAGGCTGACAAGACCAAGAACGCGCTCGCCAAGGCCAAGGCAGGCCTCATCACTGACAACAAAGTTTACGGTGACTCAGTTGCTATCAAGGACCAAACCATTCACGCCAGCGAAACCGGCAAGCTCGTTGATCCACAAATTGCCAACCCAATGGCTAAGGATCCTACCCAAAGTCTTGTTATGGGTGCCTTCTTACAAATGGCCGCTTCCAAGCTTGACACAATTCCTACTGGAACGACGGCTTCATGGAACGACCTCAACACGCTCAATCATGACGCCAACACCGTTGGTGACCACAGCGAAGACGTTCTGGTAACGTTCCCTGATGGTTCAACGACCACCGTTAAGATGAACTTACACGTCTTGGCAGCAGTCAAGCCATCTCAGCCTGACACACCAGTTGTTAACCCAGGTCATGAAACAAAGCCAGGTGACGGTCAAAAGCCAACCACCCCTAGTGATCCTACGGACCAACCAGGCCACAACGTCAAGCCGGGTGACAACAACAAGCCATCAACTGAACCTTCAACGACGCCAACTCACGAAGAACAGCAACCTGGTACGCACACTAACACGCCAACTGCAAAGCCTAGCGAACAACAGCCATCCACTCAACCAAGTGGTGACCAAGGCCAAACTAAGACCGATCACAAGGCAACAGTTGCACCTAGTCAAGGCAATAAGGTCGATGATGTTCAAAGCAATGCTACCGCAGAACCAATTGCCAATGAACTCGGCAACAGTGACGAATACCTTAACGTTGAACCAACTGCCGAGGTTACAGTTAAATCAACAGCTAAAGCCACTGTTGCAAAGCGTTCTGATCTTAACAATGGTCAGTTGCCACAAACGGGTAACAAGAACGAAACTGCCTTAATTGGATTAGGTTTAGGCACTATGCTTGCGATGTTTGGACTTGCCGATTTACGCCGTAAAAACTAACTCATATAAACGATTTTAATGTTAAGACGACCTAATTTAGGCCGTCTTTTTTCGTGTCAGAGTGGATTTGTTGAATCATGAAAAGATACCCGCCAGACGGTCATTTAGTACCAAGACAGTTATTTTGTATTTATTGCACTTTTGCTCAAATTCAGCCTAATAGTAGGGTAAACAGCCGTCTATTGGTTATCTAGTTGTATTGTCTATACATCGTCAAACCGTGATGAACTCGTTAGACAATCAGCCCGATTAGGCGGTGATCCTTATGCTCTTCCCGCATACCGTGTAGACGAATTTGCGGGTATAGTTGCGGGGAATTAAATTATCAATAACAAGGTAAAAACAAACCCGGCAATGCCGGGCCTTTTTGTTATGCGATTGCTACACGGCGATCACAAGATGGTTCATAGTAGTAACGGCAACGTTTTTCCTTGTCATTGTACAAGGCAACCTGCTTAATGTATGGAGCACCATTCACCAACCATTGCTGCTCGGCAAGCTGTTCTAGTTCATCAAAACTAGCAAACTTTGCCGTGTGCTCGTGATCAAACTTTTTATCATACTTGTAAGGCTTTGACTTAGCAAGTTCTTTTAAGTCAACAATGGCTACTCGTTGTTGAATTTTATCCGTAGCCTTGATGGAATTGTACTTATTGAGGTAGTAACGCTGATTGTTAATCACAATGTAGTCATCTTCTTTATCAAACGTTAGAATTACAAACCGCTCTTTGTCGTTTAACACATCAATAGGACATGTTTGTTTTGGTTCAATGTAATAGTTGTTGCCGTGAGCGCCTTGCTTGGTTCTTGTGTAGTAACGTTGAATACCTTTTAAGCTTTTTTCTTCCTTATTATTAGTCATAATATGATCTCCTTTTTCTAATTTTTAATTTCTTGTTTCGTAATTTCTTTGAGTGCTTCACTGAAGCACCAATCCAGCAGATAGCATCTGATCAATGAATCACACCATTCAGGACCTTTTTGAATGGGATTAACATGCAAGTCAAATTCACTCATTGCTTCTTCTAGTAAGTCCCAATTGCCTACCAGATTTTCTTCAGCCTTTCGAGTGCTGAATGTGTAGCTTCCCGATCCATTTCCGGTTATATCATCTTGGTCAAACATTAGATCTTTAACGTCTTCAATTGTGTCTTCATCCCCTTGAATTAGTAGACCAAACGTTCCTGCGTCTAAACGTGCTTCAATGAACTGTTTGATGTCTTCTTTCTCGTGGGTTGGATAACTGTATGTTTTCATATTAATTGCTCCTTCAATTTGTTCTGTTTTCTTCTTTCAACATAAAATCATTAAGCCGGGTTTTGCCCGGCGTCTAGTTGTCATCAAAAAGAGATAATTAAATTAAAACAGTTTTGTGGACAGTTACACTGTTTAATTCATCTGAGAGCCTGTTATATTGTCAGTCAAGTGTTATAATGTAATGAAGACCAAACCAGTTTGTTATTGTCGTAAGATGACACGAAATGACAGGTGAGGCGAAAATGTGACAAATGTATAAAAATAAGCCCGTCAAAGGTTGATTTGGCGGGTTCTTTTCGTTGTGGAAGTTTTGTCACGGCCGCAATTGGCTTAGAAGAAAACCGGAACGTTTGTGCTATCCCTGGACGGATCGATGCGCCACTTTCTTTGGGCTGTAATCAGTTAATTGCAGAAGGTGCGAAACCAATTACTGAAGTAAAGGATCTTCTCGAGGAGTTTCTTTTAACTAATTGATCCTTGCAATTTGGCTCCTTTTTAATTAAAATCAACATTCGATTAGGATATGGTTTGACAGATACTATATAAATGCATTAATAATAGTAGTATCAGTAAAGATAATTAAAAGTATAAAAGTAAGGAGCCAATGCAATGGCAACTAGTACTACAAAGAAAAAAACGACGAGTAAACGAAAAACACCCCGTCGCGCAAAGCCAAAAAAGAAATTAGTGATCGTTGAATCACCATCGAAAGCAAAAACAATCGGGAAATTCCTGGGTCGATCTTACAAGGTTGTTGCAAGTTTAGGTCACGTGCGAGATTTGCCAAAGAGTCGAATGGGAGTTGATATTGAAAATGACTATCAACCGGATTATATTTCGATTCGAGGAAAAGGGGATGTAATTAAGAAACTGCGTAAAGATGCTAAAAATGCTAAAGCAGTCTACCTTGCATCTGACCCTGATCGTGAAGGTGAAGCGATTGCCTGGCACGTTTCTAATATTTTAAAATTAGATGATTCTGAAAAAAACCGGGTAACCTTTAACGAAATTACCAAGGATGCGGTTAAAGAGGCTTTTAATGAACCACGAACCATCAATATGGATTTAGTTGACGCTCAACAAGCACGACGAGTATTAGATCGGTTAGTAGGGTACTCAATCAGCCCGATCTTATGGAAAAAAGTAAAAAAAGGTTTGAGTGCAGGACGGGTGCAGTCCGTTGCCCTTAACCTTATTATTCAACGGGAGAATGAAATTAAGAATTTCAAGCCTGAAGAATATTGGACAATTGATGCCGAATTTAAGCATAATAAGGACAAATTTAAGGCATCATTCTATGGCGAGAACGGGAAAAAGGTTAGCCTGAAAAATAATGATGATGTTCAACGAGTTTTAGGTAAATTGGATAAGAATAAGGATTTTCAAATTACCCAGGTAACTAAGCGGGAACGGAAACGTCAACCGCAACCACCATTTACAACGTCGACCATGCAACAAGATGCAAACCGTCGCTTGAATTTCCGCACGCGAAAGACAATGATGACTGCTCAAATGTTGTATGAAGGAATTGACATTAAACAGGGAGCAGCGGTTGGTCTAATTACCTATATGCGGACTGATTCAACCCGGATTGCCTCTGTTGCTAAGCATGAAGCTTCTAAGTTTATCCATGAAGAGTATGGTGGTGAATATGCTGCCGTAAAACCGATTAAAGGGAAATTGCCAGAAGGGGCTCAGGATGCCCATGAAGCGATTCGGCCAACTTCGGTTTATCGGACACCAGCAAAAATGAAGCCGTATTTAACTAATGACCAATACAAGCTCTATAACTTAATCTGGTCACGGTTTGTCGCCAGTCAGATGACGCCCGAAATTATTGATACGATGAATGTTAACCTTCAACAAAATGACGTCGACTTTCGGGCATCAGGTTCTAAGGTTAAGTTTCCTGGCTTTACAAAAGTTTATAAGCGAGGGAAGGAACAAGATAATTTGCTTCCTGAATTAAATGAGGGTGATAGTGCTCTAATGGTAAGCGATAATCCTGCGCAACACTTTACCCAACCGCCTGCACGGTATACCGAAGCGGCCTTGATTAAGACCCTTGAAGAAAATGGTGTTGGTCGTCCTTCAACCTATGCACCAACACTAGATACTATTCAACGGCGTTATTATGTTCGCCTGGTTTCACGTCATTTTGAACCAACAGAACTTGGTGAGATTGTTAACACTATCATTGAAAAACAGTTCCCAGATATCGTGAATGCTAAATTTACTGCTGATGTTGAAGGTAAGCTTGATCAAATTGAAGAAGGAAAGCAGAATTGGGTAAGGGTTGTTGATAGTTTCTACCAACCATTCTCAAAGGAAGTTAGCACCGCTGAAAGCGAAGTTGCTAAAATTGAAATGAAAGATGAACTTGCCGGAATAGATTGTGATATTTGTGGGGCCCCAATGGTAATTAAAATGGGACGTTATGGTAAGTTCTATGCTTGCTCTCGTTTCCCAAATTGTCGAAATACCAAGGCAATTGTTAAGGATACTGGGATAACTTGCCCAAAGTGTGGTCAAGGAACTGTTGTTGAACGAAAGTCAAAGAAGAACCGAACCTTCTATGGATGTTCTCGTTATCCAGATTGCGACTTCGTTTCTTGGGATAAGCCAATTGGTCGTAATTGCCCTAAAGATGGTCACTTCTTAGTTGAGAAAAAGATCAAGGGTGGTACCCAAGTTGTATGTCCTAACGGTGATTATGAAGAAGCACCACAGAAATAGTAAAACGGTTTCATTTAATTTTACTAAATTTTACTAGTTTACTAATTTAAAAGAGCTCTCTAATTTGCTATGATGCGGTTAGAGAGCTTTTTACTAAGGAGAAATGGTACTATGATTAAGCTAGAAAACGATAAATTAACTGTTGAAATTGCTGAGTTAGGAGCCCAATTACATAGTATTCGGCGGAATGACAATCAGGTTGAATATTTATGGCAAGGTGACCCTGCTTCATGGAAGCGTCAAGCACCAGTCCTCTTTCCGTTTGTTGGTCGTCTAAAGGATGATCAATATGAATATGCGGGTGAAACATATCATCAGACTCAGCATGGTTTTGCTCGTGATCGTGAATTTAAGGTAATTGATCAAACTAGTTCACGAGTTGTTCTCGAACAAACAGAGGATGAAGAGACATTAAAAGTCTTTCCGTTTGTCTTTCAATTGCGGATAACATATGAATTAGCTGGAGATCAGTTAAATGTTTATTACGCGGTTACTAACCCTGATAGTAAACATTCACTAATTTATGCAATCGGTGCTCACCCTGGTTTTAACATGCCGTTGAACAACGATGGTGCCTTTGAACAGGTCCAATTAAGTGTTTCTCCTGCTGAAGAGTATTCGCGGGTCGTACTAGATGGTCCTTACAATGATTCACAAAATCCAATTATGATTAACATGCAAAAGCCATTAACAATTAACCATGAATTATTTAAGAATGATGCCATAATTTTTGAAACTGAAGGTGCAAAGTTTACTGCTACTTTGACCGATCCGGTTAATAACCATGGTGTTCATGTTCATACCTTAGGAACCCAACATGTTGGAGTATGGTCGCCATATCCTGCTAAAGCTAACCTGGTTTGTGTTGAACCATGGTGGGGGATTGCGGATAATGTTAATGCAGATGGTAAATTACTCCATAAACAGGGGATGCACCGCTTGGCACCGCAGGATAATGATACATATAAGTATAGTATCCAACCATTTTAAATCAAAAAGTAATTGGTAATAATTTTCTTGCAGATCTTAAAAGACTCTGGCACAGTACACAAAAAGGCTCTAGTATTTGGAAAATCCGAACGCTAGAGCCTTTTTCAAAACCCCTATTTTTGGTGTTTTTTCTTTAAATAATAAACGAGACCGAAACTCACTAATGATTCTTTACCAGTAAGAATTCGTATAATATTACTCTTGTGTCGCCAGAGAACTAATACGGTTAAAATTCCTGCAACGCAGCTAAGAATCAGATCATGCTCACAAAGAGCGATGATAAAGATTGAAGTAATTCCAACGATACTGGCACAACTAGCCATACTAGTTAACAATAATGTCCCAATGAAAATTGCGCAGGCAAGTGCAAATAATGGCGGATTATATGCTAATAGGATCCCAGCACTAGTTGCAACTGCTTTTCCTCCATGGAAGTGATCAAAAATCGAAAAAGTATGCCCTAATGAGGCAAAGATACCAATAAGCAGTGGGTTAACAGAGTGAGAAACTCCCAATAAGTATGGTTGACTTGCTGCTAAAGTTCCTTTCAGAACATCCATTAGGAGAACAACAACTCCTGCTTTAGGCCCCAATTCACGAAAAGTGTTAGTGGTTCCAATATTCCCACTACCAAGTTTGCGAATATCTTTATGGTAAAAAGTTTGACCAATCCAAAGTCCTGATGGAATAGAACCAAGAAGGTAGGCAACAATTACCATTCCAATTATTTTAATTGTCATTCAATTTACTCCTTAAAAATAGCTACCCATTTAAGATAGCACGAAATGCTGCTGGAAGCTACTAAGTCAACTACTTTTTAAAATGCGGTTTGCAAAATAATGATCAAATGAAGTATTATCGTTATTGTTAACGATTGTAATTGAACTATTACAATCTTGTTTGAACTAGGGTATAATATACTAGCCGAACAAATGTTCAAAATGAAAAGGGAGGTCATTTTGTGGCCACAAAGAAAGTAAAGTATGATGCATCCTCGATTCAGGTCTTAAAAGGGCTTGAAGCCGTTCGAAAACGACCGGGGATGTATATTGGATCTACGGATTCTCGAGGATTACACCACCTCGTATACGAAATTGTTGATAATGCGGTTGATGAAGCATTATCTGGATATGGTGATGAAATTAATGTCACTATTGAAGCTGATAATTCTATTACTGTCCAAGATCATGGTCGGGGAATGCCAGTAGGGATGCACGCTTCAGGTAAACCAACCCCTGAAGTGATTATGACTGTTCTCCATGCCGGTGGAAAATTTGGACAATCAGATGGTTATAAAACTTCTGGAGGGTTACATGGTGTTGGGGCATCAGTAGTTAACGCTTTGTCTACCAATTTAACTTTAACGATTGTGCGAGATCATGAGCGTTATCAAGAAAAGTTTAAAGATGGTGGACAACCAATTGGAACCTTGAAAAAATTAGGCCATACTAGCGCCGGAAATGGGACAATGGTTTCTTTTAAGCCTGATCCAGCGATTTTTACAACTACTGTCTATGATTACAATACTTTAGCTAATCGTTTAAGGGAATCTGCTTTTCTTTTAAAGGGAATTAAGATTGTTTTAACAGATAAACGCAAAAATCAGGAAAAACAAGATATCTTTCAATATAAGGATGGTATTCAGGAATTTGTTACCTACCTTAATGAGGGAAAAGATACCCTGGGAAAAGTTTTGTACTTTGATGGCAGTCAAGATGGTGTTGAGGTTGAAGTAGCTGCCCAGTATAATGATGGCTATTCTGAATCACTACTGTCGTTTGTCAATAATGTTCGGACTCCTGATGGTGGGACCCATGAAGCAGGATTTAGAAGTGCTTGGACGAAGACATTTAACGAATATGCCCATAAAGTTGGTTTATTAAAGGAAAAAGATAAAAACCTTGAGGGTAGTGATGTTCGTGAAGGACTAACCGCTGTTGTTTCCGTTCGAATTCCTGAACGAATTTTACAATTTGAAGGTCAGACAAAGGATAAGTTAGGAACCCCTGAAGCACGAAAAATTGTTGACTCCATCGTTAGTGAACAACTTGGCTATGCATTAATGGAAAATGGCGACTTTGCTCAAATGTTGATTCGTAAATCAATCAAAGCCCGTGAAGCCCGTGAAGCAGCGCGAAAGGCCAGAAACCAAGCTCGTGGTGGTAAACGAAAGAGTCGAAAAGAACGAAACCTTTCCGGAAAGTTAACCCCTGCTCAATCAAAGAATGCAAAGAAAAACGAGCTCTTCTTAGTCGAAGGTGACTCCGCTGGTGGTTCTGCAAAGCAAGGACGTGACCGGAAGTACCAAGCAATTTTGCCGTTACGGGGGAAAGTCTTAAATACTGAAAAAGCAAAGCTTGATGATGTATTAAAGAATGAAGAGTTGAACACCATTATCTATACGGTTGGTGCCGGTGCTGGTTCTGAATTTAACGTTGAAGATTCTAACTACGATAAGATTATTATTATGACGGATGCCGATGATGATGGGGCCCATATTCAAATCTTGTTGTTAACCTTCTTCTATAAATATATGCGACCAATGATTGAGGCAGGAAAAATTTATATTGCCTTACCTCCGTTATATCGTTTGCAAACTGGGCGGGGAGCAAAAACAAAGATTACTTACGCCTGGACTAATGATGAATTAACTAAGCTGACTAAAAAGGCAGGAAAAGGTGCTCAATTACAGCGATTTAAGGGTCTTGGTGAAATGAATGCTGACCAACTATGGGAAACCACAATGAATCCTGAATCACGGACATTGATTCAGGTTCGAATTGAAGATGCTGAATTAGCTGAACGACGCGTTACAACCTTAATGGGAAATAAGGTTGAACCGCGACGGGAATGGATTGAAAACAACGTTCAATTCACAATGAGTGATGATAAGGAATCCGATGAGTTAGTTGAAAACAAAGGGCATTTACTAAACCATAAAAAACAACCTACTAAAGCTGCCAAGAATTTTAGCCAAGAAGAACTTTTTTAGGTAACGAGAAAGGAACATTGTAGTGAGAAACGGTAAGATTGAAAAGATGACCCTAGAACAATTGATGGGGGATCGTTTTGGACGTTACTCTAAGTCAATTATTCAAGAACGGGCGCTACCTGACATTCGGGATGGGCTAAAGCCTGTTCAACGGCGAATCTTATTTGCAATGAATAAGGATGGAAACACCTATGATAAAGGATTCCGAAAGTCAGCTAAGTCAGTCGGAAATGTAATGGGGAATTTCCACCCCCACGGTGATAGTTCGATTTATGAAGCATTAGTTCGTTTAAGTCAGGATTGGAAGTTACGTGAACCTTTAATTGAAATGCACGGGAATAATGGTTCGATGGATGGCGATCCGGCAGCTGCAATGCGGTACACGGAAGCACGGTTGAGCAGGATTTCTGGCTTGATGCTTCAAGATATCGATAAGGATACGGTTGAAATGACCTTGAACTTTGATGATACCGAAAAAGAGCCAACCGTTTTACCAGCGCGGATCCCTAACTTATTAGTGAATGGTGCAACAGGTATCTCTGCGGGGTACGCAACTGAAATTCCAACACATAACCTTAGTGAGGTCCTAGATGCACTAATCTACTTAATTAATAATCCGGAGGCCAGTTTAGAAAAGCTAATGGAATTTATTCCCGGTCCTGATTTCCCAACCGGTGGAATTATTCAGGGGATAGACGGAATCCGTAAAGCTTATCAAACTGGTCGGGGACGAGTAGTTGTTCGGGCAAAAACAGAAATTGAAACACTTCGGGGTGGCCGCCAACAAATTAACGTAACTGAGATTCCATATGAGGTTAATAAGGCTCAGTTAGTTAAGAGAATTAACGACTTACGCTTAGCAAAGAAAGTTGAAGGAATCGCTGAAGCACGTGATGAAACTGACCGGAGTGGATTACGAATTGCAATTGAGTTGAAGCGTGGAGCCAATGCCCAAGGAATTCTTAATTACTTACTTAAGAATACTGATTTACAAATCAACTATAACTTCAACATGGTGGCTATCGATGACCAACGACCAATGAGGGTTGGCTTGAAGCGGATCTTGACTTCATACCTAGCTTTCCAAAAACAAGTTGTTCGTCGGCGAACCCAATTTAATTTGGACAAAGCTCAGCACCGACTTCATATTGTTGAAGGACTGATTAAGGCCTTATCCATTTTGGATCAGGTAATTAAAACTATTCGGGAAAGTAAAAATCGTAAGGATGCAAAACAGAACTTGATTTCTGAATATGACTTTTCCGAAGAACAGGCAGAAGCAATCGTTACCTTACAACTTTACCGGTTAACTAATACCGATGTTTCTGAATTAAAGGCTGAGCAAAAGAAACTTAACCAGCGAATTGATGAATTTCAATTGATTCTAACTAATGATCAAGAACTGGCAAATGTTCTTCGCAAAGAGATGCTGGCAATTAAGAAAGAATTTGGTAACCCACGGCGTACCAAGATTGAAAGCCATGTAGAAAAGCTAAAAGTTGATACAAAGGTCACTGTAGCAAAGGAAAACGTCATTCTTTTGGTTTCCCATGCGGGTTATATCAAACGTTCTAGTGTCCGTTCTTTCAAGGCATCTCCAGTAGATGAGAACGGTCTTCGTGAGGATGATTATCCAATCCTAATTCAAGAAACAAATACTTTATCGCATTTATTTATGTTTACTAACTTAGGAAATGTGATTTATCGGCCCGTTCATGAAATTACTGATGTACGTTGGAAGGATACTGGTGAACATATTTCCCAAACAATTGGCTTAGCCGAAAATGAGCATATTATTAAAGCAATGGTCTTTGATAAGCTTGACCAGCCTGGAACGATTATTATGGGAACTAGCGATGGTCAAATTAAGCAAACGGCATTTTCTGATTACAAGCCTGGAAGTCGTTACAAGAGCCGAACAACTACGGGAATTAAGTTAAAGAGTGCTGACACTCGGCTAGTAAGTGTAAGTTACTATGAACCAACAGATAAGAATCGTTCTCTTCTTGTAATCAGTCATGAGGGATATGCGGTTCGTTTTGATGTAGCCGATGTCCCTGTTACTGGTTTAAGAACTGGTGGTGTCCGCGCAATTAACTTGAAGGATGACGACTACGCTACAGACTATAGTCTCGTTTCTGAAGGTCAGAATTTAGCGATGGTTACCCAACGCGGTGCCTTTAAGGAAATGGCAAGTTCAGAAATTGAAATAGGGGCTCGTGCTCGTCGTGGAGAGTTAGTACTTCACCGTATTAAGACTCATCCGCATAAGATTATTGATTTTCTTGCCTATAATCCAGATAATCATGATGTCCTTGAAATTATTACTGACCGACCAGCATTCCAGGATGTTGCTGTTGATGATCACCATCTCGGTACCGCTAAATCAAACGGAACATTCGTGATTGATACTGATACCCAAGGGATACCTGTAAAATTACGGATTAAACAAGTTAATGTCCTAAATGAGGAACCGGTAAAGCAGGAAAGCTAGCTTATCAACTTTTTACTGAGATATTTAATAATTATCCCACCAAGTTGGAACTTCCATGATAGAATAGAAAACGTAGATTGTTTCATGCCCTATTACGTTATTAGGGCAATCTTGAAGCAAACAGGAGGAATTTTTAATGAGTAACAAAGAATTAGTTTTTGGTCATCAGAATCCAGATACTGATGCAATTACAGCTGCAATGGCTTTTTCATACTTCCAAAACCAGTTAGGTTACGAAACTGAAGCTGTTGCTCTTGGTGAACCCAATGATGAAACAAAGTATGCTTTGGATCACTTTGGTATGAAGGCACCTCGTGTTGTTAAAACTGTATCAAATGAAGTTGATAAGGTAATGCTTGTTGACCACAACGAGCCACAACAAAGTGTTAGTGATCTTGATAAGGTTACTGTTACTCACTTGGTTGATCACCACCGGATCGCCAACTTTAATACTGCTCAACCACTTTGGATCACTGCTCGTCCATATGGTTGTGTAAGTACAATCATCACTGAATTGTTCCAAGAAAAGCACATTAATATTCCAGCAGACCTTGCCGGAATGATGCTTTCAGCAATTATTTCAGATACTTTACTTTTGAAGTCACCAACCACAACGGATCATGATCGCGAAGCTGTTAAGTACTTGGCAAAGGTTGCTGGTGTTGAAGATTACGAAAAGTATGGTATTGACATGTTAAAGGCCGGTACTAACATCGCTAAGAAGACCGATAATGAAATTGTTGATGGTGATGCTAAGACGTTTGAACTGGGTGGCACTAAGCTACGGATTGGTCAAGTAAACACTGTTGACTTAGATGATGTCTTCTCCCGTCAAGCTGATCTTGAAAAGGAAATGCATAACTTGATGGACCAAAATGGTTATGAAACCTTCGTATTAATGGTTACCAACATTTTGAACAGTGATACTGATCTTTTTGTAGTTGGTGATCACACTGATACTGTTGAAAAGGCCTTTGGTAAGAAGTTTGAAAACAAGCGGATGAACCTTCCAGGTGTTGTTTCTCGGAAGAAGCAAGTTGTTCCTCCATTGACAGATGCTTTTGAAGGCTAATTTTAATTAAATTTGATATTAAAGTTCCTGTTGATCTGAATAGATTATCAGGAACTTTTTTTAGTATTAGGGTACCTTTGAGCAGATTAATTGAACCTTCCTTAGGAAAGAAATTAAACTAACATTATAGTTTGAGAGAAAGATGGTGTTAGTAATGAAATTAACGGTTACGGAAGAGGCAAAAAAGCGAATAGCACGGTACCTTTCACCGGATAAAAAAATCATCTTAGACTTTGATGATGGTGTTGGTCCATTTTCTGCAGTTGGTGATTGTGGTTTAGAAGCCGGTTATAAGCTAGTATTTGTTAATTGTGACCAAAAGTTTCCTGATTTTGATAGCAAGATACCTTCAAATATTGGAACGATTTATTATAAGGGTTATACAAAGCCACAATTGGACGAAGAGATGGAATTACGATTTAATCAACACTATTTTACGATGCCGTTAGTTAGTCCTCACGGAACCTTAACAGAGAATGTTGAAGTATTAGATTTTACTGGTGTTCAAGAAACTAATGATTTTCAATTAACCCATGATTGCTGATTAACGATCATAATTTTAAATCCTTAAATTCTGTATTTAATAAAGTTAAAAGCCTCTATAATAAATATAAATTTAATTAAAGGGGCTAGCTAAATGAGTATTCAATTTAAAAAAGCGGTGCATGAAGACTTACCGCAAATTGTGGAAATATATAATCAAATTATCCCTTCCCGCCTTGCGACCGCAGACTTAGATCCAGTGACCGTCGAACAACGCGAAGAATGGTTTGCATCTTTTACTCCGACTCATCCCTTATGGAAAATTGTAAACAGTGAAGGACAAATGATCGGTTGGGTTGGCCTGGAACCCTTTTATGGACGACCAGCCTATGAGCATACAAGTGAAATTGCAATTTATATTGATCAGAATGTCCGGCATCAAGGAATTGGACGACAAGCAATAGAATTCCTAATTAGTCAGTTACACCAATTAGGAATTTCGGCGATTGTTGCTTATATTTTTGGTCATAATATTCCTAGCTTAAAGCTCTTTAAGGAATTCGAATTTGAAGAGTGGGGAAAATTACCACAGGTGGCCGAATTAGACGGCATTCAACGCGATTTAGTTATTCTGGGCAAAAGATTTGATCTTTCAACCCAAAAATGAGAATATAATTAAAAAATGTGAAAGCTAGAATATATTATTTTGTCTGTTTTCCCAATTTTTAGGGGGGCACTGAGGGGGCAAAGTTTCGTCATTTTCTAGTATTTTGTCGGTAGTTTCTCGGATTTCACTAATAATTTTAAAACTCTAGATCCCTTGCTAGAGTAAGAAAGAGGTTGATATAGATGAGTTTAGACACAGCAATCTTTGCTGGTGGATGTTTTTGGTGCATGGTGGAGCCATTTGATACTTATCCAGGAATTAAATCGGTCATTTCTGGTTATACCGGAGGACATGTTCCTAACCCGACCTATGAACAAGTTTGTTCAGGAAAGACTGGTCATACGGAAGCAGTAAAGATCACCTTTGATCCAGATGTTATTTCATATGATGACTTAGTAACAATTTATTGGTACCAAACTGATCCCACAGATGCAATGGGACAGTTTCAGGACCGGGGGGATAATTACCGTCCAGTAATTTTTGTTAATAGTCCCCAGCAACGTGAAATTGCCGAAAAATCAAAGGCAGCTCTTCAAGCTAGTGGTCAATTTGGTGATGATAAAATTGTTACCCAAATTGAAGATGCTAAGCCGTTTTATCCTGCTGAAGATTACCATCAAGACTTCTATAAAAAAGATCCTCAACGCTATGCCCTTGAAGAAGCAGGTGGTCGGGAGCAATTTAAGCGGGAACATTGGAATAACGAAAATTAAGATCATAAAAGCTCTCACGACAGGTTTGTTGCGAGAGCTTTTTTAACAAGATTATGATGCTTAACAGGATTGTAAACAATTATCAAATTTCATACGGTCATCCCCTAGTTAACAGTTAAATCAACGTTACCAAGATGATGGTCAAACTTAACCTGCCAATGACCTTTTTTAAGGTGGGGTGGTAAAACAAAGGTCCCAGAAGAAACTAATTGACCCTGCTTGAACTGTTTTCCTTGTTCTTCAAGTTTACCAACTAACCATTGGAGAGATTTAAGTGGGTTACCAAGGACCTCTTTAGAGTTACCTTCATCTAATTTAACATCATTGAAGAATAATTCTGCGTTGACGGTAGCAACATCGGTGACAGCGGAAAAAACATTTGTTGAAGGAACTTCATTTCCGTAAACAACTAAGCCACCAACAGCACAGTCAGCCATCACATTATATTTACCGAGACTTGGGAACCATTCCTTGAAACGAGAGTCTGGAACTTCAAGTGCACCGGCAACAGTTGTCTTTCTTAAAAGATCTTCCAGTGAGTCTTCACTAGTCAAATCCGCGGTTGCCCGAAAGGCAAGTTCAACTTCAACTAGCGGATCCATTAAGTTACCTAATTTAACGGTTGAAGGAGCCGGGAGAAATTTACGGTTAACCTGTTGACCATATAAAGGTGAATCTGCGGCAAACATATCCTGCGTTTGCCTGCTTGTAAGTGATACTTTATAGCCACCAACGGGAACTCCTTTGAGTTTCATGACTTCATCTTGGACGGCGTAGGCAGTTTCATCATCTTCTACAACACCTTTCCAATCAGCTTCAACCAAAGGGTTACCGGTTAAATCAGCGTTGTAAAGAGCTTTAGCAAATTCTTTTTGGTTAGTGTTTAAAGTTGTCATAATTGATTCCTCCAAAATTTCTTCGTTATGATTCTCATCACCATCAAAAATGCCAACACAGGTGAGAATCATTATTAATTGTAATTTCTCTTTGAATGTCACTAATGTCGCTAATATCACTATCTTTCATGATCCTCACCACACTTAAAGTAAATTTCAAAGTAAACAAAAAGCCCCCAAGCATAATTAATTATGCTTGAAGGGCGACGTTGCCGCGGTACCACCTTCATTTATGGAGAAATAGTCCACCTTATACCAGACAGAAGTATCTGGAGCCAGGGTAATGGTTGGCAGCCAGGCAAGCCCTACTTAGTTCAGGAGCCAATTCACAGGGGATTAAATATTAACTAACCATGCTTAGTTCGCACCAACCACTAAGTCTCTGAACTAGTTAGTCAAACTGTTTCCTGTTCGAGATCATTAACATGTTTACATTTGATGTTTCATATTTTACTCATCAAATTTTAATTTGTCAACGATTAAAATAAATTTATTTGATTTATTACCTGGCACTTATATGTAGAAACAATCTTGTTAAAATGTTGAAATAACTATTTATTCTAATAAGGGCTTCACAAGTTAGAATTTGTATTGTAAACTACTCAACAATTACAAAATGATTAGAAAATAAGGAGTGGTAATTATGTTTAAATTTTCTAAAAGAGTTCCTGCTGACGGTACAGATGCTGTTGGTGCAATCCTAAAAGCAGCTGCTGATCCGAAGATTATTTCATTTGCGGGTGGTTTACCAGCTCCTGAATTATTTCCTGTAGAACAGATGAAAAAAGCGACTGATAAGGTTTATGCTGAACACGGTCGTCAAGCACTTCAATATGGTGCCGCCAAAGGGGTTACTGAGCTTCGTGAACTAATCCTAAAGCGCGTTAAAGAAAAAGAAAATGTTGAGGCCGATCTTGAGAACGTAATGGTAACTACCGGTTCAGAACAGGCAATTGATCTGGTCGGTAAAGCATTTGTTAATCCAGGGGACACAGTTCTTGTAGAAGAACCAACTTACCTTTGTGCTTTGGATGTTTTCCGTTCTTATGGAGCTAACTTTGTCAGTGTACCAATGGATGAAGACGGAATGAAAATGGATGCCTTGGAAGATGCTCTCAAACAGCATCCGGAAACAGCTTTAATTTATACAGTTCCTAATTTCCAAAATCCTACGGGACGAACAATGCCAGCCGACCGCCGAAAGAAATTTGCTGAGCTAGCAGCAAAGTATGATGTTCCGGTTCTTGAAGATAACCCTTATGGTGATATCCGATTTGCTGGCGAGCATGTTCCTTCTGTAAAGTCATTTGACCGTGCCGGTAAGGTTTTTTATATGAGTACTTTTTCTAAAATTCTTGCGCCAGGTTTTCGTCTTGGTTGGCTTGTAGCAGATCCTAAAGTAATTGAAAAGTTAACGGTCCTTAAGCAATCGGCGGATCTTCATACCGATAATTTAGTCCAATATGTCGTTAACGAATTCTTTAAGGAAAATGATGTTGATGCTCACGTTAAAGAAATCAGTGATCTTTATGGTAAACGAAAGCAATTAATGATTGAAGGAATTAAGAAGTACTTCCCAAAGAATGTTAAGTATACTGATCCGGAAGGTGGAATGTTCTTATGGGTTGAAGTACCAGGTGTTGACGATACCGTTGAGCTCTTTAAACAATGCCTTGAACACGATGTTGCCTTTGTCCCTGGTGATCCGTTCTATGCTGGAAAGCCACAACCGGGAACCTTCCGCTTGAACTACTCTAATATGCAAGAAGATCAAATCGAAGTAGGATTAAAGCGACTTGGCGAAGCATTAACCCAAGCATTAAAAGCTTAGAAAATAGGATTATTTTGAAAGTGAGAGGTTGAATATTTATACCCAGTCTCTTTTTTCTTTTTAAAAATTGTTTTTATTCTATAAAGCCATTCTTCCTTTGCTGGTAATATAATTGTAAAATATAAGTAGTTAAATAAACGGGAGAAAGAATACAAATAGAAAGGGTTGGAACTATGCGAAAACCATTCATCGTTGCCAATTGGAAAATGCACAAAAACGTGAAAGAATCCGTTGACTTTGTTAACCAAATTAAGTCTAAATTACCAGACCCAAAAAAGATGGAAGTTGGGATTGCGGCACAGGCCTTTGCTCTTCCCAGCATGGTTGAGGCTGCTGGGAAATCCGGCTTGAAGATTATTGCCCAGAATGCTGCTGCTGAATATTCAGGGCCATATACTGGCGAAATTAGCCTTCGGGGGCTTGCAGACGCAGGAGTATCATATGTGATGCTAGGACATATTGAACGACGGCGATTATTTGGTGAGACAAATGAGAGCGTTCATAAGAAGGTCCAAGCCGCCCTTCAACGAGGAGTCACCCCAATCATTTGTACTGATGAAACAATGGTTCAACAGGTGGTTAATGACGAAATTCACTATGTTTTTCATCAATTAATGACCGTTCTTCACGGGATTTCATTAGACCAGATTAAGCAAGTTGTTATTTCTTATGAACCCAGTTGGGCAGTTGGTGCTGGTCAGCATGCTAACCCAACTCTAGCAGAAGAAGGATGTCGACTAATTCGGCAGACGATTGCTGAGTACTATAGTTACGAGATCGCTGATAAGATTCGGATCTTGTATGGTGGGAGTGTTAATCCGAATAATATTAAGGATATCGTTGATAAACCTGATATTGACGGCGTCTTGATTGGTCGGGCAAGTCTTGATTTGGATAATTTCCTCAAGATGATTTCGAATGCTCAATTAACCATAAAGGAAGAAAAGAAGTAGTAAAAAGGTTCTTGGTATTCAGCCTTGAAAACCAAGAACCCTTTTTAAGAGATTGAACTACTTATCATCATCCTTTTTCATTTCTTCACGAGTTTTGACATCATTAACGTGAAGCTCAAACTTAACCAACTTTAGTCCGGTCATTTTCTCCAAAGCATTTTCGACTTCTTTGCAGACAGCGTCAAAAATTTCTGGAGCACTTTTACCATATTCAATTGTTGCGTCCATTTTGATTGCAACTTGTTTCTCACCAACATCGGCATTAATTCCCTTAGTCATGTTACTACTGGAAGAAACCTTGTCGGCAAATTCTGAAAACATATTGCCATCCAGAGAAATGATACCAGGGACACGAGTAGCAGTAATGCCAGCAATTTTTTCAATTACGCTGTCATCAAATGTTAAATGTTGATCAACAGTTGCTTTAGTTGAGTTTAAGTTAGTGTTTGTAGTAGTCATAATTAATTCCTCCTTAGAAATTATTCAGCGAGTTTAGCACTTAATTTGTTAACGATTCCTTTGAATGAGAAACCGATGAGGTCGAGCGTCAGTCCAATTAGTGCAAAGATAGCGGTGGTCAGAAGGATGGCTAATGCTGGCCAAAAGCCCCAGACAATCCAGCTAATGCTAAGCACTAATCCGGTGATTGCGCCAATAAGAACAAGTTTCATTTTAGTCCCTCCTTTTGAGATTAAATGACTGTAACGGTTTTCTTGTGATTATAAGGTTCTAGTCTTACCCGAAGTTTCCGCAGACCAATAGCAAAATTAGTTTGTAAGTTATTTTCAATTGTGTCAGTTAAAGAAGTCTTAAGCAGTTCTGGGTTTGATTGAGTTGAAAGCATCCCCGTAACAGTAACATCAGCCTTTTGACGGTTTTTAAGCATCTTAACCTTAGTTGTTGGGTTGTATAAACCAAAGCTAGATAAACTAAGACGGATACTTTTTTCAACCGCAGCCCTGTCAACCGAAATATGACGGGCACCACTACGGGCAATTATTAGTTGCTTACTCGTTGTTGGACGAAAGATTGAACTTCCGATTACGATAATTGCCATCAGGATGATATAGCTTGCTAAACCAATGATGGTATATTGTCCGGGGGTGGTTAACAGCCAATGGTTCAGTTCTAGTGTCCAGGGTTCATGACGGAAGATCCAGAGAAGGATTACTAATCCCCCAATTAACCCTTGAATTAACATTGTGAGAGTTATCCACCATTTTTTCCAATTAGCCATTAAAGCATCACTCCTTTCGTTATGCAGGCTTTTCTTTGAGTGTCTTAACTTTAACATGGCTGAAAGGATTTTACATTAGATCGCTAATTGATATAAGAGTTTCTTATACGGGTGATCATCGATTCTTCATAGTTATTTACAGATAGCAGATAAAATTAACAAAAGGGATCGTATTTGTCGTATAATTTACTATGATTAATTTGATTCTATTTTGAAATGGGGATGAGAAAATGATAATTCGGCAGGCAAAGCAAAATGATTTAGAAACTATCTTGGAGATCCTTCGTGACGGAAGAAACCAATTAGCTGAACGGGGTGTCGATCAATGGCAGGGGGACTACCCGAATGCCCAGCATATTCAAGAAGATATTGATAATGGATACGCATACCTGGTTAAGTCAGATGATGGAATGACTGTTGGGGCAGTTGCCATTGTTAATTCGCCGGACCATGTTTATGATCACATTAACGGAGAATGGTTAATGAATACGGATAATTATGTTACTATCCACCGGGTAGCAATTCATTCAAGTCACGCTGGTAAGGGGTACGCATCGAAGCTTTTTATTAGTGTGATCGATTATCTGGAGAAGCACCGTCCGGATGTAAAGTCAATTCGTCTTAGTACCAATGAGAATAATCTTGTTATGCAACATATTGCTGAAAAGAACGGTTTTCAAAAGGTTGGGACGATGCCAGGTGCATACCGCCCAACAGAACTTTCTTATGTTTACGAATTACTAACAAAAACCCATGCATTAGTTGGATAATAAATTAAAGGCCTCGGATTCAATGAGCGAATCTGAGGCCTTATTTGTTATTTATTAATTTGCTGAGCGTAATTGCGAGCATTATAGAGCTCATAAACAATGATTGTTTCAATCAGGGTAATAATACAAATCAAGAGAAAGGTATACATCTCAGGAAGAATAAAGAGCAGGATTAGTAAAATCCAAGAGAACCAACTCCACTGAGTCTCAATTTTAACAACTCGTTGAACTCGCTTTGTTGGGGTAATTCTTCCAGAGTGTTGGAAAATATCACGAATTTGAGTAAACCACTTAACTTCGAAGAAACTTTCAATCATAAAAATGACGATTAAAGCCATTAGGTAAATATGTGCCATCTTTTTGGACTCCTTTAAGCATGATGCAAAGTTAAGTTTAACCGTTTCACTAATAATAAGCAAACATCAAGTTACTTAATTAATTTTGCATTAACCCACCGGGAAACGGCAATCGACAATGCTACTCCTAGGGCAAGTGGAATAAAGGCGGTAAAGTTTAAATGACACACTTCAAAGAGCATAAACATCGACATAAGTGGTGCTTGCTGAGAAGCAGTAAGGAAGTATGCTGCACCAAGAACGGCACATTGGGTAATGGTTACTCCTGGCATAATTTGAACATAAACCATCCCCAAGAAAACGCCAATCACAGCGCCAAGAGAAATAGATGGCGTCAAGATACCACCGTAAGCCCCACATTTAATACTAAAGATGGTTACAACTGCTTTGGCCATAAAGCCAAAGAGAAGGACAAGAATAACACTCTTATTAATAGTAGTGGTGTTCATTGCTAATTGAGCTAAGCCACGACCATTTCCCATTATTTGGGGATAGAATGCGGCAACCGCTCCCGTGATGATTCCCATTAGTGGTAGTTGATAAAGAACGCTTTTGGTAACAGCACGGTTAGCACTAGCTTTTTTGACCCCCAGTTTGAAGTAGGAACCAAGAATCCCGAGAAGGGGGGCAAGAATAATCACGATTGGTAAGATTCGCAGGGATGGAAAATTTTTGGAACCAACTAAGTAGTATGGCTTGTATCCCTTAACGATTGAACCGATTAACGTAGCAATGACAGACATTGTTAAACTAACGGATACGACTCTGGCATTGACTTTTTTATAAAGAAGTTCGATTGCAAAAACGGCACCAGTAATCGGGGCGATATATACCCCTGAGAAACCAGCTCCGGCAGCGCAAGCAATCAGCATTTTTTGGTCTTCTGGATCAAGTTTCAAGTATCGATTATTAGCGAAGACGCGTTCCCATTTTTGAGCAATAGCAGCACCTGCTTCCCGTGGTGCTAATTCACGACCAATGGAATTCCCGGTCCCAACATAGAAGATCTGGGTAACAACATGGATCATTGTCTTTGCTAAAGGCATCGTTTTTCCGTCAATTGCTTTGCTAATTCCCACTGGACGGTATTTTCGTTGCAGGAAGAACCACGAAATTGCTGCAATGGCAGCACCAACAAAAACAGAAATAAAACGGTGACCAGGGCCAACAAAAATGTCGACAGGGAATTTATTAGTTTCCTCAAAGTTAAGGAAGTATTTTTCCGATAGGTCCAACAAAATACTTAATAGTAATGAACTTGTCCCCACGATCACGCCGAGGACAATGGTGGCAATAATTAACGGGACATTTTTGGAAATAGACTTCATTTTCTTTTTCTCTCCCATATATAATTAATTTATACCTTGTTAGTTTATAACAGCAAAAAATAAAAATAAAGGCAATTAGGGAAATATGAGATATAAGGGTGTATGATAAAGAAAAAATCTAGGTGAGAGAAATTATGGATAAACAGCCAACTAAAAAAGATGCAATTGTGTTAATTATTATTGCCCTAGCGGTAGCTACAATTCAAGGAATCTGTGCACAATTAGGCAAATAAAGGAGCATAATAGCGTTCATCATTTTGGTGATGGCCATTATGCTCCTTTTGTTTTAGTATAGTTGTTTAATTTTCTTAACAGTTGACGTAATATCTTGACTACCAAGAACCATAGAAATCATTGATAGTCCACTAACACCGGTCTTAAGAACTGTCGCCATATTATCCAAAGTTATACCACCAATTGCAACTAACGGGTGAGTGCTTAGTTCATCTAATTTTTGCAGTTGGGTAAGACCTAAAGCTGGATCTGCATCCTTCTTTGACGTTGTTTTGAAAACCGGACCGCAGCCAATATAGTTAACTTCTGGGATTTGGTTTGCCAATTTAATTTCAGTAGGTGTATTGCAGGAATAGCCAATCATTAGTTTACCATTGGCTTTTTTAATTACTTGATGAATTTGTTCATCGTCTTGTCCAACATGGACTCCATCTGCGCCCACACGAAGAGCCATTTCAACATCATCATCAATAAAAATTGGGATTGAGTAACGCGTTCCCATCTCAACTAATCGGCGAGCCATAATTAAGCGGGCATCGTCTGTCATTGTTGAACTATCCTTTTCACGGTATTGGAACGCGGTGATCCCTGCTTGCATAGCTTCTTCAACTTTGTCAAGGAATTCATAAGAATCATGGTGAGTATCCTGAGTACCGCCAACAAGGTAAATTTGTAACATTTGAGGATTAAATTTCATTTTGTTCACTCCTTATTTTTGCCCAATGGTTTAGTGGACCATGTCCGTGACCAACATTAATGCCCTGCTTAATAGTTGCTTCAACATATGCTTTTCCAATTCGAAGAGCATCTTCCATTGATTTTCCCTTAGCTAATTCGGCAGTGATACATGAAGAGATTGTATCACCAGTACCATGAGTATTTCGTGTTTTCTTTCGCTTAGAAGTTAGCCAAAATGATTGACCGTTTTCTAATAATACATAATCATTGGCTTCATCTTCACTAGAAAAGTGGCCTCCCTTAACGAGGACGTTTTTGGCACCCATGGATTGAAGACAATGACCAGCAGCAGCCATGTTAGCTTCTGTGGTAATCGTCATCTGTGTTAATTCTTCAGCTTCGGGAAGGTTAGGGGTAATTAAATCAGCAAGTGGTAATAATTGATCCCGAACGACATCAATTGCATCATCACTTAAAAGTTTAGCACCACCTTTAGCAATCATCACGGGATCAACAGTTAATGGACCAAAATCATGACGTTTTAAATTATTAACAACGGTTTTAACCCGGAGTGGATCAGCGAGCATCCCCGTTTTACATGCTCTAATCTTAAAGTCCGCTGCTAAGGATGCAAATTGTTCATCAATTAGTTTGGGCGGCGTTGCTAATGCATCCTGAACACCAAGAGTATTTTGTGCTGTAACTGCAACCACAACCATGGTGGCAAAAACACCACGCATTTGCAATGTTTTAAAATCAGCAGATATACCAGCACCACCACCTGAATCAGTACCAGCAATCGTTAAGGCTTGTGGAAAGTCATTTGTCATTACTATTTACTCCTTTTTATAAAACTGACAATACTTCATTTGAGTTAAGGGTTGCGAGCTCATCCATTAGTTTAACTTGCCATTGGCCGAACCCCGTTACTTCTCGCGCTGCCTTAACACCAGCAGCTGTAAAGAATTTTGTTGCCGTACAAACAGCTAAATAGGGAGTATCACTTACACTTAAATAAGCCGCGATAATACTCGAAAGCATATCACCACTACCAATATTAGTTGTAAAGTAATTAGTGGAGAGATGATTAATAAATTCGTTATTGCCGTCAGTTACAATATCTGTTTTACCCGTGAGGACAACTATGCAATTATAAGCCTGAGCAACATTCTTGGCTATTTCATGGAGATTTGCTTGGCCCGAACCGCCATCGATTCCGTGGGAACTCCAATTAACATTAGCGAGTGCCGCAATTTCACCTGCATTACCGCGGATAACGGTGAATTGATAGCTTTGAAGAAGGCCTTTAGCCACCGTTAATCGGTATTGGCTGGCACCAATGGCAACCGGATCGAGGACAACTGGCTTCTGATTTTGGTTTTCCTTTAAAACGGTTGTAATTTCATTAACTTGTTCTTTATTAATTGTTCCTAGATTGATTGTTATTGCATTTGCTAATGCAACCATTTCACTAGCTTCCTGTGGGGCAATGGACATGATTGGTGATGTTCCAATTGCACTTAACCCGTCCGCAACTTTAGCAGGGGTCACTGTATTGGCAATTGTTAACACAACCGGGTTCTGTTGGCGAACTAGTTTTGGTAAGTTTAGTTGTAATGTTGTCATAATTTCACTTCCTGGATAATAAAAAAGCTGTTAGTTGATCGTTAACTAACAGCTCCATTTTTTATATTGAGTTAGCATTTTCCTTGCGCAAGTACTAGCTTAACAGGTTCAAGGGTCCGTATATCTAAATACATCTCAGTCTGGCAAACAGACACCCCTAATGCTGCTTATTAACATAGTTTTATAATAACACAGAAAGCGCTTTTAAGCATTAAGGTAGTCAATTAATTTTGGCAATATTTGCTTGGTTTCCCGTTGACCTGTTTCGTATAATTGACGAATCTTTTTAACGTTCCCTTCAACCCGGCTTACTTTAACTGGGTGTTGGGGGGCAATATTAAAGATTTGACCAGTTCGTTCAAGGTGTTCAATTTGGGCAATTTGTTGATTATAGACTTCTGGACGACGAATTCCAGCTTCAGCGAATTGGGGATAATCCTTGAAGTAGCGACGGTATAGTTGTCGGACGGGACGGCTAGAGGGCTTTTTCCTATAACTAACATCGCGAGTACGGACAACCACGATTTTATCGTAGCCTTGTTCCTGAGCAACATCAAATGGAATTGAATCAGCAATTCCTCCATCTAAACAAAGGCCATCTGGTGTTGGTGCTGGATCCATCATAAATGGCATTGAACAAGAAGCAATTAGCGCTTGAGTTAGCTTTTCACCAGTAAAATCTGTAAACAAGGCTTTTTTTCCGTCCTGAAGTCTGGTAGCAACAGCGGTGAAGTGGGAGGCAGATCTAATGTAAGCTCGCTCATCAAAATTTCGCCAAGAAAGGCCGTGATCTTCAAAAAGGTAATTCATATTAATTACCTTTTTTTGGAATAATCGCGCCATTGAAATATAATCATGATCATGACGGTGGTTAATGTTAATGTTTGCTGCTCGACCATATTGTTTAGCGACAAAATTGACACCATTAAGTGAACCAGCTGAAACACCAATTACGCTGCTAAATTCGATGTGGTTAGCAAGAAGCATGTCGCATACTCCCGCAGTATATTGACCGCGGAAAGCGCCACCTTCAAGGACTAACGCTGCATTATATAGCATTACTTTCACTCCTTAATATTATTACTAGGTTATTGTAAGTCGATAGTGGTTAAAAATTCAATCTTTTATTGGTTTTCCGCTAGAGTAGCAAACTCTTGAAGAAATTTTTCCATTACTGGGGTAATTACCGTGTTTTTTCGCCAGGCAAGGACATGGCCTGTTTCTTTATGCGGGGAAAAAGGAATAAAGGTTAATTTTGGATCATGAAATGAATCAACAATTCCTTCAATTCCCAATAAACAGTAGTTGCCAGTTTTAAGAAGCTCGTAAGCATTACTTGGCAGATTATTGGTTGCCATGACATTTAATTTTGTTTGGTCGAGTTTAAGGACATCGCTAATTTCATCGCGGACAATGTTACGGGTAGGGACAATTAGTGGTAATTTATAAAGATCATCCTTGGTGATTGATTTTTTCTTGGCTAATGGATCAGAACTTTTAACAATTAATCCCCAACGTTCGCGAACCGGTAAAACAATAAAATTATACTTTGCTGCCTCTACAGGCTCAATCAAAGCAGCAAAATCCTCTAATCCCGAATCTAGGCGTTGACGTAAGAGATCACCATTACCATCATAAAGATTAAATTTAACATTCGGGTACTTTTTCTGAAAGTTGCTAATAATTTTCATTATGAGTTTAGATACCTTTGAAACAACGCACCCAATGTTGATTACTCCAGTTAGTTCTTCTTCGGTATTTTGTAATTCTTGTTTAGTTTGGTTAACTAATGAGAGGATTGTCGAAGCACGTTGTTGAAAAAGGGCTCCCTCATTAGTAAGGGTCATCCGTCTTTGTTGACGATCAAAAAGTGTCACACCGAGTTCCTTTTCAAGTTCGATTATTTGGCGGGAAAGGGTCGGCTGTGTAATATGAAGTTGTTGAGCAGCACGGGTAATATTGTTTGTTTGTGCTACAGTTAAGAAGTACTTGATTACTCTAGTATCCATATTTATCCCTCAATTCAGTTAATGGATAGATAAAACTATTTTAAGCTAAAATTATAATAACGTAAATTAAGAAAGCTTGACCTATAGAAAGGAAGAACATTAATGTCGCGAAAAGTATTAATCTTATATTATTCTCAATTTGGTAATACCGCGAAGCTTGCTAGTTCAATTCATCGTCAAACAGGAGCGGACATTCTTCGTTTAAAAGTCCCCCAAAACTATTTTCCTGAAGATATGGAAGAAGCGGATCAAGTTTTTAAACGTGATAACAGGGCTGGTAAATTACCTCCAATCATGACTAAAATCCCGGATCTTCACTATTACGATACAATTTTAATTGGTGGACCAGTTTGGGACGGTAAAGTGTCATCCACGATTTTGAAACTTTTACAAATGATGTCTCATTACCAAGGTAAAGTAGTGCCATTTAGTACTGGCTGGAGGGATTCTGGAAAATACCAGAAGGATTTTATTGCGCATGCTGGTAAATTAAATGTTGCTCATGGGTATCATGTATTGACCCACGGTACTCCACAGTATAGTCCAGCTTCTCTGGCTTCATGGTTACGAAAATTGCAATTCAATTAGTGAATGATTCCTTAGTTATAATAAGCATTATACATACTGTGACTTTTCTTGTAAGCTATAGTTAATCAAAACACTTACATCAAGGAGGAGTTTAAACTATGACAAAGAATGAAGAAACGGTCAAGAATGATATGTTTGGCTTTGGAGATAAAAATGTTGCTTTCGCTAAGTACTTTATTGGAACAAGCTACTTGAACGGGTTAGTGTCACCTGATGATAATATTGATATCAACGTGGCGAACGTTAATTTTGAACCAGGATGTCGGAATAATTGGCATATTCATCATGATGGTTTTCAAATTATTATGTGTACTGCTGGTGAAGGTTGGTACCAGGAAGAAGGAAAGCCAGCTCAATTATTAAAGCCCGGAGATGTAGTAGCCATTCATGAAGGTGTAAAACATTGGCATGGGGCTACTAAAGATAGCTGGTTTTCTCATATCGCGATTACGAAAGGGACTAGTAAATGGTTAGAACCAGTTGATGAAGATTACTACGATCAGTTAAGCGATTAGTTAATTAATCAGAAATACATAAAAACGAGTTAGCAAAATAGGGACTTTGTTATTCCTACCTTTGTTAACTCATTTTTTACTTTCATTTATTCTACTGATTCTGAAGCGATAATCAGCATTTTACCATCCAATTTCCATTCATTAATAGTTGCTGGTATGAGAAGGTGGATTCCCTTCTTTAGTTGGTAAGCTTTTCCATCTGCAGTTAAGGTTCCTTCACCATTAATGACTGACATTAGGGTATATGGACCATGCTCATGTTTCCTGATTAATTTTCCATTTACCTCCCACTTATAAACGCTAAAGAATGGAGAATCAGGTTGGGTAATAAGGGTAGTAACTTTAGAATCACCAATCATTTCCGACTGAATGTGTAATTCGGGCTCCTTAAACGGGACAGTTGTGACATCGATTGATTGCTTTAAATGAAGGGCACGTTTCTTTCCAGTTTTCTTATCGACCCGATCATAGTCGTAAATTCGGTAAGTAGTATCAGAACTTTGTTGAGTTTCAAGGGCAACAATTCCCTTATTCAAGGCATGAATTGTCCCAGAAGGAACGTAAACAAAGTCGCCAGTTTTAACCGGCTTTTTATCAAAAAGCTTTTCCCACTCATGGTGTTTGATCATTTCTTTAAGTTCATCCCGTGTCTTTGCGGTATGACCATAAGTAAGGTAGGCACCCTGATCAGCATGAATAATGTACCAGCATTCAGTCTTACCAAGCTCGTGTTCATGTTCTTCAGCGTAAGCATTATCTGGATGAACTTGAACTGACAGGCTAGCTTCGGCGTCGAGAATCTTAGTTAATAGTGGGAAAACTTTTGACTTTGGATTTCCAAATAGTTCTGGATGCTGGGCATAAACATCAGGGAGTAATTGTCCCTTAAATTCACCATTTTCGATCATATTTGAACCATGGGGATGTCCAGAGATCGCCCAACACTCACCAATTGTTCCGTCTGGAATATCGTAATTAAAGTCTTCTGCTAACCGTCGACCACCCCAAATTTTTTCATGAAAAATAGGTTTTAAAAATAATGGTTCTGCCATAACTGTCACTGTCCTTTTTGCTCGAAATTAAGAAACGCATTTTCACTTCTATAAAGCGCTTTCCACAATGATTTTAACAGTCTTAGTTAAAGAAAACCATCTAATCACGTAAATTTAATAAAGAAAAGCTAGAAAACAACCACAAGATAGTTGGCTATTTTCTAGCTTTTTCTAGTCATCCCAGACTTTTTTTGCAACGTTGAATGCTGACCAGGCATTCGGCCAGCCTAAATAAAAGGCAAGATGAGTAATCACTTCGGCGATTTCGTCTTTTGTAATACCATTAATTTTAGCAGTTTGCATATGGTAAGGGAGCTGTTCGAAGGCTCCTTTAGCAATTAAGGCAGTTACGGTAATTAGACTCCGGTCACGGGGACTTAATTCTTTCTCTCGGGACCAAACTTGCCCGAAGAGGACATCATCATTTAATTCAGCAAATTTTGGTGCAAAGTCACCCAATTGATCGCGACCAGCGGTTTGTTTTTTTACCATTGAAAATCATCCTTTCTAAGGTAAAGTCCTTTCTTATCATTACTATAAGGCCAGATGAAGAAAAGATGAAATACCAATATTAAGTAGATATTAATGCAAAAGGTGAATGATAAAGCAGACCTAATGATTTGTCTTGATTAATTTTACTTCCACCCGGTCACGGAAAGTATTCTAGTACTTTGACTGTGAAGAGATAATACTTGGGGTATCAATAATATCATCGAAAAATCAAGATTTCTTACAAGAGTTAAATAGCCGACCAGCATCACAAACTGAGATTCGACAAGTTGTTAGTGATATTACTGGTCACCAAATTGATGAATCAGTAGAAATTCGCTTACCAATCAGGAGTGATTATGGAGCTAACCTAGAAATTGGTAAAGAAGTCTTTATTAATAGTGGTGCCATGTTTACTGATCTTGGGGGAATTGTCATTGAAGATAAAGTCTTAATTGCCCCTAACGTAACAATAATTTCGGTCAACCATCCCCTTAATCTAACAAAACGTCGTGGACTTGAACTAAAGCCCGTCAGAATTAAGGAGAATGCTTGGGTTGGAGCTAACGCAACTATTCTTCCTGGTGTAACAGTAGGCAAGAATGCCGTTGTTGCTGCAGGGGCAGTAGTAACTAAAAATGTACCAGATAATATGGTAGTTGCGGGAGTTCCAGCAAAAGAAATTAAGAAAATTGGAGAGAATTAAATTATTTTCCTTAAAAATTTATAAAGGAGAAAATAAATGAAAAAATATTTTAGTTATTTGTTAGGGATAATTGTTCTTTTATTGTGGATGATTAGTTTTAACCAACGTGCTCATGCAGTAACTCACTATGTTCAATCTAACACGCCAACGATCTTTGTCCATGGCTGGGGAAGCAGTTCTCATGCTGAAGAAGCAATGGCAAACGCAGCACGAAACGCAGGGGTTACTAAAACGATCGTCCGAGCAAATGTTGATAAAAAGGGTAGCGTTACTTTTAACCACCAGATTCCAAAGAACGCGATTAATCCCATCGTGGAAGTTAACCTAGAAGATAATAAACTTGCTGGCTACCAAGACAACTATACTCAAGGTTATCACCATGGTGCTAATTACGTTAAGAACGTTATTCTTGCCCTACAGAAGCAACATCACTATCAGCAGATTAACTTAGTCGGCCATTCGATGGGAAGGAAATTATCAATTGCATTAACGATAACGTAAACAATAAGCGTCTTCCCCAGGTTGGCTACCTAGTTGCGATTGCTGGGCATTATAATGGTTTAGTTGGAAAGCACAAAGATTGATGAGCAAACGGGTAAACCAGATAAAATGGATTCTTCTTATAAGGAATTATTAAATCTCCGACAAACTTTTCCTCGTAATACTGCAGTCCTTAATATTTATAGTGATATTGGTGATGGCAGTCATTCAGATGAAGACGTTCCTGTTAATTCAGCCAAATCGTTAAAGTATTTAGTTGCTGGACGAGCAAAGTCATATCATGAAGTTGAAATTCATGGTAAAAAAGTCCAGCATAGTAGTTTACATAATAACTCGCAAGTAAACAGCCTCTTGATTAATTTTCTTTGAAATAAGTAAGGATTATGAAAGGATAACTTTTTGCCTATGGTGGCCAAATATAAACAATCAGAATTATGTTATCCTTAAATAAAAAGGACTGTGGAAAGATGACAGCATTAACTGAGAAAATGTTTGCAATCTTTGATCAACCAGAATTCTCTTTTAAGAAAATTAAAGAGAATTATACACCAGCAGAAGTTGATCAATTAAAAGCTGAATTTAAGGAAGTTTGGCAAAAGTGGAAGCAGGTTAATCAGAACGTTGCTAGTCAATTACCGGTTGGTAAATTTGCAAAAGTTCATGTTGAAAGTTGGACCAATGGTTGGAATCTTCGGGACCATTATTGGGCATCGTATCGGTTAAACGAGTTGGCAGACTATAATCCCTGTATTGGTGTGATGCTTGATAAAAAGCAACTGCAGGTTTACCTGATGTTTCAGCATTACAAAGGCGAACAGCGTCAGGGGATGCCAGATGAATATAACAACTTATTAAAGAAGGTACCAACTTGGGCGAAGATGATTGATTTGAATAATTGGTACTTATGGGATAAAAATGAAATGGAATTTGATGATCATATGTCGTTAAAAGATTACCTCACTAATAAACGGCAACAGGCTTCCTTCAATGCCGAAGCACAAGAAACGAGTTTTCTTCTTGGCAAGTTTGCTTTCCGTAATCAGGATCAAGTTAATAGTATGGAAGATTTCATTTTAGTAACAATTAATGAATTGACTCCTTTGTACGAAGGATTAATTTAATCAAATAAATTGAGGTTGGTGAACTAGCCAGTCTCTTTTCATTTTAAATCCAGAGAGAATTGATTATCACGTAAGATATATAATTTTAGTTTACATAATTATCGTTCGATATAAATTAGCGATATACTTTTCTTGTCGCTCCTGAAAATGAAGCATATAATTAAAGTTAGAAATAATAGGGAGGGTGTTGATTGATGAATAAAGTATTTATGACTGGCTATTATCAAGGAGTTGTTGAAGTTGCTCCAGCGTCTTTATCAGCTGCAAAGGTTGAAGAATTAGCAATTGCGATGACAATTCAGCACCTTCGTCATGCGGGAGTGAAAGTTTCAACGATCCACGATTTTTTGGTATTGGATATACAAGCAAATGAACGGCTCGTTAACAAGCATATTAATGATAATGCAGATCAACTTGAAACTGTTCAGGCAAAGCTTGTAAGCTCCGCATTTATGAAGAGAGGTAATATAGAGTAATGAAGAAAAGTTCAGTTGGAACGGCTCTTGCGGTTCTTGTTGTCTTAGCAGCAATTATTGGTGGGGCAGTTTATCATACTCAGAAAAACAATCGCTTTGTTCATTCAACTACTGCAACGCTCTTTTTCCATGGTGGTGGAAGTAGTTATCGGGCTGAAACAGGAATGGTTAATGCAGCTAAACGTGCTGGAGTAACAAATACGATTATTCGAGCAGATGTTACTAATAATGGTAAAGTTACTCTTCATGGTAATATGCATCGTGGCGCGATTAACCCAATCGTTGAAGTTAACTATGAAAACAATCGACAACTAGACTTTAACAAACATGGAGAATATGCAACTAATGTCGTTAAGATGCTTAAGGAACGTTATGGAATTAATAAGATAAACATGGTTGGTCACTCACTGGGTAATATTTCGATTATTTATTACATGCTTCGCAATGGGCAAAACAAAGATATGCCAAAACTTGAAAAGCAAGTTGATATCGCTGGCCATTTTGGTGGATTGACGTTTGATGGTATCCCTGAAGGCATTGCGCAACCTGCGGGAATGAAGTTGAATTCTGCTGGGAAGCCTAACCATATGAATGCAACATATAAGCAGATGACGGCCGCCCGCAAAGCTTATCCAAAGGGACAAGTTGCTGTTCTTAATATCTATGGTGATATTGGGAACCATACAGATGGTCGAGTTACTAATGCTTCATCACGGTCACTTCAGTACTTAGTTGCATCTCGTGCTAAGTCTTATACTGAATTAAAAGTAACTGGTAAAAATGCTCAACATTCAAAGCTTCATGATAACAAGCAAGTTGATCAAGCGTTAATTAAGTTTTTATGGCAACGAAAAAAGTAAATACAGTTAATAAAGAGGTTAGGAAAATCAATTGATTTTCCTAACCTCTTTATTAACTGTAATTTTTATTTTCTATAATTAATTATTTGTCATCTTGTTTAGATTGGTCTTTATTTTTCTTTGGTTTAATATAAATGACCTTAAATTTATTTACGTAAGCGTTTTGTAAATCTAATGGAATAAAGGAGAAGTTATCGACTCTAATTGGTTGGCCAACCTTTAAGTCATACTGACGCTCAAGGAAGAAACCAGTAAGGGTTGTTACTTCTGAGTTTTCAAATTGATCGATCTTGGTATGGAAATACCGTTCAAAGTCATCGAGAGGCATTTTACCTGAAACTTCATATGTTGGGTTTCCTTTACTATCAGGATCCTTCTTTTCAATCATATCAGAAGTTGCATGATCGATTTCTTCACCAACAGTTCCAAAGAGTTCTTCGTAAATATCCTTGTCGGTAATGATTCCTGAGGTACCACCATATTCATCCTGAACAACAACAATTGGAACCTGCTTTTTAATCATTTCTTGAAGGACCTTGGTAATTTGTTCATTTTCATAAACAATTGGAATCTTCCGCATAATTGTCCGAATTGATTGCTGAGGATTGATTTGGTTTTGCCGCATAATGTCATAAGCAAAGATATATCCAAGGATGTGATCCTTATCGTTGTTTGCAACGACTGGGAACCGGGTAAATTTCTTTTCAAAGTATAATTGTGCAGCCTCCGCAATTGATGCAGTAATGTCAATAACAGCCAATTGAGTTCGGTCAATCATGATGTCCTCAGCAACCTTATCGTTCATCTCAAATGCCCGTTGCATGAAGATAACATCTTCTTTGTCCATTTCACCGGCTTTTTCTGACTGCTGGGAAAGGGTCATAATTTCATTTTGAGAATAAGTATCTTCTTCTGGTTGAACGTTATACCCAAGTAACTTAGTAATTTGGGCGGCTACAACCGCAAATAACCATACGAATGGGTAGAAGATTGTGTGGAAGAATTGAATTGGGTGAACAATTGCCATTAGAATCGGAACTGGTCGGTCAATTGCCATATTCTTTGGAACTAAATCGGTAAATACAGCATGGAAGAACGTAAAGATTAAGACACCACAAATAGGGGCAATTACTTCACGAACATCATCCGGAATGACCGTGATTTTCAATAGGAGGTTGGTAATAAATTCATCACCAATCCACCCTAATACCAGTGACGTCATTGTAACCCCAACTTGAGCCGTAGAGAGGTATTCGTTTAGGTTATTAACCATGTGTTCGGCGCGCTTAACCTTTTTCGTTTGGCGGAGTTCTTTTAGTTCGCTCGGCCGAACCTTAACAACAGAGTATTCAAGCAGCGTAAAAAGGGCCGCTAACAATAAAATCAAAATGATAACAATCAGTTGAAACCAATATGAACTCATTAATCCATTCATCTTTTAAATCTCACCTAAGCCTTTAGTTTATTATATTCAAACTCTATTTTAGCAGTCTTTTCATAGGCCGCCAACATCTTCCTTACTTTTCTGGACGATTACTAATTTCATTAAGTGCTTCTCGTTGTTTCTTTTGGTCAACGTGAGTATAAAGGTCGGTTGCAGAGGTCCCTTTTTGACCAAGTTGTTGGGCAACTAAAACTTGATCCTTTGTAACGTTGTACATTTCAGAAGCAAGGGTGTGGCGCAGTTTATGTGGTGTTAATGGATGACCAAAGGCAGTTGAATACTTTTTGACCATTTTTTCAATTGCATTTGCTGTCATTCGTCGGGTTTTACCATGATATACAGTTAAGAAAAGAGCAGTATCTTTTTTTAAGGCATGATAACGTTTTGCGCGGATTCTTAGGTAATTTTTGATATATTGAATTGCCCATGGTGCAATTGGTACTGAATCTTTTTGCCCACCTTTTCGAACAACATCGAGGAGACTTTGCTTTAGGTTAAGATCGCCTAGATCAATATTGGCAGCTTCTGAAACCCGAACACCTGTCCCAAGAATCAATGTGATAATAGCGATATCCCGTTCAGCATTTTCCTTATATGCTGGAAGAGCACGTTTATCACACATCTTAGGATACTTATTTTCGATAAATTCGATAAAATCAAACTTCATTTGTCCACGATACATGTGTGATGCAAGAGTATGAGCACGGTAATTTAGTGTTTTCGTATCATTTAATGAGTCAATCTTAAGCATAACATTCCGGTAAAAGTATGGTTCACCATCATTGATATCTGCTGTTACAGTTAAATACTTAAAAAGGGAACGAAGAGCGTTGATTGACCGATTAATTGATGTTGGTGAGTTTAGGTGCCCTTGAGAATTAGTTGTGTGACGAAGATGATCGATATACAGCATAATATCGCTACGGCGGAGCTTTGATAGTTCTGTGGTTGAAATAGCTAAATTAGTTTCAGCTTCACTGAGACCACTTTGACGAAGCCATTCAAAAAAGCGACGAATCTCTGTTAAATATTGGTAAGTCGTTGTAACCGCATGGTTGGTACCTAAATAATAATCATTAACGTATTTAGGAAGACGCTGTAGTTCCTCTTGAATTAGTTTTAAGTATTTATCTGATTCCATCATATCCACTCCAGATTTTTATTCTGCTATTTTATTATAAAGAAAAAGCCACCCCAATCGAGGTGACTTTCAATAATTATCGGGAAAACAGGATTCGAACCTGCGACCCCCTGGTCCCAAACCAGGTGCTCTACCAAGCTGAGCTATTTCCCGTTGACGGGTTGTATCGCACAACACAAAGTATTATATCAAATACTTTACTAATTAGTAAAGACTTTTTTTAAAAAAGGTGAGGGGAGGGAGAATTTTTTTGAATACTACTACTCACCTAACGTAATATTTGATAAAATCATATTGCGAACAGATGTTCTGGAAAGGGTGATGGAGAAGTGAGTGTTGAATTAGTATATAAATCTATTAAAGGCAATAATAATTATTGGACAACAGAATTTCATTTTACACATAAGAAAGAAAAGCATTACCAATGGGAAAATATTACTGACTTAACGGCTACTTTGCCTAAACTAGTAAGTGACTATCCGAATTTATTTACTAGTAAAAATACCGAACGTTTCTATGCCTATGATGTAGAAAAGGATAACTATTCAAGTGTTGAAATATCTTCTACAGCTAGTAATTCTCAGATAAAAGATAGTGATTATAGTTGCCCAATTAAGCTAAACAATGGTAAGTACTATGCAATTGCCATTGATACAAAAGAGGGGCGTTTCTTCTTTAGCACATCTAAGGGCAAATTTATTAAAGATTTAACCGATGAGAATATTCGGCGGTGGAAAGAGCTAGACAAAGCAAGTACGACCGCTAATTCTATTCGTTTAAACAAGAAAATTTGGAATAAATATTCAGGATGGAATCCCTTAAGTAATTATGTAATTAACCTGAAAACCGGTAAAGCAGTTTGGCCAAATGAAGAATTTAAAAAGGGACTTGTCCCAATTGAAGGAAATCCAGATTCTGTAAATAGTGCACTAATATTAATGCTCCTTACTCAATTAACCGAACAATTAACAATTCATTTTAAGGCAGATAATAACATTCCGATAATTGATAATACTAATGACCAAACAATAATCCCAGAAATTGATCTAGAACAATATAATGCTCAAAAAGTCTATGAAGCATTTAAGTATTTAACAATGGCATTATCGCAGCAAGTTAAGGTTAACCAGGCGCTAAAAGCATATGATAATGGCATTTTACAGGATTATTTACATACGGTTGAAGTAACCGATATCGAACAACTAGATACCGTTCAATTTGCAAGGCAGTTACAAAGATCAAGGAAAGATCGCCGGCAAGTCAAGGATTTAGCACTTCTGTTAAATACGATTGCTGAAAATATGAATATTGAAAAAATCCTTAAGAGTCTTTGGCAAAATCCATCCTTAAAAAATCAATATCATTACCGGAATTATGAGACTGGAAAGATTTTATTAATGCAATTAAATAAAACAAAGTTAGCTGCAAAAGAACAACAAGACTAGATCTGATTAAAGGAAGAGGGTTTCTCTTTTCTTTAATCAACCTGTCATTAAAATTATAGTTTTAATGACACAGAAATTAAAAAATCCTCCTCAATTACCTATATAACGTAATTGAATAACTGCTTTTCTTAAGCTTAATTACTATATTTAATTTAACGGTGAATCGATTTCTTAATATCGATTGGTTTATTACTGTTATCTGTTTTAACAACTGTAACATCGCAAGGTGCAACGCGGACACAATATGAAGCCGTTGAACCAACGATCAAACGACTAATGCTATTTAATCCAGTTGCACCGACGACTAACATATCAATTTTATGTTTTTCTGGATAATTTACAGCTAATTCTTCTTTAGAATTGCCGATTAAAACATCAGTCGTAATTTTATTAACTCCAGAGTCCTCAGCAATCTGTTTTAATTCTGCTAGTTGTTGTTCCATTTCATCAACAGCTGGCTGATAGATACTATTATCCGCAAAACCGTATCCTTTAGGCGTACTATCCGGAAACTTTTGACCATTGGTAACACTTAATAAGTATAAATTTGCATTATTTTTCTTTGCAATTTCAGTAGCCTTGTAGAAGGCAAACTTTGCTTGACGTGAACCATCAATACCTACTAATACATTTATACATTTTTGTAACTCATAGTAACACCTCTTAAATACTCTTTTATACCTATCAATTTCGACACTGATATTGCATAACAAAATAATTGTATTTTGAACATGATGTCTAATATCGCTGTTATATCGGCAACTATGCATGCTGATACAACAGTATTTAGAGTTATAATACTGATTATTTGTAATTAGTATTAAATAATTTTATATCATAAAATAGGCAATGATGATTGAAGAATAAAGATTAACAATGGTCAACTTATCCAAAGTCAATTTGGTCAAGCATTTGTTCACGGCTGATTTGATCCAGCCCTAAATACGCTAATGTCATTGCCTCGCTTGAATGATTCAGCAGTCTCATTACTAAACCGATATTATAGTTGCTTTGAACGTAAACACGATACGCACCCGTTTTCCTCATTGTATGTGTTCCAAGATAATTGATATCAAGTAATTCGCCAACACGGTGCATTACATTGTAGAATTGACGCTCATCGATATGCTTTTGTGGTCGCGTAATGGACGGGAAAAGCCATTCGGTCGTTCCTTCATATCGTTTACGCTTTAACCATTGCTGATACATTGCTAGATCACTAACAACAGGTTTTAGGTATAGTGTGTTTTGCTTTCCAGTTTTTTTATCCTTGATAAAGGCGTGTTCACGGATTGTACCATAATCATCAAAAACATCTGATTGTTTTAAACGTAAAACATCACTGACCCGTAATAAGGTTGCTTTGCCAACTTGAAAAATTGTGTAGTTTCTTCTCCCAGCTTTAAAATTATTTAGTAATGTATCCTGAACCTCAGATAATATGTTTGAATCTTTGATTGGTAGTACTAATTGCTTCAAAATTACACCTGATTTCGGTTATTTTAGATAAATGTTATTTATAGATAATACATTATTATAACACATCCAAGAAATTGCCAAAAATTGGATGCTGATAAATCAACGTTTACGAAGTGTTATTATATACAAATAACACTTCTAATGCTACGAATTACATCCTTAAATTAGCTTTCAAGGTAAAATAATAGTTTAAAATCAAAATTAGCTCTCAGACGAAATGAAAATCAATTAGACATGTAGTTGTCCATTTTGTTTTGCCTGAGAGCTAATTAATTATTAAGAGTTATTTTGATCGGTTTTAAGTTGTTCGAGAAGGTTTTGATCACGTTTTTTAACGATCTCTTTGCCAGTATCTCCCTGCCAATCATAAAATCCCTTACCGGTTTTTAATCCTAATTCATTTTGAGAAACTTTTTTGGCAAGTGCCGGATCGGTACCTGTTTGGTTAGCTAAATCTGCGTATAAGTATGAACTAATATTCTTAAAGACGTCCAAGCCACCAAGATCAGCACTTGCAACAGGTCCAACTAAGTTCCATCGACGACCTAAACTGTATTTAATAATATCGTCGACTGCTTCTGAACTTGCGATTCCCTGATTAATGATATGGAATGCTTCACGAAGAACCGCCAATTGGATTCGGTTTCCTACAAACCCAAGCGCTTCCTTTTTAAGCGGGACAGCATGCTTCCCGATCTTGTTCATTAGTTCTACTGTAGTATCAACCGTTTCTTGGTTCGTTTTCTCGCCAGGAACAACTTCAACTAATGGCATTAACTGAGCGGGGTTCCAAAAGTGAGCAACAACAAATCGTTCGGGATATTGAAGAACGCTTTGAAGAGCTGTTGGGCTTAAGCCGGAGGTATTAGTTGCTAAGATAGCTGATTCACTAACAATCTTTTCAATCTCCGCCCAGACAGACTTTTTAATCTCCTCATTTTCAACGATTGATTCAATTACAAAGTTTGCATTTTGACAAGCAGCTTTAAGATCGGTTGTATAAGTAAGTCGAGACAGAACTTGCTCTGGATTTTCATCAATCAACCCGGCTTTAACAAAAGTCTGAAGATCGTGTTGAATCAACTTTTGACCTCGTTGTAGCCCTTCTTCTTCTCGATCATAAACGTTGACTTGATAACCGTTCATTGCAAATTGAAGTGCAATTGCATGCCCCATTGTTCCAGCACCGATATTTGCAACTTCTTTAATCTCAGTTAGTTTCATCCCGATCACTCCTTATATTATCGTTAATTTAATTATAAACGATTTTATTGAAAAAGTGATTGGTATTCTCCATACCCTTGTGCTGTTAATTGATCAGCAGGAATAAACTTTAATGCTGCAGAATTAATACAATACCGTAGTCCTCCACGTTCCATTGGACCATCAGTAAAGACGTGTCCAAGATGTGAATCACCATCTTTACTCCTGACCTCAGTCCGCTCCATTCCAAAAGATTGGTCACGTTTTTCTTTAATTGCTCGTTTTTTAATTGGCTTAGTAAATGATGGCCAACCGCACCCTGCATCGTACTTATCTAAAGATGAGAATAGTGGCTCACCACTGACCACATCAACATAAATTCCCGGTTGATCGAAACGATCATATTTACCTGTAAAAGGGCGTTCAGTCGCTGCTTCTTGAGTTACCGCATACTGTGTTGGTGTAAGCTTTGCTAAAGCAGCTTGTTTCTTTTCTTGATCCATTATAATTCCCCTCCTTGATTAACAATTCCTTCTATATATTATAGGTAACTATATTATATAGAAAAATGCTTTTGAATCAGTGTTAATTAAAGACAAAATTAGTTGTTTTGGTGGTAAATTAATTGATACTATATGAGCCATAATTATTTCGTTAATCAAATGAATATAGAAATTAAGAAATCTAAAAATAATTTATTTAAACTAATGTGTAAATAGCATGCTATAATAGGCTGAATTTGTTATAGGCCGATTAATAAAAGTGAAAGAAGTGATCCTTATCGGTTTCCATAAACATTGGAAAATAGTTATGTTAAAACTACTAACCCTCTCTGGCATTTGCTTCAATGGGATCAACTGGAGGTGGTAGTGGTGGTTCTACGGGTGGTAGCGGTACATCATCAGGCAGCTCCTATTCTGACAGTTCGTCTAACAGTAATACTGGTGGTGATCTTCGTTTTCTTCTCCTTATTATCGGAATTATCCTTCTCTATTTTGTAATAAAGAAAGTAATTTTAATCCTTCGTGAAACTAACGATATTGTTAAAGTTGATGGATTAGATAATTGGATACTGACACCCAATGTGACTATTTCTTCATTTAATTCTACACTTAAAGATAACAATGTTAAGCTAATGGATGAAAATAAGTTAGATGATGAATTAAGACAAAGTTTAATTAATACTTATGCTAAAGCCCAATTTAACTACAGTGAAGCAATTCGACGTTGCTTTACTAATAATTCTGGTTATCTAGATATCCTAAAACAACAATTGGGACATACCTTCTTGGTAACAATGAAAACAGAAATCAAAAATAAAGCAATAGCTGGTGTAGTCGATGATGTAATGGTTAATCACGGTAGTATCATCAGCGCTAAAGTGATTTCGCCTGATTTAATAATTGCTAAAGTTCAGGTATCCGGATCAGATAACGAGGTTAATGTCCTATCACACTTTAACTCCTCATTTAAGCGGAAGCGCTGGGCTGACTATGTTATTTTGGGACGAGAACAAAAGAATTCAGAATGGAAGTTTTCAATATTATTTACGGGGCTCATTTTCATCTCAATGGTAAGGACTATAATAAACAAGCAAGTCTAGATAAGTCCGATATTGTTGAACAACATTTAACTATTTCTCCCGAGTTAGCTAAAGCTGCTAAGTTGTATCAACCACAAGCCACTCTCAAAAAGAGAATTGGGTACATTATCATAGCGCTTATTGTTGGAGCAGTCCTTATCTACTATCTTGCTCCAGGAATAATTGAACTTTGGTTAATCATTAGATCAATTTTTGAGATATTTCTTATGCTTTTTAAGGCGTTCTTTTGATTAAAGAGAGTTGAATTGACCTGCTTTAGCGGCACATGCTTTTTGAATGTGTGTAGTTTGTGTGCAGGCATTGGATTTTCTTATGTTTTTCGTGATTTCTAATAATACGTAAAAAGCTCATAATCGTTGTTAAATCAGCAATTATGGGCTTTTTATGTTTCTTCATGTTTTATCAAAAATGCGCCCCCCGAGAGTCGAACTCGGATCATGAGGACCGAAATCTCATGTGCTATCCATTACACTAAGAGCGCCTTACGTAAACTATTTTAATCCTTTTCTAGTAAAATAGTAAGTAGTGATTATAAAATATTAGATAAAATCCTACTTAATCGAAGGAGAATAGTATGATACCACAAAAGTTTATTGCGATTGATATTGATGGGACACTATATGACGATCATGATCATTTTGATATTCAACGATTTAATCAAGACTATCAAGCACTACTTAATATAAGAATCTTCTTAATTGTAGCAACCGGTAATAGCTACGATGCGGTGCAAACCATTTTTAAGGATTGTCCAGTAAATACCTTTGTTGCTGAAAATGGTGGACGAATTGTGATTAATGGTAAAGATGTAATTAGTCATGTTCATTCACACTCTACCCTACAGAAACTGATGACTTTTTTATCTAGAAAGAATTACCAACCAGATCTTTTTTCACTTTCTGGAGCATCCAACACCTTTATTGACAATCAATTTAAAGATGTTCCTGTACCTTTCTATCCTCACCATCAATACTTTGCATTCTTAGATCAGGTTACTGAACCAGTATATAACGTTAACTTGAACTGGTTTAAGCGTCAACCTGAATTAAAATTAATTCATCAAGTAATTAAAGAGATTAACCAAACATTTCCCATGCAACTCCAGGCAACCTATAGTGGTGCGTATGGGATTGATATCTTACCATATAGTGTAAATAAGGCTGTGGGATTAAAAGAACTAATTCACCATTTTCCTAATAAGACTCTTAAGGATGTAGTGGCGTTTGGTGATACAAGTAATGATCTTGAGATGATTCAAGAAAGTGGGATTGGTTTTGCAATGAAGAATGCGACGACTGATTTAAAACAAGTCGCGGATCGAATTACTAGCAAGGATAATAATCATGATGGCTTACTTTATGAAATTGAAAAACAATTTTTAAGTTAACATCTGAAATAATATTATGTAAACTAAAAACGCAAAAAACTAGGATCCCCTGAATTATTCAAAGGATCCTAGTTTTTGTTAGCGTACTAATTAGATTGAACTAGTAAACTGCCCCATCATAGAAATTAAATGTTGGCTTATTAAAATCAAAGGTTGTTAATTCAGACATTTTAATAAATTGGTCGCCAATTCCCCAACTCATAAGATTAATTGGCTTTCCCCAGTCTTCATCAGGAATAACAACAAGGATGTGCTTACCAAGTGCCGAAGCCATTCCAAGCTCAACACCCATTCCAACGTCCTCTTCGTTCGGAATGTAGATAGCTAATAATAGATCACTTGTAGAAACCCCAACACGGTCACCATTATAGGTAGCGGTTGCCCATTCACGATCTTCTAGTAATTCAGGATGCTCATCTACTCGTAAGCCTTTGTATTGGTGATCTAAGGGAATGTAAGAATTCTCTACATCAACAGTAGGATTTTCTTTAATAGCATTCATTGCGTTCTGGTAAGCTTTATTCTGCTTATCCGTAAACCATCCAGCACAAAAATAAACTGTCTTTGTCTTTTGATCCACGAAATTTCCTCCTCTATTTAAACAGCTAAAAATGATTCTACCATATAATTCGAAAAAAAGCTTACGAAAAAAATTAAAATCTGGTAGACTAATCAATCGTTGAATAAAAGGAGTGAAGAGAAAATAATGAATAATACTCAAAAGAATGCTGCACGAAAGCAGATTAATCACCCCAAACTAGCAATGGTTGCCATGCTTTTGGGGGCTTTTGTTGGAATGTTAAGTGAAACTTCACTTAACATCGCCCTTCCTAAGTTAATCTTGTCGCTACACGTTAATATGGCAACAATTCAGTGGTTAGTTACGGGGTACATGCTTGTAATTGGGATCATTTTGCCATTATCTAGTTTAATTTCTAAGTGGTTCACTACCCGGCAAATTGTTATGTTTGGTTTAAGCGTTTTTATTATCGGTGCGATTATTTCAGCCTGCGCAGGTAGTTTCCCAATTGTCCTCGCTGGGCGAATGATCCAGGGGATTGGGACAGGTTTAATCTTGCCATTGATGTTTGCTGTTACAATGCAAATTTTCCCACCTCAAAAACTTGGTGCAGTATTAGGAATCTGTGCACTAGTTATTATGTTTGCCCCAGCAATTGGACCAACCCTTACTGGATTGATCCTTGCTAAGCTTTCTTGGCGGTGGATTTTCTGGTTCTTTATTCCATTTCTAGCAATTGCATTAATCTTTGCAATTACCTCATTGGATAACGTTAATAATATTACAAAGCCACATGTTGACTGGCTTTCCATTATTGAATCAGCAGTTGGTTTCTCTGGTTTAGTTATCGGTGCTAGTTTATCAAGTCGTGACGGTTGGCTCTCTGTTCCAGTCCTTTCTGCGTTGGTAATTGGTGTTGTTGTTTTAGGATTTTATGTTCATCGTCAACTCCATCTTGAAGAACCAATTCTGAATTTAAGATTGTTCAAGACATCAGCATTTACTACTGGAGCATTGCTTGTGATGCTTGATTTTGGAATTATCTTATCTGCAATGTACCTATTGCCCAACTACTTACAGAATGGCTTGATGGTAACTGTTGCATTAACCGGGATTATCATGCTTCCAGGTGGAATCATTAATGCTATTACATCAGCATTGGCAGGACGACTTTATGATAATATTGGGGCACGGAAACCCGCAATCATTGGTTTCATCATTGCCTTAATCGGTGCAATCATGTTTGCTTGCGCTTCAGATCATTCATCAATCGCATTTATTATTGCAGCTCACGTAATCTTGATGATTGGTTGTCCGTTAGCAATGTCGCCTTCACAAACAAGTGCATTAAACTCATTAACTGGTTTAGAATCAGCTGATGGAAGTACAATTCTTAATACCCTTCAACAAATTGTTGGTGCACTAGCAACTGCGTTTGCAACTAGTTTCTTAGAACTTGGTCGAGCGAACATTAGTGGAAATGGTGCGGTTCGTTTCACTAATGGATTCCACTATGGAATTTACTTTACAATTGTTCTAGTTGTTATTGCATTAATCCTTTCCTTCAGACTTCAAGACCGTGCTAAGGATACGAAGGACATCAACTAGTAATTTATTGCAATTTTTTATTGAATCAATGATAATAAGACCAACACCTATATTCATAAGGAGTTGGTCTTTTTGTTTTCCTTGCCCGTTGGTATTGGCGAAGTTCATGCAATGCATGAGTTATTCAAATTAAATCCGCGCTTGGCAATCATCATTCTCTTGTTGCTAATTTGCCTGGCATTTTACCTTAAAAATAAGTAAAAACAGAGCCTCATTATAACTTCTCGTAAACATTGGAAAAGTTATAGCGAGGACCTGTTTTTATTTTCTCATTGCTTCCTTAAGACCGATTCTAACTAATTCTTTTGCAGCAGCAGAAACTGTCAGGGACTGCTTTTCAGCATATTGTTTAACTAATTGATAAAGCGCAAGGTCATCTGGACCACGCCAGATAATTCCGGTAACCTGGCCATGTTCTTTTTGCATTATATTATTCCTCCTTTTTATTCACCTTTTCCCCATAACATTTTAGCAACTCGTTGCAGAATAACCGTTCGATCATGGAGTTGAAAATGGTTAGTCTTAGGAACAATGACCTGTCGGTACTGAATATCTGGGTGAACTTTAACGAGTGTCTGAAGCATCTCAGATTGAATCCGAGGAACTTCATCATCAGTTCCACCCATAATATTTAAAATCTTAACAGTTGAATTAGGGTTCCAGCTTTTCATTTGCCGTTCTAATTGGTGGAAGTTTCTATCCTTAGACTTCCGATTTAGGTTAGGAACAAATTTTACTTTGACTCCAAAGCTTTCTTCAACTGGAACGCCAAGGAAAACAATGTTACGAAGCTGAATTTGCCGCTGTAATTGCTTTGAACCCATATATGCATGAATAAATTCAGTTCCCCCATAGGAATGAGCAATAACGTTCATTCTATTGATATGGTATTGATCATGAAGAACCTGGAGGACATGAGTGAGTTGGTGTACTTGGGGATGATAAGTAGCGTTATAGTTCCAATTGTACAGTACCTGAATAAGGGCATTCTGTTGATGGGTGTAGTTTCCACTTGTTTTAACTGTTCCTGTCGGTGATACCCACACAGTCATTATCTTTTGTGCGTAGTCATTCTTTTCAAAGTAGTTCGTCATTTGATGGTAAGTAGTTGTGTTACCGCCCCATCCCGGAATCATTACCGTTGGCGTTTTACTGTAATAAGTATTTGAACGGTAATTGCCTGGCTTTAATGATGAATTAGGTAGTGGTAATAGAACTCCAAACTGAATAACTAGTATCAAGATCAGTAAAATATCGATAATAGTGGCAGAACTTTTTAATAACCGTCGCATTCACTAATCATCTCGGTTCAATTTTTAGCCAAATAAGCGAGCCCAGAAACCCTTTTTCTTTGCCTTTTCTTCAATAACATTGTTTTCTTGTCCATTTTCGGTAGAGTCTGTTTTGTTTTCTTCATAAGGATTATGTTCACCAATCCACCTGAAGAACTCAGGAGCTTTAATTTCAACAAACTTTCCCCGCTTACCATTTATTCCATCAACACAAAGTTCAATTGGTAAAGCGTTACGGTATTTTTCAATACTATCAGCTGTGAATCCATTGAAAGTATTAAGCTTGGAAATATCAAATAAGAGACTCTCATCCCCCTGCCGATATTGGAAATCATCTTGTTGAGTTAAGTATAATTTAGCCCACCGATTTCGTGAACTTTCCTTAAAGTCATCGCAAATCGTTTCGGAGAAGTAGTCTGGTAATGGCATATTAGCCATTTCGTAATAGTTCTTAAACAATTGCCGAGTCATCGCGAGAAAATCAAGACGACCAGTCGTTGAATTGAAGTCGCGCCATGGTGTCTCATCATCTTCAAGAAGGTTAGCCATCCGCATTACAAAGTCTTTAAACAAGGTATTATTAAGGGTCTTTCGTACATTATAGATGTACTGATTTGCAGCACCCTTTTGTGATTCATCAATTACTTTATCAATCTGGAGATAGTAGGTGCGGCGGGCAGTTTCCCGAAGCATTGTAAAGCCAGAATCATAGTTCGTTGTTCCGATTAGTGGAGCAATTGGTTGGGGATAGTTAACTAATTCATTCATAATATCAACCACTAAGTGCCGACTATATTGATCTTGTTGGAAGAAGTAGGGTTCAATCTCATCCATTAAAACTGGATATGAACTACCTAACTTCATGTAATGTTCCATAGCTTCAACTGTCTTGGCCTTTTTTTGTGGTGTTTGTGATGGGTAAATTGTTCCAAAATCAATCAATGACCGATCTGTATTCCATGTTAGCTGGTTAATAATTCGGAGAAGAGTTGATTTCCCAGAACCAGCAGTAGCTCCTAACACAAGAAAATTAGGAACATCATTACCATCTTCAGGGTTTAAACTAGATTTTGCCCGAATTTCCCAGAGAAACGGCGCAGTAAAGCTATAAAGAATTGCTTCAAAGAATCGTTTTCCGTAATTGGCATCATAGTCTACAACAAACTGCTGGTATCCTTTCATTACGGCATCAATACTTTTTAATCCGTCCCGAATCTCAGAAATCGTTGCAATTTTCCCAAACGGAATTGGGTGTGTCCCAGTATCGTTTGGAACATAGAGACCACTATTATTATTTGCAATGTTCCGTTCCATTGGTCGATCGTATAAGAATGTCGTATATTTTTTTTCAGCATCCCGTTGTTGCGGTGACATCCCACTAATTAAGGCATCTTGAACCTGCTTGGTAATCTTTTCCCGAGTCTTTAATTTAGGCTTAGCAGCTCGTGGTGAAACGGCCTCTTTTTGTAGAGTATAAATTGTATCGTGCTGTTTTACTTGCTTAGCAATTTTTTCCTTAGTTTGAGAACGGTCCATGGTAACATCACGCATTGACTTAGTAATCATGTCGGGAATCAGTTCATGATCAATATCGTGTTGAACATCATGCTTAATGAGATCAACCATATCCGTCTCAGCAATTTTGTCTGTTGTTTCATTATCAAGAATAACGGGGCCAGTACTCTCTTGTTTATTGTTGGTCTGGTCCTTTTTACTTTCTTCAATTTGCTTTTGAGCAGCCTTTACTAAGTTAGCGGTAAAGAAAGGACGTAATACCGGCTTCAAATCTTTTTTAAAGTGATCAGCAAGGTTTTGGTATAAACGAATATTGTTATCAAAAACTAGTACTTCTTCAAATTGGTTTCGATGAGCATCAAAAGAGGCATCAGTTAAATCAACACTACCAAGAATAACCCGGGTATCATGAGTTGTTGAGTTACTCAATAGATAAAATTTAGAATGAATCACCTGTGTTGGCGTAATTGAGATTTGAAAAAGGCCGTTGAGAACGTTAGATTGGTTGTCACTAGTTAATGTGGAAAAGATCTTTGCGGCTTCCTTATTTGCAGAGCTGAGAAGCGCATTGGTTAGCGCAACCTTAGTGACCATTTCATCAGCACTTAGTCTACTAGTTGATTCGGAACTTAATGCAACATTAACGCTAATAAACTTACTAAGATACTTATTAATAAAGTCAGCTGTAATTTTCCCGGTAACTCCAATTAATTGATCATACTTCCTAGGATCAAATAACTGGTGGATTTTTAATGGTGGTGTATCCTGACCGTCAAAAGCAATGTGAATTTTTCTTATATCAGAAGTTTCTGTCATGACCATAATCCTTTTCTATCGATAAATATATTAGTTTTATTTTCGACTATTTAACCACCTTTTGCAAGTAATTCTAAGATAATGGACAGTCATACTAACTAAAGGTAGCATTTTCTGCTCATTTGACCTGAAAATCATCGATTAATTTTAATAAATTATTCCAAACGTATGTTCAAACGAGTAAAATAGAACGCGAATAGTAAAGAATGGAGTGAACCTATGAAATTCAAAAAGCGACTTTACCACCTTGCTTTTGTTCTGGTTGGTCTACTAGTAGTTACTGGTGTTATTCAAAATCCCCAATTAACAAATGCGTCTTTAAACCGAATAAGCCAACTTGCCCAGCAAAAGAAGACAAACTATCATCACCAGCAAGCACTTCCACCAAGCCAGAAGCACGCCAGTTCAATTTTAACTCCTGGCGTTCGACAACAACTTGGTTCAAATATTGCTTGGAATAATGCTGGTGCGTTCATTATTAATAATAACCAGACAGACCTTAATGCTCGGATTGCTAGTGCACCCTATGCAGTCAATCACTTAGATAAGCAAGGGCGAGCATGGCAAGGAGATGCATGGTTAAACAAAACAACGCGTCAATATAAGAACCGTGCAACTACCGGAAACGGTGCAACTGACTGGCGTCCAGCTGGTTTCCTTCAGGCACATAACCTTAAAGGTGGCTATAGTCATGCATATGATCGCGGACACCTTTTGGGATACGCCCTTGTTGGGGGAATTCGTGGCTTTAATGCTTCTGAAGCTAATCCAGCCAATATTGCAACTCAAACAGCTTGGGCAAATGAAGCACGGAGTAAAAACTCGACCGGACAAAATTATTACGAGAGTCTTGTCAGAAAGGCCCTAGATCAAAACAAACAAGTTCGTTATCGTGTTACAGATATTTATGATGGTAAAAATATTGTTCCTGCTGGTGCTCATATTGAGGCAAAATCTAGTGATGGTTCGTTAGAATTTAATGTTTTTGTTCCTAATGTACAAAATAATATCTCAATTAATTATGCTACAGGTGCTGTTACAGCGATTAATCAATAGTTAGCATAAAAGCAGCTTTGTAATTTCCATTAAGGATTTACAAAGCTGCTTTAGTTTTAGAGTATTTTATTTTTCTTTTCCTGCATGAACACGAATCCGGTAAATAATGGTCATAATAACCAGGAAGATAACCCCAACTGATACTGAAACTCGTGTATCTGGGTTAAAGAACATGAAGAGTAAGATAACCGTTAGCGCAATTAAACTAAAGTAGTTATATGCGGGATAGAGTGGCATCTTGAATGGGTGATCCTTTAATTGTTCTGGGTGTTGTTTACGGAAGTGAAGTTCTGATAAGAGGATAATAAACCACGGAACCATCCCGGGAAGAACACTAGAACTATAAACAATCACGAAGATGTTCTGGGCTGCTGAACTAAAGATTGACATTAATTCGTTAACGATAAAGCCGAGAAAAATCCAGAACGAAATCGTTAAAATTGCAACGTTAGGAACGATGTGCTTGGATAGTCTACTAAAGAATTTTGGCACTTCACCATCAACAGAAAGTTTGAAAAGCATTCGGCTAGCACTATAGATTCCGGAATTAGCACCTGAAAGTGCCGCAGTCAAAACAACAAAGTTAATAATTCCGGCTGCCCCAGTAATTCCGACCTTCGTAAAGGTTTCAACGAATGGTGAACCAACAGCTTTTAGTTCGTCCCATGGATAAATGGAAACAATTACAAAAATAGCACCAATGTAGAAGATTAAGATCCGCCAAATAACGGACTTAACAGACTTTACGATTGCGTGACGGGGAGATTCAGCTTCTCCGGCAGTAATTCCTAGTAATTCGATTCCTTGGTAAGAACCAGCAATCACGGACAGTGAGAACATGAATCCCATAAAGCCACCCGTAAAGAAGCCACCGTGAGACCATAAGTTAGAAATCCCAACCGGTTGCCAATGGTTACCAAGTCCAAGGACAATTACCAGTAAACCAAGGATAATCATTGCAATAATCGTAACGACTTTAATCATCGCAAACCAGAATTCTAGACGACCATAGGCCTTCGCTGAAGCAAGATTTGCCAATGTAAGAATGATAATCATTATTAAACCGGAGATCCAATCAGGAAGTTCAGGCCACCAATAGTTTAAGTATTGACTCATTGCAATGATATCTGAGATTCCCACAATGATGAATTGGAAGACGTTACTCCATTTTGTTAAATACCCGGCAACTGGATGAATATATTTTGATCCATAATCAGCAAACGAACCAGTTCCTGGACTAATATAAATCAGTTCACCTAAAGCACGCATAACCCCGTATAGGACTAACCCAACAAAGGCATATGCTAACAAGACAGAAGGCCCAGTCCACTTAATGGTGGATGTTGCCCCCATGAAAAGACCACTACCGATTGTTCCACCGATGGCAATCATTTCCATTTGTCCAGGCGTCATCGTCCGATTTAATTTTGCTTTATTTTCGCTCATGTCTAACTCCTCATTTCCTTTAACTAAAAAAGCTACCCAAAAAGCCCTCTCAACCAGGTCCAAAACGTTTGATGGTCGGTTGAGTAACTTCTGAGTAGCTGTTAACTTACAGAATTAATTAAATATTAAAGGTACTCAACCACAGTAGTTGTTGTTGTGGTTGAGGTGGAGGTTAGACTTTGTATGATTGAATATTGACTTAACATAATAATTCCTCCAATTCATTTCTTTCAATGTCATTAGAATACTATTAGAAAATTAAAAATGCAAGTCTTTTTTTGCTTTTTCTCGATGTTTCCAAGATAACATTGTCAAAAAGCCTACTAATCCAGTAATTATGATTCCAATAAGCGTTGTCTTATTATCAGTTTGATTACCAGTTTGAGGAAGCACTTTTCTTCTTCCCATGTTTTTAGTAATGCCATTTTTCTTATTGTTTAGTTCTTTTAATGATGTTGAATCTCGATCAAGAAGTTGTTGGATGTTTGTATCATTCATTCCTAAACTTCCATGATTAAAACGAGTAATATTTGATGATTCACTATCCTGAATGCGCTCCTCAATTTGTGAATCTGCTGATTTTGGTAAATCATCGTTTTCATTTTTTGTAGATTTTATCTGTTCTTGATGGTTAATTACCTTATCAGTTGGGGTTAACGAATCGATATCTCCTAAAATATCAGTTTGTGTTGAGTGATCATTAAGATTTAATCTGGTTTGAGTGCTTTGATCTACATCATTTGATTCTGTTTGCGAGTAATCTTCTTTTGTTACAGGCATTATTGTTTGGGTAGTATGATTACCAATTGTAGTATTTTCAGTTTGGGCACCATCTGAAATTGTTCCTGTTTCAATTGTTTGACTAGTGTTATCCTTACTGGTCTGATCTGTTTGTACTTCTCCGTCCTTACTTTCAGGGAAGTCAGTTTGTTGCCCTTGATCTTTCCTTCCTTCAGTCTGGGTTTGAGCATCATTATGAGAAACAAGTTCAGTCTGAGTAGTTTGATCTACACCATTTAAATCAGTTTGTGAGCCCTTTTCTTTATTTGCGGGTCTTACTGTTTGAGTACTGTCTTCCTTAGTCTTTGTTTCTTCAGTTTGACTATCATGGGTACTTGTTTCCGGATCCATTGTCTGATTACCACTATCCTTTCCAGTTCTCTCCGTTTGTACCCCATCATCACTACTTTCTGGAGAATCGGTTTGTTGATTTTGATCTTTATTTTTCTCTGTTTGCGTTTCGTTATCATTATGGGTAATCAAATTTGTTTGGGTGTCAGTAGACGTTTTATCCTTATCAATATTTTTACTTGGTTGCTCTTTGTCTTCCAACTGTTCCTCGTGTCTATCACCAACTTGTTCGTTGATCTTTTGAATTGGTCGAATTAGTAAACGAAATGGTTCTTGATCGGTTTGATACAGTTTAAGGCGTTTTGGTAGGACTTCTGGCTGGCAATATTCGAATCCCTTTGGAGCAGGTGGGAAATCATACCATTGGCCGACCTTTGCAAGCTTGCTATTCCATGTTACTGAATTAAATTTAAAATTATCATCATAGCCATAAAATGTATGGCGGAATTCAACTAATCGTTGTCGCTCAGGAATTTTATATTGGTGGTATGTAACGGTAATTGTTTTTCCTTGATCATCTGCTGTTACGGGTTGTGCCCGTACTTGAACAATATTTGGCTCAAAGTCATCATAGTTAGGAACAAAAAATGATGACCAAAAGTTTGGTGTTAGTGCTTGCCATTGGTTAGCAACTTTCTTGAAGATTACTGTTTGCTTAACAGTTTGCATCCCCTTATATGGATCATCAATCTTGATTGTTCTTGTTACCTGACGAATTTCATCTTGGTTATTAAATTGTTGACCACTCGTAACGCTACTTGGATCGCTTTTAGCAGCATGACTTGTTCCTGTTGTGACAGCTATTGTCATTAGAACGGTTGCTGAAGTAATTCCTACACATTGCTTAATAATTGATTTCTTATTATACATAAAAATTCCTCCCAAATTGGCTTACATAATACCAATACGGAAGGAATTTAATTTTGCACGAAAAAAGTTTGAATTAATTTTTAAAGGGCGTGAATAACTTTTTCGATATCATCCACAATTTGATCTGGAGTTAAGTGATACCATTCGTAAAGTACATCAAGAGGAACATTGTCCGCAAACTCACGTGGAGCACCAAAGTTTAAAACCTTCATAGCTTTTGGACCATAGTAGCGAGCAATCGTTTCACCAAATCCACCACTCACGTTGCCGTCTTCAAGGGTTACAACAACATCATGATTTTCAGAAAGGTGATGTAAATAGTTTTGGTCGATTCCTGTTAATGATTTTGGATTAATTAGTGTGGCATTAATATTTAGCTTCTTTTGGAGTTCTTCACAGACGTCAATCCCTAATTGCCAAAAATCTCCAACAGCCATAATAGCAACTTCACTACCCTCGCGTACAACATCATAGTGAATAAGACTGTAGTCATCTTGACTAGCTTTTCCATGAAGGAGTTTCTTTTCTGGTTCACGAATAATAACGGGTTGCTCAGTTTGTTTAAGTGCCCACTTTAACATTGAAATCAACTCTTCAACATTTGTTGGGGCAAGGTATTCAATATTTGGAAGGTTGGAAATCATTGAGATATCAAACGTTCCTTGATGAGTAGCAGAATCAGAAGCAATCGTCCCACCACGAACAATCATTACTACTGGTGCATCATTAAGCGCCATATCATGAATTAATTGATCGTATGCTCGTTGGAGGAACGTGCTATTTTGAAAGACAACTGGACGAGCACCGGCAGTTGCCATTGCTACGGCCGTAGTTATTGAATCTTGTTCAGCAATTCCTACATCATAGTAATGATCAGGGTATTTGGCTTGGAATTGTTTAAGGCTGAAGACTCCAGGGATTGCGGCGTTTAAGGTAACAACTGGTACCCCACTATCAATTTGTTTTCCTAATTCAGTTAAGATTGCATCGCTATAATTCTCAGCATTTGTTGTTTCCTTAACCTTACCGGTCTTAATGTCGAATGGTGGTTGCCAATGCCAGTCCATTTTGTCGTCAACTGCAGGCTGGTACCCTTTCCCCTTTAAGGTATTTACGTGAAGAACAATTGGATGATCAATATCCTTTACGTCCTTAAATGCATTAATCATTGTTTGAAGGTCATTTCCGTCTGCAATGTACTTGTAATCAAGCCCCATGAACTTGAAAATATTGTTTTCTGCCTTACCATTAGAGTCACGTAATTTTTTAAGTCCCTTGTAAAGGCCCCCCTGATCCTTATCGATTGCCATTTGATTATCATTAACGACAATAATGAGGTTAGAGTGAAGTTTAGCGGCATTGTTTAATCCTTCAAACGCTAAGCCACCACTTAGTGAACCATCACCAATCACAGCAATAATATTATCATTTGATTCGGGATGCATTAAGTCGCGAGCCTGAGCCAAACCAACGGCAAGCGAAACGGAAGTGGAAGTATGACCAATCTCAAAAAAGTCATGTACACTTTCCTCTGGTGAAGTATAACCGGAAATATCCCCATAATGATCCGGATCGAGGAAGCCAAGCTTGCGGCCAGTTAACATTTTATGTGGGTAACATTGGTGCGATACGTCCCACACTACTTTGTCATGAGGAGAATCAAAAACATAATGGTATGCGATTGCAGTTTCCATAATGCCGAGGTTTGGTCCCACGTGTCCCCCAATTGCTGCATCTCTTTCAAGAACTAGTTGCCGCATTTCCGTCGCAAGTTGCTTTAATTGCTCAAGAGGCATTGATTTAATATCAGCTGGGTTATTAACCCGGTTCAAAAGATAATCTGGATGTCGATTCATCTGAGCCACCCTTTCCGATCGATGATCTATTCACACTATTTTTAAAGATAATTTAAAACATTTATTTTATTTTAACACGTTTTAGGATTCCTGCAGAAATTCGTCGCTCCCTAAATTGACGAATGTTGCTTCCTCATTTAAAATTAAACATGATTATATACAGAGGGATGAGAACGTTGAATCAGCTTACTAATGAAGCTACTGAAAAATTATCACCATTTAAGGACTTGACTTCAGAGCAAGAACGCCTGGTTAACTCTATAATTAAGTTTGCTGCCAAACATATAAAAGAAGATTTTCCAGCAATCTATACGATCTACGGCGATGCAGGGACGGGAAAAAGCGTTGTCTTATCGAACCTCTTTGAAAGGATTCAAAAAGCAGCTCGCCAAGATCCTCACTCACCTTTTTTTAAAACTAAAAACTACTTTTTAGTCAATCATCCCGAAATCCTAAAGGTTTACCGTGAAATTGCTGGTTCAATTAAAGAACTCTATAAGAAAGATTTTACACGGCCAACATCATTAATTAACCAATTAGATAAGCGCCAAGAAAAGATTGATATTGCTGTAATTGACGAAGCTCATTTATTATTATCAAAAGCGGATCATTACAATAATTTTTATCATGACAATCAATTAGTAGAAATTATTAAACGAGCTAAAGTGGTTATTCTGGTCTTTGATCAATACCAAGTGCTAAGAATGAAGAGCTTATGGACCCCAAAACGGTTGGAAAAGATTACTCATCAATATCCACACCGAGATTATTATCTTCACCATCAGTTTAGGATGACCGCTAGTGATAACCTAATAGACTGGTTTAACCATTTTACTGATCAATTTAAACTTACTCCCTTTCCGACTGATAGTCGGCAAAATTATGATTTTCGGGTTTATGATGATGCTGAGGAAATGCGGCAAGAAATTGTTAAACGGAATAACGAGGTCGGCCTTTCGCGAATCCTTTCTACTTCCGGCTACCCTTCAACTTTAGATGGCGGTAAGCATTACATTAAAGAAGGCCGTTTTAGTTTGCCTTGGGATCAATACAACTATACCGTTACTCCCTGGGCAGAACTACCACAAACAATTAACGAGGTTGGTTCAATATACACCTGTCAGGGCTTTGATTTAAATTATACGGGGATAATTATTGGACCACCGATTAGCCAAATCCCTGGAACTCAAAAGTTGCAAATTAACCTTGATAAGTACACTGATTCCGAAGCATTTAAAAAACGAGATGACCTAACAGATCCTAAAGAAATTAAGGCGCTTGAAGAACGGATGATCATGAACTCATTAAATGTTCTGTTTAAGCGTGGCGTTTACGGAACATATATCTACGCTCATGACCCACTTTTGCGATCTTCCCTTGTTCAGCTCTTTAAAAAAGCCGGCCTTAACTACTAAGAAAGTGAAGTGCATTATGAAGAAAAAAACTCTCAACAAGAAACTTTTAATCGCTTTAGGAGTCTTCTTGGCAATTATTATTATTATCTTTATCTATCAAAACTATCGGCCTGAAATAGGCCTTTTGGTTCATCCCGTCCCTCATGAAAAGGAAAGACTTCTTCATATGATTCGGGCACACGGAATTGCTAATTCATTACTATTGCTTGTTTTAATTGCCGTTTTGAATGCCATTCCTGGCTTATCAAATTCACTTATTTGTATTCTTTCGGGTCTTTGCTATGGACCAGTCTTTGGCTTTATCATCAATTGGCTGGGCAATGTTCTTGGTAACTGTGTTGTGATGAGCTTGATCAGGCAAATCAAACTTTCCAAAAAAATTAAGCAGCATAAACTGATTAAGTCCCTAATGCAACAAAAACACCCCCTAATTGGGTTAACAATTGGGTTCATGATTCCAGTCGTCCCTAGTATCCTTGTTAATTATGCCGGAGCTCAATTGAATGTTAACCGGCGTCAGTACATGGCGATGGTCTTGGTGGGAATGGCACCGACGTCATTCCTTTATGCCTTTGGTGGGGATGCAATTTTCAAAGGGAATCTTAAACGAATCATTAGCGCTGCCATCTGTATTGTGATCTTGATTGGAATTTACTTAATTATTAAAAAGGTAGATGAAAATCGAAAGAAACAATTAAAAGCTGAATAAAAGTAAAATAACATCTCAAGTTAACTAAGCAGTTAACGGAGATGTTATTTTTTCGGCTATTTATTTTTGAAATCGATTGACAAATTCTGCGAGGTATTGGGTTGTCAGACTATTCGGATGCTGAATCAGCTTTTCTGGGCGGCCTTGGGCAACAATTTGACCACCGTTTCGGCCACCACGCGGTCCTAGATCAATCATGTAATCCGCATTTACCATTAGGTTAACGTCATGGGTAATAATGATAATTGTTGCGCCACGATCGATTAGCCGTTGCATTACTTGAAGGAGGACTTGAACATCTAGAGGATGAAGACCGACAGAGGGTTCATCAAAGACAAACAGGGTTGTCTTTTGCTGACGATTAAGGTGTTTAACAAGCTTTAAGCGTTGCGCTTCTCCTCCAGAAAGGCTTGGTGTGCTTTCATCAAGATGAAGGTACCCCAGGCCAACTTCATCAAGAAGTTTTAATTCGCGTTGAATTTTAGAAACATCTTTGAAAACCGGAATTGCATGGCGAACATCTAAATTTAATAGGTCAACAATTGAATGATTATGCCACTTAACTTGTTGAATTTCCTTATTGTACCGGTCACCATTGCATACAGGACAAACCTGTTGCATATCGGGCAAATATTGAATATCCAACGTTACTATTCCAGTTCCACCACAATTAGGACAAGCTCCCTGCTTATTATTGTAAGAGAAGTAACTTGCGGTCCAGTGCTTCTCCTTAACTTCGGGTTGAGCAGCAAAAAGGCGACGAAGATTATCCATAATACTGGTATAAGTTGCGACTGTCGACCGGGAACTTTTACCAACCGGAACGGCATCAACACTTACCACATTTTTGATTGGAGTTGTTAATTCTGTAACCTGCTTTGGTAATGGCTCTTTATTCTCCTGAGCTTTTAACGCTGGAACAAGGCTATCAAGGATTAAGCTAGTTTTTCCTGCACCAGAGAAGCCGGTAACTGCAGTGATTTGATTTGTCGGAATTGTTGCAGTTACTTTCTTTAAATTAAAGTAATCAGTGACAGTAAAGCTCGTTTTAGATGATGCATTTGTAGTTGTAGTTTTACGGACTTTAATCTTTGCACTACCGTTTAAGAATGGACCAATTAATGATTTTGGCTTTTTCCTTAGCTCTGCTGGAGTTCCTTGTTCAATAACATTTCCTCCTTCGGCTCCAGAACCAGGACCAATTTCAATTACCCAGTCTGCCGCGTCAATAATATCAATATTATGATCGACAACGACCAGTGAATTTCCTTGGTCAACAAGTTCATGAAAAACATGCAGAAGGCCATTAATATTATCGGGATGCAGTCCGATCGATGGTTCATCAAGGACATACAAAACACCGGTAGTTTGCGTTCGGAGCGTTCGCGCTAATTGAATTCGTTGCAACTCTCCAGTGGATAGAGTATTCCCGTTACGCGAAAGAGAAAGATAATCTAATCCTAGTTCCAGTAACGGTCGAAGGTTATCATCAAATTGTTTGAAAATTGCAGTGGCCATCTTATTCATATTTGCAGAGAGTTCACTTAAAACATCCTGTTTCCACTGATTAAGATCGCCAAGTGTTAGGTCCGAAACTTCCGCAATATTTTTGCCCCCGGCTAGTTGACTTAGTAATTCAGGGCGAAGTCGTGTACCATGGCAAACGGGACAAGTAGATGTATGGAAAAATTCATTAATCCGTTGTTGTGCCCGAGCACTCTTACTTGTTTTAGCAGATTCAAGTACCGCAGCATGGGCATTTTCATACAAGGCGTTAAAATCATGAAAAACGCGTCCAGTACCTGAAATAAAGTCCATTTTATATTTTTTGCTAGGACCATTTAGCACAAAATCCTTCTCTTTTGCCGAAAGATCTTTATATGGAACATTAATTCGGACTCCAGCTTGTTCGGCAACTTGTGGCATAAAGTTCCGTCCCGGAAGGTGCCAAGATGCCACTGCCCCTTGGTCGAGCGTCAGATTTTCATCACCGATTAACTTATCTTCATCTAATTCTCGAACACGTCCGGTTCCCTGACACCGTTGACAGGCACCGTCAGAATTAAAAGCAAAGTCTTCAGCACTAAAAGCATAAAACTTTGTTCCACATTCTGGGCAAGTTACTAATCCCATCTCATCACCAGATTTACTCATTGCCTGAGCAATTTTTAGACTTGGTTTTAACCGGTGGCCATTTGGGCAAACCGGAGAACCGAGACGGGAGAAAATCAAACGAATAACATTAAAAATCTCACTCATTGTTCCTACCGTTGCCCGTTCTGAAGGAATTGAAGGACGTTGATGAAGTGCAAGTGCTGAGGGAATATGTTTAACACTGTTAACCTGTGCTTGAGCACCAAGTTTAATGCGCCGTCGCGTGTAGGTTGACAGTGCCTCTAGATAGCGGCGTGAACCTTCTTCGTATAAAATTCCCATTGCAAGTGAACTTTTCCCAGAACCTGATAAGCCGGAAATAGCCACAAATTGGTGCAATGGAATATTAACATTAATATTTTTTAAATTATGGACGCGACCACCCCGCACCTCAATTTCTGCGGGAATTGTCGTTGCTTTACTCTTATCCAAAAAATACCTTCTTTCTTAGCTAAAGGTGCAATGCGATCCATGCTAGACAAAGTCCACCAAAATAAGTTAGGCAGCCGTAAAATAGCAAACTTTTCCATTGGCGTTCATTATACATAGTAATTAGTTCAGTATTTAATGTCGAAAAAGTAGTATACCCACCTAGAAAGCCTGTTTCCCAAAAGAGAATGGTAAATTGACCGCTTGGAAAATTATGAATTAATAATCCTAAGCAAAACGCTCCAGTAAGGTTAATAAATAGTGTTGCCAATGGCCAATCAATTTGTGCTTTCTTCCAAAGGTAAGTAAATAGGTAGCGTAAAAGTGCCCCACAAGAAGCTCCAAGACCAACTAAAATCATTTATTCTTCCTCCATTTCAACTAGTAATTTAGCTAGGAGGTAACCAATTAATGCTGCAAAAAAGCCGCCCAAAAGACTAACAAGGAAATAACCACTACCAATTAAAAAGTTAGTCTTTACTAAGTTGATAACGCTAGTCGTAAAGGAGGAAAAGGTTGTGAATGCACCAATTAATCCTGTTCCTAAACCTAAGTTCAACCACCCTGCTAAAAGATCCCGTTCGATTACATAGTAGGTCAGAAATGACAATAAGAAGCAGCCGATTAGATTAGCAATCAGGATCCCCCATTCATTTAAATTGGTGCTGAATAAATAGCGAAAGATCCCACCAAAGAATGCAAAACCAGCAACAGCAATTAGATTTTTAATTTTCATTTAAGTTCATTCCCCCATTCACACCAATTGATTTTACGCTTTGGATTACCGTTTGCCAATTTAAATCCCAACATCGTATAATAATAGCCGAGAAAAGAGGAATTAATTATGAAAATGCGAAGAATCGACCATATTGTCTTGACCGTTAGTAACCTTGAAGAATCAATGCGCTTCTACCATGAAGTATTTGATATGCCAGTAATCGATCAACAAAGTAATGATAGTGTAATTACTTTACGGTGTGGTCACCAATTAATCCGTCTTCAAAAGGCTGATCGACCAACTAGTCTGGTAGCCCAACGTCCAACTGTTGGATCCGCCGATCTTTGCCTTGTTGCTGGTGATAAGGTTGATGACATTATGCATCACTTTAATAGTTACTATGTTGATGTTGTTGAAGGCCCGGTAGAAAAACATGGGTCTGAGGGAGCAATGACTTCCATCTATGTTCACGATCCGGACAAGAATTTAATTGAAGTTGCGGTTTACGCAAATAAATAGAAGAAGTTGAGAATTACATAATACACAAAAAGCCTTCAATGTTCAGGGAAACCGAATACTGGAGGCTTTTTTGTGCTTTTAGGAGAGCTCAGTGACTAATTTCGTGTTGAAAAACAAACTACTTCTTTTTAGTATCGCCAAAGTTCACCAATAATAATTACAATAATCAATAACCCGAGCCAACTTCGGTAATGGTCACGAAGGATCCCTAAATAGTCCCGAATCACAGTTAATGATTGAAATTTCCATGGTGTCCTACTAGGGCTTAGCGACCATTTTAAGCCTAGTCTCCATAAATAGCTTTTGGTCCGTAATACATGAAAAGAACTAGTAACCACTACTACCTTTGGGTTCGGTTTAATCCGGCTTTGAAGCAACTTTTGACAATTTTGAAGGTTAGCCCACGTATTTTTTGCTTGTTCCTCTAACAATATTTTATTCTTAGGAATACCATGACTTATTAAGTAATCTGCCATTGCCTGTGCTTCCGATAATTGTGCTCCGTGTAAAAGACCACCAGTAACAATAATGGTTGATTCATCATTTAATTGCCAACAGGAAATTGCTTGTTGTAAACGTGCAGCTAAAATTGGAGGAACCTTTCCGTGACGTAAACCAGCCCCAAGGACTATTAAATAATCCGCATTAACTGGCTTTGAAAACACTTGAAGGAGAATTGTAGATCCCCAGAAAATCAATAAGCCCAATGTAGTAATACCGTTAACTACCCGCGCGCAAAAAATAACCTGTTGTCCAAACCAAGAGAATTGTTCAGCAGGTTCAAACAATAGCGGAAGCCAAAAGATGAGATTAAGAAGGATTAAAGCAAAGGCCTTGTAATTATCCCTCACTAACCGATTTTCTTTGGAAAAGCGCCGAATTAAAACAATGCTAATTAGTTCTAACCACGTCAGGAGACTGGCTGTCCCTAAACTAATTGCCGTTATTTTCTCTGGATAACAAATCTGACCACCAATTAAGATTAATAATATTCCAGTCCAGCAGAGAGCCCATTCATTCTTTTTCGGTAATGGCCACCATAAAAGGATAATTAACAATGCAAGTGCAAAGATAATCATTTCTTACCGTACTCCTTTTTCCGCCGACGATGTTTTCGGTACCGTTGAAGTAATTCACTAATTGCCATTGCTACTATGATAATAATTGCTAATGAGTAACCTAAAACACCAAGACGATAAATGTGGGGATGATCAGCGCTTCCCTCTACCAACAAAGAAGAACCAACAATTATTGCTGCCAAAATAATTGCAACAATAATCCGGTTAACAATTCGACTAACCCATTTCAATAATTGATCCTGATCAGAATAATGGAAATTAATTCGTGCATCCCCACCACTGACAGCGTCAAAAAAGGTATTTAACTTCCCAGGCATTTGAGTAATCGCTTTGACGGCACGGTAACTACTCCACAGACTATTATCTAACTGAGTCCGGAAATTAAAGTGTTGCTTTAAGTATTGCTGACCAAATGGACGAGCAACTTCAAGCATTGAAAGGGATGGATCTAATTTAGCGATGATCGTTTCTAAAATACCAAAAGCCCGAACTAGCATCGTTACCTGTGAATCAATTTGTAAGTTGTTATTTTGGCATAGTTGAACAATTTGGTAGAGCATCTTGGTAAAGTTAATGTCTGCCAAGCCAGCATTTAAGTACGGACGTAAGAAACGGCCAAGATCACGATAAAATTTTTGTTCATCAAGAGGTCCGACTTGTTCGCACATTGGAATAATTGATTGGCCAATTTCGTGAATATCCTGTGAATTGATTGCTAATACAATTTTAGCGATCCCATCCGCAGTTGATGGGGAAATTCGGCCCATCATTCCGAAGTCAATCCAAATAACCCGGTATGGGGGAAGTGCGACCTCTTTTTGATAACTAAAGTTAGTGTTACCAACTTGTTTTTCAACCTTTTTACTTACTTCAAACTGGTCGTCCTGAGACTCAGATTTCGTTAACTTATGGATTGAAATATTTCCTGGATGCGGATCAGCTTGAAAGAAATGATCCACAAAGACCTGCTTAAGGAAGTTCTTTACTAAAGCTTGAGCGATTTCATGACGAATTGCTTGTTGTGCTTTTGCCCGTTTCGGATCTTCCTTATCCAGAGGCTCGTTTGCTAAATGCTTGATACTCTTCCCTGGCATGAATTCGTTAACTAAAATTTTGGGTGCGCAATATTCAAAATATACTTTAGGAACCCGAATGATTGACTGACCATTATTAAGTCGGTAAAATTCAATACCATTTTTTGCTTCCTGTATTGTATCAATTTCACTTTTTAATGAGCTACTTAATGCATTAAAGATCTTAACTGGATCGACAACCGTAATCCCTGTTGGAACGTATTTTAATAATTCGACAGCGCGCTTTAATAGGGCCAGATCGGTATCTACTAATTTTGTGACGTCAGGGTGCTGGATCTTAACTACTACGGGCGTTCCGTCTTTTAACTCTGCATGATGAACCTGCCCAATTGAAGCTGAAGCAAATGCCTTCTCATCAAAACTTTTAAATACTTCACTGATTCTCTTTCCGGTTTCTGTTTCAAATGTTGTTTTCACACTTGCAAAATCATCAGCTGGTACATCATCCTGTAGCTTACGAAAAGCCTTAATATATTCAGAGCTAACTAGATCTGAACGTGTAGAAAGAATTTGTCCCATCTTAATAAAGGTTGGACCAAGTTCTTCCAGTGCTTGGCACACTTCCTCTGGATTCTTTTGATGATAGAAATTACTGAGGAAATGGTACTCACGCATGATCCTCATGATCCGGCGAAGACGTTTACCAGGAGACGCTACTGTTTCTTCAACCATTAGTAATTAACCCCTTTTACAATTCATTTCCATTCCGGGAACACAGTTACATTCAACTACTTCAGGAGCTGTTTCCTTTTTCTTAGCTAACAATGTTTGAAGCTGGTCAATATCATTTTGGCTAAGGTTAACATCTTCTATTACATGTTTTAAGGTTGCACCAACATGCATTTCACAAATACTACTAAAGAGCTGGTCAGCAGCCTCGTTCATGGTAATTTGTTCCTTGATCAATGGTGTATAGATAAAGACACGGCCTTGACGAGTTGTTTCCAAAGCCCCCTTTTCAACTAATCGCCGGAGTAAGGTCTTAATTGTTGCCGGTTTCCAATCAACCTTTTGCTGGAGCAATGCGATTACCTGAGTACTGGTTGATTTCCCTAGTGTCCAAATAATTCGCATTACCTGCCACTCTGCTGGTGTAATATCTGTTTTCTCTTCCATGAACTCACCTCGTTTTAAAATCTACACCTGTCAATCAAGGGCGTCAAACAATTTCAGAATTAATTCAAATAATCATTGTAGCCTGTATTAAGATCTGCTAAACTACTGCTTTAGTTATCATAAATTTTACAAAAAGGAGTCGATGTTCTTGACTGACCAGCGAATTAGGCGTGCCCTAATTATAATGGTTTTTGGAACTTTTTTTGGGATCCTTTGCTCAACCTTGATGAATATTGCGTTACCAACCTTCATGGCGGTCTTTCATATTAGCGAAGCCCATGTTCAGTGGGTTACGAACGGCTATATGCTGGTAAATGCACTGATGATCCCAGTTAGTTCCTATCTTATCAAAAGGTTTTCGTTTAAATGGTTATTTATCTTTTTTACGGGAATCTTTCTTTGCGGAACAATTATTGGTGGATTAGCAAATTCCTTTAATCTCTTAGTAATTGCCCGGATGATTCAGGCAATTGGTGCGGGAATGATGATGCCACTAGTTAATGTGCTAGCAATTCGTTATGCACTTCCCGGTAAAAAGGGACGGATAATGGGAATTATCGGTCTGGCATTTAACTGTGCACCTATTCTAGGGCCGGCAGTGTCAGGCTTTATGCTTGATTATCTCTCATGGCGGTATTTGTTTATTTTAATCATTCCATTTGCGGTCATTACCTTACTCTTATCGCTGTGGATGCTTCCATACATTCCTCATAACGAATTCCCCCAATTTAATAGTTTGGGTTTTACAATAATTACAATTGGTTTATGGGCACTATTGATGGGGCTCTCCAATGTTTCGAGCTTTCCCCTCTTATCATTTAATGTTGGGGGAATGGCAACTGTTGGTTTGGCATTTATTATTCTTTTCTATATTAACCAACGTAAGAGTAATCATCCACTAATTAACCTTGGTGTTTTTGAACATCGTCAATTCCTCTTGGCAACGGTAATTAATATGTTAATTACGGCTACGATGTATGGTAATGCGATCCTAATTCCTCTTCTAGTACAAATCGTTCTTGGTGAAAGTACGGTGATTTCAGCGATTGCCATTCTTCCAGGTGCAATCCTTACTGGATTATTGTCAACGACCAGTGGGCGATTCTATGATCGCTACCCAATTCAATGGCTTGTCGGTGCTGGGCTTTTGATTGATATTATTGGGACAACAGGCCAAGCGCTGATTGGTGCCCGGAGTTCGGTAATAATCATTACTGTTTTTCAGACCGTTCGTCAGTTTGGTCTAGTTACAATGTTAATTCCCTTGCAAACACAGGCGCTCTCCCTTTTACCAAACGAAATTGTTCCCGATGCGGTAGCTTGTTTCAATACCCTTCGCCAAATTGCGGCTGCGTTTGGAACTGCCCTCATTGTTTCAGTTGTTGGAATTGTTAACCACCTTGTCCACAGTTCAACGTCTCATTTAGGAATTCAATCCGGATTTGCCTTTTGTTTAGTCCTCCTTTTACTATCACTTGTTTTAAGTAGAAAACTATATCATAAGATAAAATAAACGGTCAGCAACTTCATTATTGAAGTATGTTGACCGCTTTTAAAAAAATAAAATTAACCAGAAGAATATAGCTGACCGTTCCCAATAGTAAAGATAAGCTCATATTACGTTTCCAAAGGTGAACAATAACTGTAATAACGCTTGCAATAATTTCTGGCAAACCATAATTACCACTCAAAAAATGGACATTGCGGAAACAATACACCACAAGCATCCCCATGATTGCCGGTGGAAGGAATTTCCCTAATCCTTCAATAAACGGACTCAAGTCTTCCTTACCGTTTCGTTGGTGATCAAAAATGAGAAATGGCGTAAAGCGGGTAAAGAAGTTTGCTACGGCAGCAATCGCAATTGAAACAATTTGTTGAACAACCGACATCTTATTTTCCCTCCTTTGCCCGTCGTTTTGTTAGGTAGTAATACTCAGCGACTAGAAGAAGTAGTGTTACTACTAAGAAGCAGGTTTTACCGACCAATAACAAACTAATAATCGTAATCAGCACTCCACTAATTGAACTAATACGGTTGTCTTCCTTAAGAAATTGATCTAGTGCTAAAACAATAAAGAGGGCAGTCATTACAAAATCAAGTCCTTTAATCTGGATTTGAAGGAGGCTTCCAAGAAATCCCCCAAGGAAAGCTCCAAGAACCCAATAACCCCAATCAAGAAGAGTGATCCAAGTATTAACTTTAACCTGACTCATCCCCTCTGGAATCTCGGTGTAATAGTTAAGCACAAAAGTTTCATCTGTCAGCTCAAAGATTAATAGCCATTTTCGCCAACCGGCCTGACGATATTGCTTCAACATTGATAAAGCATAAAATGATTGACGAAAGCCCACCACTAAAGTAATTAAGAGAACATTCAACGGATTAAAGTGTTGAACTAGCATATTGGCAATTACAAATTCAACCGAGCCACCATAAATTGTTAACGCCATTAGTGTTGGATACCAAAAAGAAAAACCAAGGTTATGCATGTAAAGGCCATACCCAAGTCCTAATGTTACATAACCAAATAATACCGGAATTGATCGTTGTAATGCGAAACGAAATTCTCCCTGCATCATTTTCATAAGCTACTCCCCAATTAGTTTTATTTGTTCTTGATAAGGACTAAATTCACAATTCATATTGTATCATTTAAGAGCGCTTTTATATATGACAAAAGCACGCTCCCGTTAAGGACACGTGCTTCAATCAAAACCTAATAAACTGGTCTTGAAGATCCCTGGGTTGCGGGATCAGCAAAGCCAATACTTTCGTTATTCCACTTGTTGGGATTTTCAATAATTTTAGTAACAACGTCAGCAACGCTCTTTCGCGAAACCGATACCCCCACATACTTTTCACCTTTATGGGTAATCGTATAGTTAGTATCATTCCGATCATTTAACCAGGCAATCCGGAGCATAGTATAATCCAATCCAGATTCTTCTACATACCGATCAGAAAGAACTACTGGACTATTATTATCAACATGACCACCAAAACATATTTTACGGTTAAAATCACCAAAAGCTCCAGGAACTTCATCGTAAATTCCAAGAATATTAGAAGAAATCAATCGATGAACTCCTTCGTCTTTCATTACCTTAATAATCTTTTGAGTTAGTTTAGCTCCAGCACCATGTTCCACAAAAGAAACGTAGACGATATCCTGAGCATGAACTGCTGCTTTAAGTGCCTCTTCAGTGTTAGCATCTCCCTCTACAAGAGTTACTTGTGGATTATTGGCAAGATCACTTAATCGTTGAACATTTCTTAATAATAGAGTTAGGTGAACTTCTGGATCACCGTTCAGAATATTTTTCTCCACTAATCGGGCAATTTGTCCATTAGCGCCAATAATTACTACATTCTTAGACATCCTGGTTCCTCCTACTTTCGTAATGCTTTTAGACTAGTGCCAAAAATACTTTCAATCGCTGCCGGATCGCGGTGATCAAAGAACTGACTTTCATTCTTATTTAGACTGTTCATGGCTTGCATATCTTCATCGTCTAATTGAAAATTGAAAACATCAAAATTTTCTGCAATTCGTTCACGGTGCACTGACTTAGGAATCGTCACAATCCCCCGTCGCAAAAGCCAACGTAAAATAACTTGACCATTACTTTTACCATATTCTTGGCCAATCTTGGCAATCACTTCATTGTTAAAAATATCGTGTTTGCCTTCAGCAAATGGTGCCCAGGCTTCTGTAACAATCCCTTCCTGTTTGTTAAAAGCGACATCATCGGCTTGTTGGAACCATGGCGATACTTCAATCTGATTAGCGGCTGGTTTAACCTTGGCCATTAATTCTAAATTCTTTAATTGATCAGGATAGAAATTAGAAACACCAATTGATCTAATTTTTCCTGCTTGTTGGGCTTCTTCGAATGCTCGCCAGGCACCAGCAATGTCACCGTATGGTTGGTGGAGTAAGTACAGGTCGATATAATCTAACCCTAGCCTATTTAAGGACACATCAATTCCTTGTTTAGCTTTTTCATAAGAAAAATGATCAACCCAAAGCTTTGAAGTTACAAAAAATTCTGAACGATCAATGCCACTTTCACGGATTGCTTTGCCAACAGCCGCTTCATTCATATAAACAGCTGCCGTATCAAATAATCGATAACCAACTTGAATTGCATCGCTTACTGCCTGCTTTGCTTGTTCTTGATCTAAGATTTGGAAAACACCAAACCCCAGTTGAGGCATCCTGTTTCCATCATTTAATGTTACGTATTACATTGTTTTCCTCCAATTTCGTTCACTTTAGGTTCATTTTATTGTTTTTCACTTTTAATTTTCTGAAGCCAATTAGCAAAATTATCATGGGCATCATCGAAGTTATCAATAATTTGTAATTGTCCACAACAATTATGGAAAAATTCCATAAATCGTTGCGAATTACCGACACTAGTGTAAAAGGGAGCTACCTTTCCTTTAAAGTTTTGAATATTTTCCATAAACTTCATTACTGGAGAAGTTACTCCCCAATCCCAGGTAGGACTACCAAGTAAAATTAAATCGTAGTCGTTAATATTTTTGGGCATATTAATCACTGATGGTAAGTGATGCGTTTTCTTTTGCTTTTCATAAATATCAGCTGTCTCGTACACATCAGAAGAAAAGGTATTAGCAGGAACCTTGATTTCTAACAAATCGCTACTTGGTAACTCTCGATGAATCTTTTGTGCTAAATGTTTAGTTGTTCCTGACCAAGAATAATAGGCCACTAAAATTTTCATGTTACTTATCCTTCCTAATAACGATTTTTCATAGTTGAACGTAGAATCAACCTCTTTGCGGAGGTGAAATTATGAACTAGTTCTCTCACTCTTAATCATTAGCATGAACGTCAAAAGCATTAAGAAGCATTTCACCAGTACCTGGGGCATCCGGATTGTGGGCACCATGTCCTTGATCAAGTTTGCGAATGGCATCCATTTCATCACTAGTTAATTCAAAGTCAAAGATATCTAAATTAGACTTAATTCGTGCTTCATGAATCGACTTTGGAAAGACAATAATACCTTCTTGATGTTCAAATCGTAAAATGATTTGACCGACATCTTTGCCATACTTTTTAGCTAAATTATTTAGCAGGGGTTCTGCAAATAATGAATGGTTCCCTTCTCCCAGGGGCGCCCATGCTTCTAAAGTAACGTGATTTTGTGACATAATTTGGCGGAGTTCTTTTTGTTGGAAGTAAGGGTTAAATTCGACTTGGTTTACTGCTGGCATCTTTTTATTAAAAATACCTTTATCTGCCCACTTTTGCCAAATCTTGGGTGTCATGTTTGAAACACCGATAGAACGAATCTTCCCTGCTTTCTGAGCTTCAATCATTGCCTGCCACGCTTCATCAACTTTACCGTATGGTTGATGAATTAGGTACAAGTCAATGTAGTCTAATCCCAATTTCTTAAGAGTACGATCAATTGATTTGTTAGCATCTTCGTAAGCATAATCTTGTAACCACATCTTAGAAGTAATCCAAATTTGGTTACGAGGAATACCACTATCACGGACAGCTTTTCCCACTTCTTGTTCGTTAAAGTAAGCTACAGCAGTATCAATATGACGATAACCATCCTTTAATGCTTGACTGACTGCTTTATAAGTTGAGCCATCCGCTGGAATTTGAAAAACGCCAAAACCAAATGAAGGAATTTCATTACCATCGTTTAACTTAAATTTAGGTGCTTCTTCGGTCATATTTCATTTCTCCTTTTTTTCAATTCTTTAATTGATATTGTAGATAGTAATTAGTAGTTTGAAAATTTACTTTTAAGCAAGCTAGTATACGATTACCGTATGGTAAAATGATCATAAACAATTAATATTAAGGTGACATACTATGATTGATAATTACTTACTTGAGGAATTAGTGGCCTTTGCTAAATATGGTACCCTAGCAAAAGCTGCGGATTTTCTTGGCCTCTCTCAACCAGCAGTTACTCGCGGGACAAAAAAACTTGAAAATGATCTCGGAATTAAACTATTTAAGCGGGAACCAAACAAAATTACTCTAAACGCTAGCGGAAAGTTTGCAGCCCAGAAAGCTCAGCAAGTTTTAAATGAAAACCAAAATTTCATTAATGAAGTAAAGAAGTTTTATCAAAGTAACCAAGAAATTAGTCTAACCTCGGTTGCTCCCGGACCTCTCTTTGTTTTAGCAAACAATCGTTTTGTTAATTTAAAAATTGACGACCAGTTCGTTCAAGAAGGACAGATTAAAGACTTATTATTGCAAAATCAATATACCTGCATTGTCTCTACTAGCCCAATCCAGTATCCACAAATTGATTCAACGTATTTAGGGATGGAAAATTTAATGGTTAATGTGAATGAATTTTCTAATTTAGCTAGTTATCCAAGTATTCACTTTAATGATTTAAAGGGGCTAAGCTTTCTGGTATTAACCAATATCGGTATTTGGAAGCAAATTATTCAGAAAAATATTCCTGATGCTAAATTTATCTATCAAGCAAAGGAAGAAAATTTTAACGAAATTAAGAATTATTCCGTTTTCCCATTTTTTACAACTAACTTATCTAATGCAAATCCAAATTGGGATAAGAAAATGGTTAGTGATCGAATTCCCGTTCCGATCGCTGATCAAGCAGCAACCCAAAGCTTTTATCTCAATTACTTAAAACAAAATAAAAAACGCCTTGAACCACTAATTGAAGAGTGGCAAGACGCCTGGGAAAAAGTAGACTAAATCTACAAAAATAACCTAAGATTAGTTTTAAGCTAGTCTTAGGTTATTGTCGCTTTAAATATTTTTGATTACTTATCTTCGCCAACTGGTTGAGTAATCATTTCGTAAACGTATGATTCTTCTTCAGGACGGTATACCCCATGAAGTTCACCAACCTTAGTGAACCCGTTCTTGGTAATCAAATGTTGCATGATCTCATTATTTTCGTGAGTATCGATCCGAAGTGACTTAATGTCCTTCCGGTTGTTCTTAATGTAATCAATTACACTTTCAAAAAGTTGTGAAGCATAACCGTTACCAGCGTGCTTAGAATGAATGGCAACCCGGTGAATAACTTGGTATTTATCAGTGTCTAGTAACCACTTACCATCTAAAGCATCGTAAGAATGGTCTGGGGCGTCAATAATTGCTAATGCACCAACAGTTTGGTCATCGTCTGATTGAACAAGGTATGCCCAGCCATGTTGAATATCTTCTTTGATGTGTTCTTCGTTCGGGTAATCACCCTGCCATTGATCGATTCCTCGTTCTGCTAATTGGTTCCGACCATCACGAAGAATATCCATCACTGTATCCAAATCTTCCATGGTAGCTTTACGTAATTGCATTCGTATTACCTTCCCTTCCGTTAATTGATCATTTACTTTTAACTAATTAACAACCATATAAATTTACCATATTGATAATGATAAGTGCAAGCTAAAAGTTCCTCCTAGTATTATCCTACCGCATAATTCACTTTCATGTTAAATTAAAGATATTATTACGTAAGGAGGAGCCGATGAAACTTACAATTCGAGAGTTATACGATAAAATGTTACAAAACATGGGAAGTTATGGTTGGTGGCCTGCCGGATCAAAGGCAGAAATTATTGTTGGTGCAGTCATGATTCAAAATACTAATTGGCAAAACGCTGACAAAGCAGTTGCCAACTTTCGCCAACTAACTAATTTCAATCCCGATCGAATCCTTCAGCTGTCCACCGAAGAGCTTCAAGCAATTGTTCGACCAGCTGGCTTTTACAAGAATAAGAGTCGTGCAGTTAAAGCTATTTTTAGTTGGTTATCTAAATATAATTATGACTATTCACGAATTTACCAATCTTTTGGAGCAAGTTTGCGTAAAGAATTGCTGAAGCTTCACGGAGTTGGTGATGAAACGGCAGATGTTCTTCTTACTTATATTTTTGAGTTACCAACATTTATTAGTGATAAATATGCCCGAATACTCTTTACCCAGCTAGGAGTTTCCGGGCTTACCGACTATCAAAGTCTCGCAAAACGAGTGAAACTGCCGAAGAATTTTACTAGTGATGAAGCTCAAGACTTTCATGGCCTCATTGATAAATTTGGGAAAGTCTACTTTCACCCGCTCACAAAATTTCAAGAGAGTTTTCTTGCCGGAGATCAACTAATCTTATAAATGCACCTTTTTCTGAAGCATTTACACTTCAGAAGTTACCAAAAAATATTCGAAAGGAATTTTATTCGATGAATCAAGAACAACAGTTAATGGCTGTTAAACAATTTACAATTAAAAAGCTTGTCGGAGATCGGACTGGTCACGGAATGGATCACATAAACCGGGTCGTTAAAAATGCTGCCCGAATTGCAAATGGTGAAGACTATGATCCGTTTTTACCCCAAATAGCTGCATACCTTCATGACACAGTTGATGAAAAAATTGTTAATAGTGTAGAAAAAGCTCAAGATGAAGTACAGTCGTTTCTTCGTCAAATTGAACTGACTGATGAGCAGGTTAGTACTGTAATGGAAACAATTAAAAATATTTCTTTTGCTCATACTCTAGAAAAACAACAGATATCCCTTAGTGCAACTGCCCAGATCGTCCGTGACGCCGACTGGTTAGATGCAATTGGTGCAATTGGAATTACTCGTGCAATCTATTATGGAGGCGCCCATGGTGAAGTTATTTATGATCCCAAAATTAAGCCCCGGAAGAAAATGAATAAGCAAGAATACCGAAATCTAGATGATGAAACGATCATCAATCACTTTGATGAAAAACTTCTTGGGTTGAAAGACAAACTTTTTACCCCAACTGCAAAGAAGATTGCAGAACACCGCCAACAAGTAATGCTCGATTTTCTTGATGAGTTCCATCAGGAATGGAATGCAGAAGCCTAATATCAATCTTCTTAAATATATACAAAAAAGAGTCTGGGAATGACTTTCCAAACTCTTTTTTGTACATATTTTATTTTTGATCGTCATGATCTTTTTTCTGGTGCTTATTCATGTCGATAATCACTGAATCATTCGAAGAATTATGACTATCATCGGGGCTGCTTACTTTTGGTAACCACTTTTTATTAATATATAGCATAAAAATACCAATTGGTGGAACTAGTAAGGCATAACAGAGTCCCGTTAATAATGACGTTGGTAATGCTAAGCGAGCAATTTCAAACATTCCGTTACTGCTTCCTGTCAATTGCCACCCTACAATTAAATAGGCAATTTCCAGTAAAATAAGAATAATTAAACCGCTGCCAATACCAATCGTGATCAGCTGCTGGTGACGTAATTCTTGAGACCTTGCTTGTTGCCACCTAACTACCCAACCACTAAAGAGGGTTGTCAGGGCGGTAACTACAACAGTGAGCCAATCACTTTGACCAAAAGCTAGTAAAATCAACTGTGAAATTATTACTAGTAATGCCGAATTCAGCATCCCAAATATTGGAATGACAGTGACCGCTAATAAAGCAGTGAGTGGAGCAATAATTGTTCCACTTGGCAAAACGCCACGTAAGTCAAGTGGTGACAACAGGCAAATCACTAATAAAACCACGAACCATGTAACAATATGAAATAAGCGAATCTTTTTCATCATGCTAAAGGCTTCTTTTCTGTATCTTGTAACCAGGCAAGCGCCAATGCTCCTTGTCCTAAGTGAACTCCAATTACAGGACCAAAGTATGATAATTCAAACTTAATATCAGGATGTTCCTCTTGGAGTTTATTCATCCATTTTTCCCCTGCTTCTTTATCGTTAGCGTGCAGAACGATCGCCCGTACCGGATAGTCCAACTTTTCAATTGATTCATTAAAGAGTTGTTCACAACGCGCCTTAGCTTTCTTCATCGACCGGACCTTCTCAAAGGCTTCAATATCATGATTAGGGTTATCAAATGAAAGGAGTGGCTTGATCCTTAAAATTGAACCAACAAAGGCTGAAGCGTTAGAAAGTCGTCCCCCACGTACAAGATTTTGTAAATCATCAACGACAAAGACGTCGCGAAAAGTATTCCGCAATTCCGTCAGTTTTTTAACAATTTCATCAATATCCGCACCCTGCTTAGCCAACTTAGCAGCTTCAATTGCAAGATAGCCCATCAACTTAACTGTAATTCCGGAATCAAATGGCACAATCTTGATTGTATCCTTCATTTGTTCAGAAAGTTGGGTAATATTGTTGAGAAATCCTGAAATTGTCTTTGCAAGATGGATACTAATCACAGCATCATAGCCTTCATCCGCAAGCTTCTGATAAAGTTCCATCATTTCACCAATTGAAGGTTGAGATGTGCTGGGGAAGGTACTGGCAGTCTTTAACTGCTTGTAGAACTCCTCAGTAGTGATATCAACACCCTCACGGTAAGTTTTACCGTTAAGGGTAAACGGAATTGGTACCACATGAATATTATTGGCTGCGATCTCTTCTTGAGTAAGATAGCAGGTACTGTCAGTCACAACAGCTATTTTCATTAATACTACCTCCATTAGAATGTTGTTATTTGATAATTAAAGAACAATTGCATAGTAAAGGTATTTTAACAACATCGTAATAGATATAGAATACCACATCGCTGTACAGAAACCAATAATCCTGATTCTTTGAATTGTCTATTTCCCGAAACAAACGGTATAATAGTAATCGCTATGCAAAACGTTAAATAAGGAGGAAATAGATAATGGCATTTGATGGTTTCTTTACCCACGCAATCGTCCATGAACTTAATGAAACTCTTGCAACTGGACGAGTTGCTAAAGTTAATCAACCCTACCCTGCAGAATTAATTATGACCATCCGGGTACACCGTCATAATTATTCCCTGCTTCTTTCTACTAACCCAACATACCCTAGAATGCAAATTACCAAAATTGCCTACCAAAATCCTGCAGTTCCTAGTAATTTTGCCATGACAATGCGTAAATATTTAGAAGGAGCAATTCTCGAATCAATTGAACAAGTTGATAATGACCGGATTATTAAAATGAACTTTAATACTCGGGATGAACTTGGTGATCGGCAACGACTTGTCCTAATCACAGAAATAATGGCTCGTCACAGTAATATTTCACTAGTTAATGAGAAAACGGGTAAGATTATCGATACGATAAAACACGTTGGCTCTGACCAAAATCGTGTTCGTCTCTTGCTTCCTGGTGCTACTTTTATTATGCCACCAAAACAGGATAAGATTAATCCATACCTCCCTAACCAAATTTATACAGACTTAATGCGGGAAAAATTAAGTGAAGATGATTTGGCTAAGCAGTTACAACGCAGCTATCAAGGCTTAGGTAAACAGTCTGCCCAAGAACTAGCACGTGAACTACAAGTTAGTTCAGACTTACCAACTACTTACCATACCTTCCTTAAGCATTTTGAAAATCCTGATCCCGTAATCTATGACGATAATAACGGGAAGCAACAATTTGCAGCCTTTGCACCAAGCAATATTAATGAAGAACAAATTACCCATTATGATACCCTTTCAGTAATGCTGGATGCTTTTTATGCCCAAAAAGCTGAACGGAATCGCTCAAGAGAATTAGCAGGACAAGTTCTCCGTGTTCTTCATACTGAACTAAAAAAGGATCGGCGAAAGGTTAAGAAACTAAACCAACAACTAGCAGATGCGGCTAAAGCTGATTATTACCGGATTCGTGGTGAAATTTTAACCACCTATTTAGGAAAATTAACCCACGGGATGACGGAAATCACCCTACCAAACTTCTATGATGATAATAAGCCGTTAAAAATTAATCTTGATCCTGAACTATCTCCTTCAAGAAATGCACAAAAGTACTTTACGAAGTATGACAAGTTAAAGACTTCGGTTAGTTATGTTAAGGAGCAATTAAAGTTAACTAATGACGAAATTGACTACCTTACTAATATTGAAAGCCAAATTGATCTTGCCTCACCCGCCGATATTCAGGAAATTCGCTTAGAACTTCAACAGCAAGGTTACTTGAAGCAAAAGCGACAAAAGAGCAAGAAACGGCGGAAAGTTCGGGTAAGTAAGCCCGAAGAATTCCATACTAGCAACGGAACCACGGTCCTTGTTGGGAAAAATAACCTCCAAAATGATCGCCTGAGTTTCAAGATTGCGAACAAAAATGATATCTGGCTACACGTTAAGGATATTCCTGGCTCTCACGTTATCATTCGAGATAGTAATCCAGATGATCAAACCCTCCTTGAAGCAGCACAGCTAGCTGCCTACTTCTCAAAAGGGCGGGATTCAGACAACGTTCCTGTAGACTACCTTCCTGCAAAACGACTCCATAAACCGAATGGTGCCAAGCCTGGTTTCGTTACTTTTACGGGGCAAAAGACCCTGTATGT
>NZ_CALPCW010000007.1:0-96527 GCF_943193105.1 Limosilactobacillus agrestimuris
TAAGAACTTGAATAGCTCTAATTCAAATTAATTAAGCGAATTGACTTCGCAAATGTTTTTGCTTCAAATCGTAATGACTGAAGACCCTACACATTTGATTCGTCGAAACTTTGTTCAGTTTTCAAAGGTCTACCTTGTTTAACCAATTAGTCAAACAGCACTTGTTATTATATCACATGCTAATTTTGATGTCAACAATTAATTTGAATATTTTTCAAATTAATTTATTCGACTGTTCTAACAAGCAACTTTTATAAGTTATCACATATTGAATAGTGTGTCAATATTTAATTCTAAAAAAGTTGAAAATAAAATTAACTTAGCTATTCATTTTGTGACAACGCTAATTACTATACAGGCTCTTCACCAATAAGTCAACATCTTTTTTACTTTTTTCTATATTAATTTAAATTAAACTTATTTTCCCCCTCCGAATCCATATTCAACTCATTGAATCATCTAAATACTGTAAAACCCTTCCTCTAAATTAAATTGTACTTTATAAACAACACAAGAAGCCCTAACACTTGAATCGTTTCGGATGTTAAATCATATTGTAATTATAGTTAATATGATTTCTCTCCAGAATCAAGTTTTGTCAAATTCTCTTAGCCATGCTTACCTCCTAGGGCAAACCAGCAATTGATGCTAACAATAAACCAATTACACTGGTATTAGAAGCTTAATCACCAGTTTTTTTCTCACTTGTTACTAACTACTCGATCTGATTTATTCTTTGTAGTAGTTTGACCCGGAATATTATTTTCATCAGCCTTGACTAAGTTGTCATCCCCAACGGTTTTACTAATAACATTCGGTTCACTGCTTAATGGTTGTCCCGTTTTGATTAGGCTAATTTGATCGTCCTTACTGATCAGAAGATGAAGTAATGACCTTCGTGCACATTACAATAACAACAATATCAGGCGTCTCACTAGCAATTTCAACTAGTGATACCAATTCAGTATTAGGCTAATAGTTAGAAACAACTGAATCCGCTGACTGGTTAGTTATTATCCCTGGGCTCCAACTGGTTTGTTCCGTTATTTTATCCTTTGTTTCGCTCAAGGTAAAAGTAGTGGTTTGAACAGCGCCTGATTTGACCGCACCCATACTATACGGGTAACCGTCTGGATGTCAGTGACTGATTTTGTGGTATGTTCATAAACCTGATTAGTACCTTCATTGTGATCGGATAACACACTATATCCATATTATTGTCTAAGCATTAATATGGATATTTTGCTGTTAAAAAAGCCACATTCCTCTTACCGAGAGATGTAGCTTACCTAATTTCAGATTAGTTTACTTCTTCTTATTCTTTTTCTTTGAACCGTCTTGCTTTTCCTTTTCCGGACGCATTGTTGGGAAGAGGATGACGTCACGAATAGACTTAGCATCGGTCAAGAGCATTACTAAACGGTCAATTCCGATTCCAAGACCACCTGTAGGAGGCATCCCGTATTCAAGAGCTTCAACATAGTCTAAGTCTACTGGTTCCGCTTCGTCGTTACCATTAGCCTTTTCCTTAGCTTGCATCTCGAAACGTTTCTTTTGGTCAATTGGGTCATTCAATTCACTAAAGGCATTCGCTAATTCGCTACCATCAACGTACAATTCGAACCGGTCGGTCATCTCTGGGTTTTCCTTGTTCCGCTTTGCTAGTGGAGAAACTTCAACAGGGTATTCGTAAACGAATGTCGGTTGGATCAAGGTATCTTCAACGAACTCTTCAAAGAAGGCGTTTAAAATATGACCCTTTGTCCAGTAAGGCTTGTATTCAACCTTGTGTTCATCAGCCAACTTCTTTGCATCATCATCAGTCATTGATTGATCGCTGAAGTCAATGCCAGTCTTTTCCTTAACGGCATCTACCATTGTGATCCGCTTAAAATCTCCACCAAGGTCAATCTCGTGTCCTTGGTAGTTAACCTTACCATCATCAGAAACAACCTTCGCAGCTGCCTTAACGATCCCTTCAGTTTCATCCATAACGTCACGAAAGTCAAAGTAAGCAGCATAAGTTTCCATTGTCGTAAATTCGGGGTTATGGTGTGGATCCATCCCCTCGTTCCGGAAGATCCGGCCAAGTTCATATACCCGTTCAAAGCCACCGACAATTAACCGTTTGAGGTACAATTCGGTAGCGATCCGCAAGTACATGTCAATGTCCAAGGCATTGTGGTGGGTGATGAATGGTCGTGCATTGGCACCACCAGCTTGGGTATTCAAGATTGGTGTTTCAACTTCAGTAAAGCCGTGTTCATCCATGTAACGACGAACAGCCTTGATGATCGCTGTCCGTTGGTGGAAACGCTTGAAGCTTTCTGGATTGGAAATCAGGTCAAGGTAACGTTGACGATAGATCGTCTCTGGATCAGTAACCCCTTCCCATTTGTTTGGCAATGGACGAAGAGCCTTGGATAAGAAGGTGATCTTGTGCGCACGAACGGTCAATTCACCGGTATCAGTCTTGATCACATCCCCTTCAATTCCAAGGAAGTCACCAATATCAGCGCGCTTAAAGATGTGGTATGGTTCATCCCCTACCATGTCTTTTCGAGCATATACTTGGATCTTACCGGTACGGTCAACAAAATCTGCAAAGCCGGCTTTACCACTACTCCGCTTACGAGTCATCCGACCAGCGATAATAACCTTTTCGCCCTTTTCGTTTAATTCTTCCTTGCTGTATTGGTCATACTTATCATGTAGATCTTGTGCAAGGTGATCACGTTTGAAGCGGCGACCAAACGGTTCAATTCCTGCTTCTTTAAGTTCATTCATCTTTTCGCGACGAACGCGCATTTGATCTAATTCTTGTGACACTTACTTTCTCCTCCTCATATTAAGCGTGCTGTCTTTGCGCCCTTTTTTAATTCACGCTCAGTTGTTTGTTCAGCAAACCGATCAAAAATATCATTCATTTCTTGGCGAGTTTCTGCCTCTACCAAGGCAGCCTTAGTCCGTGCGGAACGCGGAATCCCCTTCAAGTAGTATGTAGAAAGACCACGGAATTCGCGAACACCGACATATTCACCCTTCAAATCAATCAACCGGTTAAGGTGTTCTTTAGCCATCTTAATCTTTTGTTCGGGGGTCGCTTCTGGAAGTAGTTCTCCAGTTGCAAGGTAGTGTTCGGTCCGCTTGAGCATCCACGGGTTTCCAAGAGCTGCACGACCAATCATCGCAGCAGTTGCTCCAGTTTCCTCCAGGATCCGTTTAGCATCTTCTGGAGTCCGCACATCACCATTGGCCATAAATGGAATTGATAGATGATCTGCCACTTCTTTTAGTATATTCCAATCAGCGTGTCCCGTATACATCTGTTTTCGGGTTCGGCCGTGCATTGCAATCGCAGCTGCCCCAGCTCGTTCAGCAGCCATGGCATTTTCTACGGCATAAATATGCTTGTCGTCCCAACCAGTCCGCATTTTTACCGTTACTGGTTTTTTCACAGCATCGGTAACATAGGAAACCATTTCGTAAACCTTGTTCGGATCAAGGAGCCACCGGGCACCGGCATCCGTCTTAACAACCTTATTTACCGGGCATCCCATATTAATATCAATCACATCAGCTGCAGTATGCTCATCAACGTACTTTGCAGCTTGAACTAACGTTTCCTTAGTTCCACCAAAAATTTGGATTCCCATTGGGTGTTCACTTGGGTCAACATCCATCATGTTTAATGTCTTCTTGTTGCGGTACATAATTCCTCGATCAGAGATCATTTCACAGACAACGTACCCTGCACCAAATTCCTTACTAATCACCCGGAAAGCAGAGTTAGTAACTCCGGCCATTGGCGCAACAACTACTTGGTTGGCAATTTCAACATCTCCAATATGCCACTTCATTTTTTCACCTCATTATTAAAATTAATGTGAACTGCACTGGCTAAATTCTTCGTTCAATAACCAAATCATGATAGCACATCATTAATCTTTAACCAAATTAATTGTCTTCTTTGGTATTTTTTGAGTCCATCTTGGCATAAATATCTTTCAACTCTTGTTCATTGAATTCATATTTCTTACCACAGAATTGGCAAACTGCTTCAGCGTGGTGATCTTCATTAATCATCTTTTCAAGATCCTTTTTAGCAATACTTGCCAAAGCGTTGGCAAAACGTTCCTTACTACAATCACAACGGTATGCGACTGGCATCCGGTCAAGGATCTTTAATTGATCACCAAAGATTCGTTTCAAAATATCTTCTGGTGTATCACCATCACGAAGCATTTCTGAAACTAGTGGTAAATTCTTTAGCGTCTTTTCTAGTTTACTGATTTCTTCATCACTGGCACCAGGAAGGACCTGAATCATAAAGCCACCGGCAACCTCAATTGATTCATCAGGATTTACGAATACAGAAAGCCCTACTGCTGATGGAATTTGTTCAGATTGGGCAAGGTAGTAAGTAAAGTCATCACCTAATTCACCAGAAACCAGGTTAACCTGACCAGTGTATGGGGTCTTATCACCTGGTGCCATCTTGGTAACAGAAAGAGTTCCGTGCTTCCCAACGGCCCCAGAAACATCAATCTTTCCCTTATCATTTGCGGGTAGACTAACATGGTTGTTCCCCATGTATCCCTTAACCGTTCCTTGAGCTGTTCCATCCGCAACAATAAAGCCAACCGGACCGTCACCTTGAATTTTTACGGTCATCCCCGCCTCACCTTGAAGGCTCGCCGTGGCTAACAAGAGGGTTCCAATCAATGTCCGCCCAAGAGCCGCAGAAGAAGCACTCCAAGTATCATGAATTTCGTGAGCCTTTTCTACTAATTGGGTTGCATTAACAGCATATGCCCGAAACTTACCGTCTTTACTCATACTCTTTACAAGGTAATCTGTTGATTTCATTTTTGTCATCCTTTCATACTTATATGATACAAAAAACAGGTGGAATATGACCAACCTTTGGCTTATTCCCCCTGTTTTTCAATCTAATTATTTATCCTGTTCGTCTGAATCATCGGAATGATCATGACTGGCATCGCTAGCAGAAGTTGGAGCATCAGTAGCGTCACTAGCTGGAGTATCAGCAGCTGATTCTTCATTTTCATCACTAGCAGAACTACTTGCCTTAAGTTGTTCATGCTTTTCGTCTTCTAACCGTTCCAAAGCACGCTTGGATTCTTCAAAGGTTTGTGCACGAGCTTCTTCATCAGCAGCAGCGATATCCTTATCAGGCAACTTCCCAGTCTTGTAAAGACTAAGAATTTGCTTCTCATCAAGCGTTTCGTACTTCAGTAAGGCTTCAGCAATGATCTTATGTTGTTCACGGTGAGTCTCAATAATGTGGAGGGCCCGTTCATGACCTTCACGAAGGATCCGCCGTACTTCTTCATCAACCAAGGCTGCAGTCTTTTCAGAGTAAGGTGATTGGTCATAACCTTGACCAGTAAATACTTGACCTGAACTTTGCAGTTCAACAGGACCAATCTTGTCACTCATCCCGTACTGGGTAACCATTGCCCGAGCAATTTGGGTTGCCTGTTCGAAGTCATTCGAAGCACCTGAAGATTGAGACTTAAAGATTAACTCTTCAGCCGCACGACCACCCATTAATCCGGCGATCTGCTCCTCAGCATTCTTCTTGGACATCAACATTTGATCTTCCCGTGGCAGCATAATTGCATAACCACCGGCACGACCACGAGGGACAATCGTAACCTTATGAACGACACGCGCATCATTCAAGACAAGACCAACAATTGTATGTCCAGCTTCGTGATATGCAACTGTTCGTCGTTCTTGCTTTGATTCAACTCGATCGTGCTTAGCTGGACCAGCGATTACCCGGTCTTCAGCTTCATCAAGATCGGCTTCGTCAATTTGTGTCTTGTTTCGCCGCGCTGCTAATAAGGCAGCTTCATTCAATAAGTTTGCCAAGTCTGCCCCAACAAATCCTGGGGTTTGCTTAGCAATTTCCTTTAAATCAACATTATCTGCCAATGGCTTGTTCTTAGCGTGAACACGAAGGATGGCTTCACGTCCCTTAACATCTGGACGACCAACTAAGATCTTCCGGTCAAAACGACCTGGACGAAGCAAGGCCGGATCCAGAACATCAGAACGGTTAGTAGCGGCCATAACAATGACCCCTTCATCACCTTGGAACCCGTCCATTTCAACCAGTAATTGGTTCAATGTCTGTTCACGTTCATCGTGGCCACCACCCATTCCGGCACCACGCCGACGACCAACAGCATCAATTTCATCGATGAAGATGATTGCTGGAGCGGCCTTCTTAGCTTGTTCGAATAAGTCACGAACACGACTAGCACCAACACCGACAAACATTTCAACGAAGTCAGAACCTGAAATTGAGAAGAATGGTACTCCAGATTCACCAGCAACGGCCTTAGCAAGTAAGGTCTTACCAGTACCTGGAGGCCCCTCCAAAAGAACACCAGATGGGATCTTTGCACCAAGACGGGTGAACTTCTTTGGATTCTTCAAGAATTCAACAACTTCAACCAGTTCTTGTTTTTCTTCCTCTTCACCAGCAACGTCAGAGAAACGAACTTTGTTTTTCTTGGCATCGGCAGGCTTTGCCTTTGTCTTCCCAAAACTCATTACTCCACGACCGCCGCCACCTTGACCAGCTTGGCCCATCATCATGTAGAAGAAGAATATCATGATGATTAATGGTAAGACAGTCAACAGCAAGTTCATCCAAACACTGTTAGATTCCTCTGCTCGTGTACTGATTTTAACGTTTTCCCGGTCAGCATACTTTTGTAATTGACTAACGGTTACATCACTTTGCAATACAGAACTTTGGAAGTGGTTGACTTTGCTGTTACGTTGCGTGGTAAAACCAAAACTATTAGCAGAATTATTATTAGCAGATTGCGGTTTACGATAGGTACCTGTAATCTTATAAACTCCACCATTTGGCTGTAGTTGGAAACTCTTAACCTTGTTACTCTTCAATTCAGAGATAAACTCTGTTTGTGAGACGTTCTTACTTTGGCCATTACTTTGGCTTCCACCAAAGAAGAAGTAAGCAATCCCCATAATACATAAGAAAATCACTGCGTAGAAGAGAACGTTATGAGTAAAATTATTGTTTCTCCGATTGTTATTCATAACAACCTCCTATTCTACCAGCAACAATATTGTGGTTACAATTGTAGTGACTATCATAGCATAATTGACAAATATTGACCAGTCAATTATCACACCTAATAGACACCACCCAACAATGCCCAATTCTACATTTTTTAGATTAATTTTTCCACTGATTTACCAATAATTCAAAAAGACTTCAAAGCTCGAAGCCCGAACTCTGAAGTCCTTATTCTATTTAATTAGAGACTTATTACTAATAGTCTCCGAACCTATAGAGTCTAATCGCGGAAATTAACCAGAGCCTTAGAGTCTAACGCAGCGGAGCAAGCCTATTTGGCTACGAACGATTCTGATGATTCCATCATCATTCGTTCTAGGTTAGCCAACCAGGCTCTTGAAGAGGTTAATTTCCAGCTTCTATATTAATTAGTCCTTCTCATAAACAGCTGGCTTTAAAATCCCAACATAAGGAAGGTTCCGGTAGTAACCCTTGTAATCCAAACCGTAGCCAACTAAGAACTCGTTTGGAACGTTAAAGCCGACATAATCAGCCTTTACTTCAACTTGACGTCCTTCAGGCTTATCTAGTAAGGTACAAACCTTAACACTCTTTGCACCACGTTCTTTTAAGAGGTCAATTAAGAATTTTAAAGTATGACCAGTATCAACGATATCTTCCATAATTAGAATTGAGCGTCCACGGATATCTGACTTCAAATCTTGAACCAGCTTTACCTCACCAGTTGAAGAGGTCCCACCGTAGTAACTAGAAACATCGATAAAATCAAGCTTGGCCATAATGTCCATCCGCTTAATCATATCAACAGTAAACAAAACAGCCCCAGTCATTACAGAAATAATTAATGGTCGCTGTTCTTTATATTCAGCAGTTAACTGCTTTGCAAGTTCATTCATCCGGCGGTTAATTTCTTCTTCACTGTACAATACTCGTTCAATATCGTTATTCATTCTTTTCTCCTCTTCAAATCACGTATGCCAATAACTAGCCGTTGCCACTGATCAAGGTAATCGTCAGGTCGGGTAAACCAACCCCACTTCCGCCCAATGGCCCACACAATATTATTCTTAGCATCAGCAATTACTAGCTGCTGATTACGCTCTAATAACGGTACTTTCTGATCAATTAGAACACGACTAACCCTTTGATGACCACCATTTTTTAACGGTAGTCGATCTTGATCTTGCCACCGACGAATTCTTAACGGCAATTGCTCAGGCGCCAACCACATCTCTTGGTAATCAGCTGTTTTACCAAAAAAACTCTTGGTTGTTGCGACTGCAATTTGATAATCGTTCCCAATTGAATACCAACGGCCCAATTTTACCACAGAATTTATGGAAGTTTGAGCTTTTTGTGGTAATTGATTAACATTTTTCAAAAATAGTTCGGAATAGTTCTTAAATAAGACTAAATCAGGGGCAATTTGACGACTAAATTGAGGTAAATGACGATTATTAATATCCGCAAACAGCTGTTCAATAAAGCCCTGCTTCAAATTAGTCACCTTAGACCACTCTAACCACTTCACCAAAATTAACCGTTCCTTTGCTAATGGGAACTGCAATAACTGTCTTAAATTAAGGTGACCATCTTCATCTGCAATCTTTTCTAATTGTTCCTTTGCAAACTGGTCTTCAAGTTCAACCGCTAACTCTAATTGCTCGTGATAACTGCTCAATGAGTCAAGAAGGTTCGGGTTTTCTGCTTCCAATAGTGGAATGACACGGTGGCGGAAACGATTTCGGCTAACCGTTAGTTCCTGGTTAGTTTCATCCTCATACCATTTCAGCTGATTACTAATCGCGTATTCACGTAATTGTTGTTTGGAAAAGATAAGCAAGGGCCGGACAAGCTTCCCGTTAGCAAAAGCCCGTTGTTCTTCAATCCCAATCAATTGGGGCAGCTGACCGCCCCGCGTTAGCTTCATCAACATCGTTTCAGCTAAATCATTCTTATGGTGGGCAGTAATTAAAATTGACGCTTGTTCCTGCTCCATTACCCGCGCAAAAAAGTGGTAGCGCATCTTTCGGGCTGCTTCTTCGATCCCTGTTGTTGGGTGTTCTGCCACTGGCCACTGGTGAACGACCAATTGAAGATGGTGTTCACTACAATAGTGACGAATAAACTGTTCTTCTTCCTTACTTTGCTTTCTTAGCTGGTGGTTTACGTGGGCGACAATTATCTGTGGTCGTAACGTTTCGGGAAGCCGTTGCAATAGGGATAGCAATACCATTGAGTCGACTCCTGTTGAAACAGCTACAACCACTCTTTTATCCTTATCAAAAAAGCGACCCTGTTGTAGGTATCGCTTAAATTTATTGTTTAAATTCATCTTAACTCCGACGACCACCACGACCGCCACGCTTACCATCAGTCTGACGTTTCAATGTTGAAAGCCGTGATTCACTTTCCTTTAAGTAACCGGCTAACATCTCATCGAAGTTCTCATGACGTCGTGATTGGTGATGACCTGAGTTGAATCCGCCATGGTAACCATGCTGATTTTGCCGTTCAAAATTATTATTCCGTCGTTCACGATGTTCATGATGGAAATTGTTACGATGGTGTTCACCGCGTCCTTCATCATGATGATGTTCTTCAGCATCTTTCATTGAAAGAGCAATCTTACCATCATCGCCAACCTTAGTAACCTTAACCGTTACCGTATCACCGACTGACAACACATCATGAATGTCCTTTACATAATTATTTGAAATTTGACTAATGTGTACTAAACCAGTTTGGTTATCATCCAAATCAACAAAGGCCCCAAAATTAGTAATTCCTGAAACCTTACCTGAAACCTTTGCTCCAACTTCAACTGACATGAAATTAATTGATCCTCCTCAAGCCACAATATTTGTGATAAATGTATGTTGAGTATAACATACTTCAAACCAGAAAAGGTGATAAAAACATTAATATGTAAGAAAAAAACAGGAACAAGTTAACCATGACCCTGTTCCTGTTTTTTCGTTACTAATTATCTAAATTATAAACTGTCTCGCCCTTCTTCGTATAATTATACTTTGAGCGAATTATTTGTTGCAGATAATCGGGATTATGTAGCTGCTGTTTTTCTTGTTTAAGGTCCTTCCCAATCTCCTTTTGGCGGGCTAATTGGGTCTTTGAAGTACGAATACTGGCATTAATCTTTGCTAAAGATCGCTTACTTTGAATAATTTGTAATCCAAGAATTAAGAAGACAACAGTAAAGAAGAGTAGGATCAGTTTACAGCGCTTAATACGTGTTCGTCGCACCACCTGTTGATTAACAGTCATCTGTCTAGCGTAAGGCGTATTAATTTGTGAAACTTTGTCAGAATGACTCTTCATTTTTGTTGCCCCCTAATTTGACTTATCACAAGTTAAGTATAACAGCCTTCGAGGGGGATTGTCTATAAACAATCGAAATTATTAAATGTTTTATTAATATTTATTCATTAATAACCCTAATCAAAATTTTCTGCATAAGTTTCATCAATAATTTTATACATATTTTCTGCTTCGCTTTTCTTGGTTGTTTCAACGATCTGATTAACCTTAACAGTTTCAGTTTTATTACCAAACTTAATCGTTAACGTATCTCCTGCAACAACCTGGCTTGAAGACTTAGCTGGCCGATCATTAATCAGAATTCTTCCTTGATCAGCAATCTCCTTTGCCACCGAACGTCGCTTAATAATTCTTGATACTTTGAGAAATTTATCTAATCGCATGCCATCCTCTTCTTTCTATTTTTTCTGTTCTTGCTTTAAATCACTTAATGCAGTAATGAATTTCAGGAGCTGGTGAAGCCAATCATCAACCATCATCTTTGGTTGAATCACTAAACGAACACTTAGTTGATGATCTTTCTCACCGATTGTTGCCTTAAACTTTGTCTGCGCTAATTCCTTAATGATTTGCGGCGCTGTAATGTTCCGACTCCCTTTTTCCGTAAAGGTAATCATAATTTGGTCCCGTTGCCGCTTAATACTAGCAATCATTGCCAAGTCAGCATGGAGCTTCAATTGACTAATTAAGAGAAGATTCCCAACCGCCTTCGGATAATCCCCAAACCGATCAATCAAGTCACCCTGAATATCAAGAAGTTCATCGTCATTAGCTGCTGTTCGAATCGTCTTATATAACTCGATCTTCTGTTGTTGATCATTAATGTAATCATCAGGCAAGTAGGCTTCGACACCCAGTTCAACCTCAGCATCTGACTTAGCCACCTGCTTCTTTCCCTGTTTTTTAGCAACTGCATCACTCAACATTGAAGAATAGAGGTCATAACCAACCGAATCAATAAAGCCGTGCTGTTGTTTTCCTAAAAGATTACCAGCACCCCGGATAGATAGGTCACGCATCGCAATCTTAAAACCAGATCCCAATTCAGTAAAATCACGAATTGCTGCTAGACGCTTTTCACCGAGTTCAGTTAGGACCTTATTGGGTTGGTACATAAAGTAAGCATAGGCAACCCGGTTACTCCGGCCGATCCGTCCCCGAATTTGATACAACTGAGCTAATCCCATCCGGTCAGCATTTTCAACAAATAAAGTATTTACGTTGGGAATATCAACCCCAGTTTCAATAATTGAGGTTGTTACCAAAACATCATAGCCGCCCTGAATAAATTCGTAGAGAACCGATTCAAGTTCATTTTCACTCATTTGGCCATCTATACAGCCTATCCGTGCTTCAGGAACCAATTGTTGAAGACGGGCAACAGTCTCTTCAATATCCATTACCCGGTTATGAAGATAGTAGACTTGTCCACCACGTTGCATTTCCCTAAGGATCCCATCACGGATTGCTCCTGCATTTTGTTCCATCACGTAGGTTTGAATTGGATAACGACCAGCAGGTGGTGTTTCGAGAACAGAAAGATCCCGAACCCCTAGCATTGACATATGGAGCGTTCGGGGAATTGGTGTAGCAGTCAATGTCAACACATCGACATTATTCTTCATTTGTTTCAGTTTTTCCTTATGCTTAACTCCAAAGCGTTGTTCCTCATCAACAATTAACAAGCCGAGATCCTTAAAATGAACATCCTTTGAAAGGATCCGGTGAGTTCCAACAACAACATCTATTGAACCATCAGCCAATCCCTTTTCGGTCTCTTTAAGTTCCTTTCGCGTCTTGAACCGGGACATCAGGGCAATTTCAATTGGAAAGCCTTCAAAACGCTTCTTCATTGTATCGTAATGTTGCTGAGCTAAGACAGTAGTCGGTACAAGAAAGGCCACTTGCTTACCACCAGTAACGGCCTTAAAGATTGCTCGCAAGGCTACTTCTGTTTTCCCGTAACCAACATCACCTACTAGTAGGCGATCCATTGGTTTAGGTTTCTCCATGTCTTCCTTAATTTCAGTAATACTCCGGAGCTGATCCCGAGTTTCAGAATAAGGGAACTTAGCATCAAACTGTTTTTGCAAGTAGTCGTCCTTAGGAAAGGCATATCCTTTTTCTGTTTCCCGCTTAGCATAAAGATCAACTAACTCATCAGCGATATCTTCAACCTTAGAGGCAACCCGACGCTTCGTTTTAGCCCATTCATTACCACCAAGCTTGTTAATATGTGGTGTCTTTGATTCAGCCGAAACGTACTTTTGAACCAAATTTAATTGGGTAACCGGAACAAAAATCTGCGCATTATTTCGGTAGTTAATCACCATGTAGTCTTGGTGCACGCCATCGACTTCCATAGTCCGAATCCCACTAAAGATCCCGATCCCGTGATTAACATGGACAACATAATCTCCTGGCTTGAGATCTAAGTAGTTCTTAATCCGCTCGGCATTAGCTAACTTTTGCGGACGGATCCGTCGCTTCTTTACCTGCTTAAACATTTCCCCTTCAGTAATCACTACTAATCCCATCTGAGGAATTTCAAAACCGTTTGCGAGGTTAGTGGGGACCAATTGAACAATATTTTGCTGAAGTTGGTTCAATTCGGTTGTGGTGACCTTAATGCCAAAATCATCCATTGTTCGTGCAATCTGGTCGCGACGCTCCTTACTGCTTGCCATTAAAATAACGGTTTGTCCTTGATCAAGCCACCGCTGCATTTCTGTTTTTAGCAGGGGCATTTGGCCGAAGAAACGCTGCATCGTCCGACTTCCCAGGTCAGTCATTACCTTAAACCGTAATTGACCCATCCCTTTACGGAAAAGCGCCCAGAAGTCTTGAGCATGTTTATCCTGGCTCATGAGTTGACTAACATCATGACCAAGACTTGTCGCCTGGAGAAGTTGTTGGTGTTTAGCCTTATCTTCTAGCCATCCCAACTCCTCCTCACTAATCTCTTTGGCAGTCTGCTTAATTCGCGTCCAATCATCAAAATGAACCACACCATCGGCAGAAAGGTAGTCCAGCAAAGAATGCTTTTGTGGATAAATCAGATCAGTAAAGACCAGCAATTCGTTAGTTAATTGGTGTTGCTTTAAGGCTGTTAATAATGGTTCAAACCGGTTTGCAAGTTGCTCTTGTTCATCTTCACCATCTACCTGTTCTTTTAGTTGGTGATACTGCTTGGTTAATTCTTTTTCCACCCGTGAAAATTCAGTAACTGGAAGGATAAAGTCAGTTGCCGGAAGAATTTCGACTTCCTTCACGTTTTTGATACTTCGTTGCGTACTGGCATCAAAACATCTTAAAGAGTCAATTTCAGTATCAAAAAGGTCAACTCGCACTGGATCATCAGTGTTTAAGGCATAAATATCAATAATCGAGCCCCGAACAGCAAAGTCCCCTGGCCGGAGAACCATTTTTTGTCGCTGATACCCCATTGAACTCAATTGTTCCGCTGCTGTTTCAGGATCAATCTCCCCACCAACTTTGAGAGTTAACCGAGCTTGGTCAAATAACTCAGGGGAGACAATATTTCGTCGCAATCCAGCAGTTGAAGCAAGGATAATTGCTGGCTTTTTATTAATCAATGCGTCCAGTGCTTGGACCCGCTGCAAGCGATAATTTGGTGAACTTGTTGCTACTTCGGCAGCAAGGACTTCCTCTACCGGAAATTGGTAGACCTCTTCTTCAGGTAATAAATTTTCCAAATCAGCAGCTAATTCCTGCATATGGAAAAGACTATCGGTAATCACTAATTGTGGCTGGCCAAGTTTCCTTTTTAACCCTGCCAGTAATAAAGTTCGTGCTGAACCGGAAATCCCGGTAATTAGTTGACGGTGATGTTGTTCAATTGCTGTAGCAACTTGTTTGAATTCCTTTGTCCGTGTACAAAAGTCAGTTAATTCCAACTGGATTCCTCCTTTCTGTTTTTTTGGTTGTATTCAATTACTATGTTCGATCAACTGAATAGGCTTGCTTGGCTGCGGTTTTCTCCATTTCTACTGCAACATGGCTGAAACGTGCTCACCCCGACCGCACGCTCGAGCCTAATTACGCCTGATTCCGATGCAAGCCATCGTTCATCAGGCTAGGTTAGTCAACCGCGTGCTAGTCCGTCGGGGTTCGCACTCTAGTTATATTCATTCATCAAACTTGCAAAGTCTTTGCCTTTAACCCAGTCTTCAAGGGCGTGTTCGGCGGTGAGGACGGCTTGGTCAAAGTTTGGTCGTTCATCTTTAGTAAATTTGCCAAGAACATGGCTGACGACGGTTCCGTGTTGAGGATGATCAATTCCAACCTTAACCCGGTTAAACTTATTAGTGCCTAAAGCGTTGATGATACTCTTTAGTCCATTGTGGCCACCTGAAGCACCATGGGTTTTCAAGCGAACCTTACCAACTGGCATATCAAGGTCATCATTAACCACTACTAAATCATCAAGATCAATATCATAGTAGTCAACTAGTGGACCTACAGCTCTTCCTGAATCATTCATAAAGGTTGTGGGTTTAACTAGCATTACTTTTTCACCATCAATCATTCCAGTAACCGCCACTGCCTCTTGTTTAAGGTGAGTAAAAGCCCCTAAATGATAATCTCGTGCTAATTGATCAACTACCATAAAACCAGTATTATGACGGGTTTCATCGTAGCGTGTTCCGATATTTCCTAAACCAACAATCATCTTCATTATTTATTCGTCCCCTCTAAGTGAAATGCAAAAAGGCCGCCTTACTTGCAGCCCCGTGCTTATTTATTTCATCTAATTATGATGTAGAATTACCTGTATGTTATTATACCGTAGCTATGACTAAAACTAAAACGATTCACGTTGATTACCATTCTCAGCATTATTACATTAATTATTCTTAATTCTCTCATCTTGTTCTAATATAAGTAAAGATAATGTGTTATGATGTTTTATGCACTAAAACGTTTGTAGTAAAGGAAGAACATTATGATTTTCAGTTCGCTCATTAAAAAGAAAGAAGAACTTACAACACTCCCTGAAAATGCGACCTTACAAGAAGCATTAACAGTTCTTGAAAATACCGGTTACCGGTGTGTCCCTATTTTAGATAAATCAGGAAAGATTTTTCGGGGTAATATCTACAAGATGCATATTTACCGTCATAAGTCACGCAACGGTGATATGACTCTTCCCGTAACTTCGCTCCTTAAAAATTCCACTAAGTTTGTTTCAATTAACGCTGCTTTCTTCTCCGTATTCTTCGCAATTCGCGACTTGCCGTACATCGCTGTTTTAAACGAAAACAACCAATTTTATGGTATCCTCACCCATAATCGTTTACTCCGGATGCTCGCCGCGGGCTGGAATGTTAATAACGGCAGTTACGTTTTAACAGTTGTTGCCCATGATGAACGAGGAGCCTTAATGAATGCCGCTAAAGAAATTACGCGGTTCTGTCAAATCGTTAACGTCATCTCATTAGATCCTGACCATTCGTCAGTGAAACAAGTCCTTTTCACATTACCAACTGATGTTGATCATGACCGGATGGAACGGATCGTTCGCCGATTAACAAAGAAGGGCTTTGAAGTAACTGAAATTGAAGATTTACATAAAGCATAAAAATACGCAGGAAATCAACCTTCAAAAAGGCTAATTTCCTGCGTGTTTTTTAATCTAGATTTACCCGCGTCTCTGCTGGTTTAGTCTGAGCAAGAATTTTTCCGTGACGGACGTTAGCTAATACTTCAACATGCTTGTTTAAGGCATTGTAGAAATCAGGAGCATTTAGCAAAATAAAGTTTGCTGGTTTGCCAACCTCAATTCCATATTTATCAGTAATATGAAGCGTTTTGGCTCCATTATAGGTAACAAACTTAAAGGCATCTTGAAGTTGGTGGTAACCCATTAAATGCCCTGCATAAACACCCATCGTTACTGCATCGAGCATGTTCCCATTACCAAGTGGGTTCCATGGATCTTGAACATCATCTTCACCAAAGGAAACATTCATCCCCGCTTCGGTTAATTCTTTTACCCGGGTCATTCCTCGCCGTTTTGGATAAGTATCAAATCGACCACCCAAATGGATATTGACCAATGGATTAGCCACAAAGTTAATCTCACTCATCTTTAACAGACGGAATAACTTATAAGTATAAGCATCATTGTACGAACCCATAGCGGTGGTATGACTAGCAGTCACCCGATCCTTCATTCCTCGTTCATAGGCTTCAGTAGCCAAAACTTCAAGGTTACGTGAAGCCGGATCATCGATTTCATCACAGTGAACATCAACGAGGCGGTCGTAGTGGTCAGCTAACTTCATCAGGAAGTGAACTGATTGCCAACCATACTCGGTGGTAAATTCAAAATGAGGAATCCCACCAACAACGTCGAGTCCTTCCTTAACTGCCTGCTCCATTAATTCACGACCATGAGGGAAGCTAAGAATTCCTTCTTGAGGAAAGGCAACTAATTGCAAATCAATTTGATCCTTTAATTCTTCTCTTAGTTCGAGCAATGCCTGAGCTGCAATCAAATGAGGATCAGTTACGTCAACATGGCTCCGAATGTGCTGAATGCCATGACCAACCATGTTTTTAATGGTGGCCTTTGCCCGCTTTTTAACATCTTCAATCGAGAGATCCTGCTTTCGTTCACTCCAGATACGGATTCCATCAAATAGTGTCCCCGTTTCGTTCCATTCGGGTTCACCGGCAGTCAAGGTCGCGTCAAGGTGAACATGGGAATCAACAAACGGTGGCAACATTAGTGCTTCATTACCTTTAATTACTTGTTCACCTTCACGTGGCTTAATTTCTGTTGCAATTTCAGTAAACTGACCATCAGTAACCCGAACATCTTTTAACCCTTCTTCATTATCAACATGAACATTCTTAATTAGCATGACGTGCTCCTTTCCGGTCGTAAATGGCCATCAAAATGTAGTAAAGTAATCCGCTTAAAATCATATCAACAAAAGTTGCGCCGACTGTGTTCGCAAAAATTGACATCTGGTGGACGGCAATAAAGAACGCAACCCCTAAGGCAAAGACGAGATATGCAATCCAGTTAATTCCGTGGTGGTACCAGTACTTACCATTAATTAACCCGAGCTGCTTAACATCATAGTGACGGTGCGCGCGAATGTAGAAGTCAGTGCAAATGATGGCAATTGTTGGTCCCAGAACCATTCCAACGTAATCAAGGAAGGATTCAAAAGTATCCAAGAAACTACCAACAAACATTGGGATAAAAGTTACCACCGTTGCTAGGAGAACCACAATCCACAATGAATACTTCAAACGAAGGCGGATAAAAATATTGGATAAAGCTGAACCAGCTGCAAGGAGGTTAACAGCATTAGCAGTCATTGAAGTCAAGATAATTACCAAAAAGGCAACTACACCAAGGCCAAGTTTGCTTGCAATCGTTGATGGATCTGAATTATTTGCATTGTAGACGCCACTTGAAATTGCAATACTAATCGTAGAAATCAAACCAATGAAGGCAAACCATACGACTCCAATCAAGGCTCCCCAAAATGGTGTATGAATTGCGTTATTTTTAATTGAAGTAAACCGGGTAAAGTCGGCCCCAGCAGTCACCCAGGCTAAGTTAAAAGCAGCAACATAATCAATCGCTGCCCCTGTAGCCATTCGTGCATTAGCAGGAACGTGCCAATCAATAATTTGGCTCATTGAAACTGTCTTAAAAACAGCAACAGATTCCCAAATCACAAAGATAAAGACAAGGATAATCCCAATTCGTTCAATCAATTGAACTGAACGGGAACCACTCGAAACACTGAGGATGTGAAGAACGCTCATAATTAAGATCCCCACAACCAAGCCCTTATCACCACCGGGCTGTCCCCAAAGTGGCCAATGAAGTAATTGGTGGAAAAGGAGGCTAACCGATTGAGCAGCAATAAAAGTATTAACTGCCGTCCAGCCGATAAACTGGGTAATGTTAACTAATGAAGGCAGGTAACTACCACGTTCCCCGAATGATGCTCGGCTAACTGCCATCGTTGAAACACCGGTTTTATAACCGATGTACCCAATCAAACTTAAGAAAACATACGATAAGGCTGATGAAAGAACTAGGACTTTCATCGCTACGGCAAATCCACAGGCTGCCAGGACACCTCCAACAAACCACGTTCCGTTATTCGCGTTTGCCCCAACCCAGGTTGCAAACATATCCCACCGGGTTGTTCGCCGACTTTTCATCGGGATGCTTAAGATTGGCGTGTGTTGTTTATCTTCCACAATCGTTCCTCCTAATAAAAAATAGCCTTGAGTCCCGTAAAGAACTCAAGGCTAGCCAATTCGCGTGATCGACTATGGATCACTGCTTACTTATTCGGTAGTCTTTCGTAGTCTCACGGGGCTACATTAAAGGACCTATAAATTACATGAAATTATAGCAGATGGATTATTAATGTCAAGGGATTATTCAATATAAATCCGGTGAACCCGGTTACTAATGTTCGTCATGATTTCGTAATTAATTGTTCCTGCCTGGTCAGCCAGATCGTTGGCCGTAATTTCATTATTTCCCGAACGACCCAGCAAAACTACCTTTGTGCCTACAGGATAATGCTTAGGCAGCCGAACCATCATCTGATCCATGCAGACCCGACCAGCAATATCACAAAATTCACCATCAATTAAGACCTTGTATCCCGTCATGCACCGTGGATAACCATCAGCATAACCAATTGGCAAGGTCGCTAACCACTCATCTTCTTTTGCAGTGTAGGTTGCACCATAACTCACTGATTCACCTGCACGAAGTTTTTTTACAAAACTAATACTGGTAACTAATTGTTCTACCGGCTTCAAATCTAATGTTGGATTTAATTCTCGACCGGATGGATTCTGCCCGTACATAGAAATGCCCATCCTTACGGTATTTGCCGTAATCTTATTGCGGTGCCACATCCCGGTTGCGGAATTAGCCATGTGAACAAATGGTGGTAATACATCTAAACTATTTACAAATTGTTCCCACTTATTAACCTGTTTATTAAAATAACCATCATCAGCGCTATCCGCCGTTGCAAAGTGAGTAAACATCCCTTCAAATTCAAATTCAGGATATTTACGAAGGAAAGCAACTGCTTCATTAAAATCATCAATAGTCGTAAAGCCAATTCGACCCATTCCAGAATCAACTCCTAAATGAACCTTCAGTGGCTTTGTCCAATGCCGAACTTGTGTCATTTGGTGATATGCCTCAAGCCAATCCAAAGAACCAACCGTTAACGATACCCCAGCTTCCGCAGCAATGTGGGCATTTTCGACTGGCGTTATCCCAAGGACTAAAACCATCGCCGTTATCCCGTTATCCCGTAGTTCAAGCGCTTCATCAAGGATCGCTACACAAGCACCAGTTGCACCAGCGGCAATTGCTGTCTTTGCTACCGGAACAAGGCCATTACCATAGGCGTTTGCCTTCACAACCGCTAAAATCCTACTATCTGGCGCTAATAACTTTTTCTGTTCATTAATATTATGCTTAAGTGCTCCTAAATCAACGATTAACTTTGTATCACGTAAACGTCCACTAATCATCTTTTTCCTCCAAAATAATCTCTGTCATGACATTTACTGCAGTATGACTAACCGAAGCATGCACCCTACCATTAAATGGTGAGTGCGTAACAATCGGTGCCCCCAACTGATTATCTACTATTTCAATATCTTGAAAGCCGACTGCACTACCAATTCCGGTCCCGTACGCCTTAGAAAAAGACTCTTTTAACGACCACCGACCGGCCAAGTATTCAACAGCTCGTTGACCACCCATTTTTTCATACTGTGACCTTTCCACTGGTGTCAGTATTTTAAGGACAAATTGGGGGTGCTTTTGAATCATCTCTTGAATCCGTTCGATCTCAGTAATATCGATCCCAATTCCTTTAATCACTGTCATGACCTCTTATAATTTAAAATTTCGTTTCTTATATTATATTGAATTATCATTTTCTCACAAACAAATAATAATTCGCAAGATTACATTATTTTACTTTGAACCTTAACGCAAATTATCTATAATAGGTAGGTGTGAAAATTTAATTACGAATATCTTAAATTTTTGCGTTAATAATTAACTAATCTACCATAGCGAGCTAAAATTGCTATGTTATATTTGCTTTTTATAAGCGAAAGGAGCGATTCGTAATCTTTAGTAAAAGTATTAAGAATCATCCTGCACTAACGTTCATCTTAAAAACGGTATTCTACTTTATCGTTATTCTCCTATTAATCTACCTATATGGTTATTATGGAGCAGGTCAAGAACCGTTCATTTACAATGAATTCTAATGTGGAGGAAATAGAATTGAATACAAATATCGTTACTGTCTTTGACCAAGTCGCCAAGGATAATTCAACGCGGGTTGCTTATGATGAAATGGGAAAGCAAACAAGCTACGGTGAGCTAAAAGCTAATACTGATAGCTTAGCAGCTTGGCTTACTAAGCAAGGCCTTACCCCAAAGAGTCCAGTCCTGGTTTTTGGTGATCACCAAGTCGAAATGATCACTAGCTTCCTAGCTGCACTAAAGATGGGACACTCTTACATTCCCGTTTCAACTGATTCCGCCATTCTGCGGATCCAGTCAATCTTAGATACGGCTAAGCCAGAATTAATTATCGCTGTCGATGATTTTCCAAGTGACAAGCTTAACTTCGATGCTCGAGTAGTTTCTAAAGAACAACTTGCCAGTGTATTAGCAGAAAAACAAGAATTTAACCTAAAGAATCCTGTTTCCGGAGATGAATTGGCTTATGTCCTCTTCACTTCAGGAACAACTGGCTCTCCTAAAGGAGTTGAAGTTAGTCATGATAATTTCAAGACCTTCGTTGACTGGGTTCTTGATACGGACTTTGATATTCCTGAACATGCTAACTTCCTTGGTCAACCACCATACTCATTTGACTTGTCTAATATGTACTGGTTGCCAGCCCTCTTGAATGGCGGAACCATTAAGGCACTTCCGCACTCAGTAGTCGAAAACTTCGGTCAAATGTTTACCGCACTACCAAACTTAGATCTAAATGTCTTCGTTGGGACCCCCTCATTTGCGGATATGCTAATGTTGAGTCCCGCATTTAATGAAGATAAGATGCCAGACTTGAGTATCTTTATGTTCTGTGGTGAAGAGTTAACCGTTAAAACTGCCAAGGCACTTCAACAACGGTTCCCTCACGCGCGGATTTTCAATACTTATGGTCCAACCGAAACAACGGTGGCAATTTCTGGAATTGAAATCACACCAGAAATCGTTGCTAATAATGATCGACTTCCGGTTGGTTACGCTAAACCAGGAGTATCACTTTCCATCTGGGACGGTGATAAGCAATTAACCGAACCAGGTCAAGAGGGAGAAATCATTATTAGCGGAAATAGTGTAGCCCATGGTTACATGAATAACCCCGAAAAAACTGCAAAGGCCTTCTTTAAGATTGATGGCGTTCCTGCTTACCGAACTGGGGATGCCGGAACACTTGATGCAGATGGCCTTCTTCACCATAAAGGGCGGATGGATTTTCAAATCAAGCTTCACGGATTCCGGGTTGAACTCGATGAAGTCCGGGCAAGTCTTGAAAAGAGTCCATTAATCAAGCAAGCTGTTGCTGCACCAAAATACAATAAGAATGGTCAAGTTGCTCACCTGATTGCTTACGTAATTCCTAAAGAAGAAGTTAAGGATCAGGAACAACTAACCAAAGAAATTCGTGAAAGCCTTAAGGGATTGATCATGCCTTACATGATGCCAACCCAGTTTATTTACCGTGATTCATTCCCAATGTCTGCAAATGGCAAGATTGCAGTTAAACAATTAATTAAAGAGGCTAACCAATGATTAATTGGCTTTCAAGTTTACCTAATTTCACTGCTTACGGGACACCTAACTACTTTATTTACTTATTGCTTGCCTTGCTCCCGTTAGGCATTGGTCTTTATTTTGGCAAACGATTTCAGTGGTACGAAGCACTAATTAGTTTTATCTTTATCTTTCTGATGTTTGATGGGGCCAGTTGGCAACAATTATTCTCATTAATTGCGTACGTAATTTATCAAACATGTTTAGTGATGTACTATCACCATTACAGAAAGACAAAGAATTCAACAGGTGTCTTTTACCTGTTCTCATTTCTTTCCTTGATTCCAATTATTGTTGTTAAATTATCTCCAGCAATGGTTGGTCATAACTCACTTCTTGGTTTCCTTGGGATCAGTTATCTTACATTTAGGGCTGTCGGAACAATTATCGAAACCCGTGATGGAATGGTAAAGAAGATTACTCCTTGGCACTTTATCCGCTTCATGCTCTTTATGCCAACAATTACTTCCGGACCAATTGATCGTTACCGGCGTTTTTCTAAGGACTATCAAAAAGTACCTGAACGCTCCGATTACCTAAAACTAGTTGAAAAAGGTGTTTTTTACCTATTTCTTGGTTTCCTTTATAAATTTGTAATTGCCTACTTCTTCGGTCAACGGTTCTACCCGCACTTTGAACAAGCAGCGATGAGCGACGGTTTCTTTTCCTGGAATATGCTTGGTGTTATGTACACTTATGGTTTCTACCTCTTCTTTGACTTTGCGGGATACTCCCTCTTTGCGGTTGCCATTAGTTACTTTATGGGCGTTAAGACGCCAATGAACTTTAAGCAACCATTTAAGTCGAAAAACATCAAGGAATTCTGGAACCGGTGGCACATTAGTTTATCATTCTGGTTCCGTGATTACATTTTTATGCGGTTTGTCTTTATGGCAACAAAGAAGCGCTGGTTCAAGAATCGAAATACATTGTCAGCTACTGCCTACATGCTTAACATGTTAACAATGGGGTTCTGGCATGGAATTACATGGTATTATATTCTATATGGTTTCCTTCATGGACTTGCCCTTGTCGTTAATGACTGGTGGTTACGTTATAAGCGAAAACACCTGAAGAAGATGCCGCATAACAAGTTCACAGAATGTGTTGCCATTTTCGTAACATTTAACTTCGTAATGTTTACGTTCTTACTTTTTAGTGGTTACCTTAATACTTACTTCTTTGGGTAACCGACATTTATTTAGGAGGATTTTAACAATGAAAGACGATATTATTAACATTTTAGCTGACGCAACTGGTCGAGACGCAAGTGACTTTAGTGATACTAGTGAAGATCTTTTTGCAGATGGATTATTAGACTCAATGGCTACAGTTAATGTTCTCTTGGCACTTCAAGATCAATTTGATATCCAAGTACCAGTTTCTGAATTTGACCGGAGCCAATGGAGTTCTGTTGATAAGATGGTTGATCGTGTAAAGGAGCTCCAAAATGACTAACCGCAAGCGGCTGTGGTATATCTTTGGCCCAGTTATTCTTGCCTTTGTTCTAATTTTAATTCTTTTTACAATGCCGCTTGGTAGCCATTATTCAGCTAAGACTGAACAACGTGCTGCTGCATCACTTAGTCCCGTAATTTTTAAAAACCAGAAGATTAAGCAACAAGCACTTTCCGATAAAAATACTCGTTACGTTCCCTTCTTTGGTTCAAGTGAATTACGGCGTTTTGATAATTTTCATCCGTCAATTATGGCGGCACGTTATCATAATTACACCCCTTTCCTGCTAGGGCAACGTGGAGCACAATCACTCCCTCAATTCTTTAACATCACCACTATGGAAGACCAATTAAAAGACAAAAAAGCTGTCTATATTATTTCGCCTCAATGGTTTGTTAAAAAGGGAATTTTGCCTCCCGCTTTCAAATACTACAATGGCGAATTAGCCGATCTTACTTGGTTAAAAAAGGCTAATCCAAAATCACCCTATGATCGCTATGTTGCAAAGCGATTACTTCAAATGATTGGTAATAATGGTACTGTAGCTGATAACGCTACTAAAATTGCCCAAGGAAAGCCATTAAGTGGTTGGGATAAAACAGTTCTTAACTTCCGCTTAACCTTACTCCAACACCAAGATGTATTGTTCTCTGGTTTACAGTTGGATAATAACTATGACCGTTTTGTTAAGCCAAAAGTAGATAAACTTCCGGCAAAATACAATGAAAAGCAACTTCACAAAATGGCCATTGATAAAGCTGCTAAGGATACTGATAATAACGGTTTCCACGTTAAGAATTCTTTCTATACAAAGAATGTTAAACCTCACTTGAAGAAATTAAAGAACTCACAGCGTCACTTTAACTACAACCAATCACCTGAATATGGTGATTTACAAGTCGTGTTAAATCAATTTAAGAATAACAATACAAATGTAATGTTTGTTATTCCGCCCGTTAACGGTCGTTGGGAAGCATATACTGGCATGGACATGCAAATGTACTATCACACCGTTAACAAAATTAAGTTCCAACTTCAACAACAAGGATTTAACAACATTCTTGACCTTTCTCATGACGGTAGCAAACCTTACTTCATGGAAGATACAATTCACATTGGTTATGCTGGCTGGGTTAAATTTGATAGTGCTACAAGTAAGTTCATTGAACAGAACCAACCTCAACCACACTATCATTTAAGCGATGAGTTCTTGACTAAAAAGTGGGCAAACTTAATCCCAACTCAACAAAACCTGAACCAATTTAAGGAACAAGAATTGAATAAGTAATATTCAATAAATTCCAGAATGAGATAATCTCATCCTGGGATTTATTTTGATCTAAAAAAGCGGCTCAAGAGGATTTCCCTCTTGGGTCGCTTTTTGATTCAGTTAACTAGTTACTAGCTAACTTACTAGTCTTCCTTCTTCTTACCTAACTTGGTAAAGCCGAAAAGACCGGCTAGACTTGCAGCAGCTAAGCCAACTACACCAAGACCAGCGTTAGTTTGATTACCAGTCTGTGGTAATTGAGCTGCCTGCTTATTAGCATTAGTCCGAACAGCATTCTTACTATTTAGACCAGTAGCAGAAATCTTTGCACCATTTGATTGACTTGTTGTAGCACCAGTTACTGAACCGGCTTGACTACCATTATTATTCGTAGCTTCACCTGAACCATTATCAATGGTACTACCGTTGTTACCTGATTGTTCATTTTGGTTATCCGAACTAGTAGCAACCTTAATTCCATTAATAGCAGCGATTCCGTCATTCTTAGCATTCTCAACTTCAGCCGCGCTATCAACACTATCAATGTTCTTCTTAGCGGTATCAGCAATTACCTTGACCTCATTCTTCAAATCGGCCTTTTCCTGATCGCTTAAGTTACTTGCATCAATTTCATCATCCTTATTCTTAGCAGCCTGATCAATTGCTGTCTTGGCAGCATCCTTGGCATCAGTAATGCTTGGAATATTAATGTTGTTAATCTTCTGAACACCATTATTTTGTGCTTGGTCAACCTGGCTTGCTGTTGTTGCATTATTGACTGCTTGCTTAGCCTCATTAGCAGCCTGATCAACTTGCTTATTCAAGTCAGCGGCCTGATCAGCAGTAATAGTACCAGCATCTTGAGCGGCCTTGATAGCATCCTTCTTGGCTGTTGCTGCGTTATCGATGGCAGTATTAGCACTATCCTTTGCTTCGTCAAGAGTTGGTGTTACAGGGGTAGTTGGTACCTTAATATCATCAATCTTCTTGACACCGTCTTCTTGGGCTGCCTTAACTGCACCATCATTTTGAGCAGCCTTGATAGCGTCCTTAGCATCCTTAGCGGCTTGGTCAACCTGGTTGTTTAAGTCTTGTTTTTCATCACTAGTTAATGGTGATTTAGCAATTTCAGCCTTCTTACCAGCGGCAGCGTTATCAATTGCTGCATTAGCAACATCCTTGTCAATTGCTAACTGACCGTTATCAGTAGCCTTCTTAACATCACTGTCAGTATTAGCATTATTGATCGCTTCTTGAGCAGTCTTAGCATCATGATCGATTGCGTCCTTAGCTACTTGCTTTTGGTCATTAGTCAAGTTAGTGTCTTGATCAATTGCCTTCTTAGCGTTATCAACAGCATCCTTAAGGTCAGTTGTTGCTTTGGACTTAGCATCTGAAGTTTCTGGGATAGCAATCTTGTTGATGTTATCAATACCATCATTCTGTGCCTTAGTTACCTCAGCATCAGTTGAAGCATCATCAATCGCCTTGTTAGCAGCTGTTTGGGCGTCACTAACTTGCTTCTTCAAGGCAGTCTTTTCGTCTGATGTTAAGTTGGAATTGTCAATTGCCTGATTCTTGGCATCGGCAGCCTTAGCAACCGCATCCTTAGCTTCCTGTTGCTTCTCAACCAAACTTGGAACCTTGATGTTGTTAATATCATTCAAGCCCTTAGTTTCAGCATCCTTAACAGCATCATTAGTTGTTGCATCCTTGATTGCTTTAGTAGCATCATCCGCAGCTTGATTTACCTGATCAGTCAAATCTTGTTTCTCTTGATCAGACAAGTTCTTAGCATTATTGATCTCATCAATCTTAGCATCCTTAGCAGCAGTAATTGCGTCAGTTGCATCATCTTGAGCACCATCTAAGGTTGGAATAAACAAGTTTGTGATTTGGTCAATTGCATTGTCACAAACACTCTTTACCCCATCATTAGTTGAAGTTGCTGGATCGTTAATCTTAGCAATTGCATCATCAGCAATCTTGTTAACCTGATCAGTTAAGCTCTTTTGCTGATCAGCATTTAAGTTCTTAGCATCACTAATTTGCTTGTCCTTAGCTTCTTGAACCTGCTTGATGGCATTAATTGCGTTTTGCTTAGTTTCATCCAAACTTGGAACAGTAACACTAGCAATCTCTTGAATACCCTTATTTTGAGCATCAGTTACAGCATCGTTAGTCGTAGCCTTAGTGATGTTGTTCTTAGCAGTATTTGCGGCATCAGTTGCCTTGTTAATCAAGTCTTGCTTTTCTTGATCACTCAAGTTAGAAGCATTGTTGATTTCATTAGTCTTAGTATTTAAGGCATCATCAATTGCCTGGTTAGCTGCCTTCTTAGCATCATCCAAGTTAGTGAAGGTAATGCCTTTAATACTGTCAACACCCTTACTTTCAGCATCCTTAACAGCATCATTGGTAGTTGCGCTATTGATGTTGTCTTTGGCAGTCTTAGCAGCTTCTTCTGCCTTATCAATCAAGCCTTGCTTTTCTTGATCACTCAAGTTAGAAGCGTTATTGATTTCATTCTTCTTAGCATTTAAGGCATCATCAATTGCTTGGTTAGCATCCTTCTTAGCATTATCAAGACCTGGAATTGAAATATTCTCAATGTTTTGAGCACCAGTATCAGCAGCAGCCTTTGCTTCATCATTAGTCTTAGCATTGTTGATGTTGTTAATAGCATCGGTTGCAGCCTTAGTAGCATCATTAATTAATTGTTGCTTCTCATCATTTGACAAGTTAGAAGCATTATTAATTTCATCCTTCTTCTTGTCCAAGGTCTTATTAATTAAATCAGTGCTTTGCTTCTTGACATTAGATAATCCAGGAACAGTTACATCAGCAATTGCTTTTTCACCATTAGTCTGAGCAGTAATTACAGCTGAATTGCTGTCGGCATTCTTGATGTTTTCCTTGGCGGTGTTAGCGGCTTCGGTGGCCCGCTTAATCAAATTTTGCTTCTCTTGATCGGTAATGTTAGTAGCGTTATTGATTTCATTAGTCTTGTCTTGAAGAGCTTTATCAATTGCTGTATTTGCAGCATCCTTAACTGGAGAAGTAGTTGGAACATTGATCTTGTCAATAGCATTTACGCCATCTTCTTGTGCCTTAGTTACTGCTGCTGGAGTAGTTGCATCGGTTACTTGTTGCTTAGCATTATTAGCTGCTTCATTAATTAAATCAGTATAAGTTTGTTTTTCTTCTTTAGTTAATGGATCCTTAATGTCATTAAGCTTGCCAGCTACTGCGTTATCAATGGCTGCATCGGCTACAGTCTTATCAATAGCAAGTTGACCAGCATCAGTGGCCTTCTTGATATCATCGTCGCTCTTAGCATTATCGATGGCATCTTGAGCATTTTTAGCGTCGGTATCAATTTGGTTCTTAGCTGCTTGCTTTTGATCATCAGTTAAGTTGGTATCCTTATCGATGGCATCCTTAGCATCTTGAACTTGCTTATCAAGGTTTTCTTTGGCCTTGTCTTTTTCTGGTGAAGTTGTTGGAATCTTAACACCGTTAATTGCCTTAACACCATTATCCTTAGCAGTAGTTACTTCAGTTGGAATAGTTGCGCTATTGATGTTGTCTTTGGCAGTCTTTACTTCCTTAGCTACTTGATCATGCAACTTGTTTTGCTCATCAGTAGTTAATGGAGAGTTAGCAATTTCTTTGTTCTTGCCAGCAGCAGCGTTGTCAATGGCAGCATTGGCAACTGTCTTGTCGATAGTAACTTTTCCAGCAGTTACGGCAGAAGTTACTGCATCATTGGTAGTAGCATTATTGATAGCTTCTTGAGCAGCGCTAGCATCGCTATCTACTTGAGCTTTAGCTGCATTTCTTTCGTCTTCAGTTAAGTTAGTATCTTGATCGATTTCCTTCTTAGCATCAGCAGCGGCTTTATTGATGTTATCTTTTGCTTCGTCCTTTTGAGTTGAAGTTGATGGAACATTAATGTCATTAATTGTCTTAACGCCATTCTTTTGAGCAGTAGTTACATCTGCTGGGGTAGTTGCTTTAGCAATTGCATTCTTAGCAGTAGTAACTTCTTGAGCAACTTTATCATCCAAAGCCTTCTTTTCATCAGTGGTTAATGAAGATTGAGCAATTTCTGCCTTCTTGCCAGCAGCAGCGTTGTCAATGGCAGCATTGGCAACTGTCTTGTCGATAGTAACTTTTCCAGCAGTTACGGCAGAAGTTACTGCATCATTGGTAGTAGCATTATTGATAGCTTCTTGAGCAGCGCTAGCATCGCTATCTACTTGAGCTTTAGCTGCATTTCTTTCGTCTTCAGTTAAGTTAGTATCTTGATCGATTGCTGCCTTAGCTGCATCAACAGCAGTAGTTAAATCAGCAGTAGCTTTTTCCTTAGCATCCTTAACACTAGTTGTAGCACTAGTAGTTAAAGCACTTTGTGCGTCTGTAATTGCCTTAGCTGCTCTATCAACATCGGCTTGAGTCAATGGAGATGGTGCTGTAGTTGGATCCAATAATTGTTGACCTGCTTTTACTGCATCATCGTATTGCTTTTGATAATCAGCACTAGCATCTTTGTAGTCATTGCTTGCTTTTACGGTATTGGCATTATCGACTGCTGCTTTAAGCTTGCTGGTGTCAGTTGCCTTACCATCTAATGCGTTCTTTGCTTCATTAATCTTATTCAATGCAGTTGTTAAGCTTTCAACTGTTGGATTTTGAGCCTTTAAGGCATCACTACCGGCACTAATTGCATCTGTATATGCGTTCTGCTTAGCAGGATTTGCATTGTAATAAGTTGCAGAGGTCTTTTCAAAGTCTGGAGCTGCGTCAACAGCAACTTGAAGCTCTTGTTTTACCTTGTTGAGATCACCGTTTAAAGCAGCCTTGGCATCAGTAATTTGCTTAGCTGCAGCGTCAAGTTGTTCTGAAGTAGCGCTAGAATTTCGAAGAAGAGTGCTACCAGCACTAATTGCATTAGTATAAGCAGTCTTAAGATTGTCAGTAGCATTAGTAAAGTTAGAACCTGTTTCAACATTAGGAGCTTCAGCAACTAACTTTTGCAATTGATCACGGTAAGAATTGGTCATCCATTCAGAAACAGTCTTAGTATCTGTGTCACTAGTTACAAAGTCCTTAGCTCCATATACTGAAACTTGGTCAGTGTCCTTTAATTTACCAAGGTTAACAGTAAACTTGCCGTCTGCTCCTGTTTCAGCAGTGTAAGGAACTTGAGAAGAAGCTGGATCTCCAGTTGCTTCAGCTGTCCAAAGAGTTTGTGAATCTGTTGGAGCAACTTGATGAACTTGACCATTTACTGAAATATAAACATAAGCGCCCTTCTTATCAGCGGTATTAGCATTACCACTCATGGTGTATGTGCCGTCAGCATTCTTAACAAACTTAACGCCAGAAAGGTTAACTTCTTCACCAGCAGCAACTAAATTAATCTTGTTTTTAGCATTATTTCCAGCAGTTCTAGTTGCTGTAGTTGTAGCTTCATCGTAACTAGTTACCTTAGTGACAGTTGGAGTACCATTACTAGCATAAGTAATGTCAATCTCACCGATTGGTTGACCATCAGCTGAGGTCTTTACACCCTTAAATTGAACTTTACCGTTCTTAATTGCAGTGGCATCATCTGGCATTGAAATGTTAAATAATTCTGGTTGAGTTGAAGTAAAGATACTACCATTACCAAGTGATACACCAGTAGCTTGGGTACCATCACCAGTTACATCAAAGGTACCATGGTGACTGATAGCGATTGTTGAATTTCCATTTGAAGTAACAACTGAACCCTTGTAATCACCCATGTTAGTAGCATTAACCTTGAATGAACCACCATTAACATTGATGGCAGCATTACCGTTAATGTAAACCGGATCATCCCAACCTTGATAGCGGTAATATGGTGTACCATCAGAATCAATGTTCAAATTACCATTAACGTTAATCGTTGCACCAGAATTCAAGTAAAGAGCACTAGAAAGGTACTTATCTTCGGTATTCTTTGTCAAGCTAATGTCTAGGTTACCACCTTGATCAATATTCAAAGTTGTATCACCTTTTGATGCAATCCCACGGGCAATCCCATCCATATTCATCCCATTAATTTGTTCTGGGCCATTTTGAGTATGTGGATTTAAGGAAACTTGGGCCCCATTCTTAACGTTGATCGTTGTTTTTCCCCCATCAACTTCAAGAACATTTGAGTTAGTAGTGGTTAAGGTGACATTACTACCAGAATTAAAGTTAATTGTGTTCGTTCCACCAGCAAATTGAATTACCTGTTGATTATTACCACCCTGACTGGCTTGAGACTTATTATTTAGTGGACTGGTATAAGAACCCACTGAATGAGCAGTAACATTACCATCAAAGTTAACTGTCGTGTTATATCCAGAATCAGTATAAATTAATTGTGACCCGGTGTAGTTAACATTATCAAAAGTATATGATCCAGCACTTCTAACAATACCGAAATAACTTCTACCATATAAGTCTAAGTCTTTGAAAGTAACTCCATAATCGTTACTGTACATGTTGAAGCCATAACCATTAAAGTCTACAGTATAGTGCTTACCATCAGCAGATTGAATTGTAATGTTACGTTTATTAGAAATATTGGTATTGGTGTAGTTGCTACTAGTCTTTTCACCTAAATCAATATTCGCACCAATGTTAATCGTCGTTGCGGTTCCATTTTGAATTGCATCAATTAATCCTTGGGCATCAGTAACGGTTACCGTAGCTGCTTCATCGTTAGTAGCCGCCTTTATTTGCACTAAGGAAGCCATCGCTGCTTGGACCTTAAGAACGCTTCCCTTAGTAAGACTTAAAATAGTAGTCTTGCCATCGTTTGCCTGAGCGTCATTGTTTTCTTCATCCTTTACAGCTGCTTGATCAGTCGTGGTTGATTGATCCTTAGCAGTGGTTGAAGCATTATCGTCAGCTGTTGCCTTCTTTACTGAAACGGTCTGAGCGTTATTTGCCTTAGCAGCTTGATCTTCGGAAGCTTGGTCGGTCTTTGATTCAGTAGCTGTCTGCTTGTCGACATTCGTTTGATTCTTGGCGCTATCAGAAGTATCTGTCTTCGTATCAACACTTGCCTGATCCTCAGTCTTTGTTTGTGCTTGAGCAGTGGTTTGGTCACCAGATTGTGCAGGTGTCGTTGTCTTAGCTGATGATTCAGTTGTGTCTTGGTTAGTCTTAGTCTTAGTCAAAGTAACCTGCTTCTGATCAACTAAGGATGTCCCTCCCTCATTGGTTTTCTGGGTGTCAGCTGCCTGATCACCAACATTAGTAGTATCAGCGTGAGCGACTAGCTGTCCACCGCCATATACACTGAATGTTACCCCTAAAAGGACGGAAGCAACACCAACATTAAGCTTCCGTAAACCGAAGCGCTGTTTTTCGTTCTCCCGATTTTTACTTGCAATTAATTTCCGGTTATTCTTTGATACCATTGAATACCCTCCCCTAATTGTTAACTACAACAAAATCGATTACTTACTCCAAAATTAGTTACTTATAATTAACTAATCATACTATCAGTCAATAAACGAATAGTTAATTTATACTTTCTTCGTAAAGCAATCAATTATCCTATATTTCATTTCCTTTTGATAAACATTTTCCTGATTAGTAAATCGAAAATTTTTTCAAAATTACTACACAATTAGTTTAACTTATTGGTAACTTATAAGCAATTAACTTTACTTACTATCAATTAGTCTTAAATAAAAAAAGCAATCCAAAGATATTAGTTTAACTAAATCTCTGAATTGCCTTAAATATTAAATCTCAGTTAGTCTAATCTTCCCGATGACGGATATTAAACGCATGTCGACTAGAATGATTATCGTGACGACGGGAACGACTCCGACCACCGTTGTTATGACGACGATGACCACCATAGTTGTTATGGCGATGATCACGTGGACCACGGTAACCATGTCCAGAGCGACCATTACGGTGGCTCCGTCGTGGCAATGGTCGTTCTGGGGTAATCTTAACTGGAACATCACTTGCTGGTTGCTTTGTCATTTCATTCAAAAGAGCAGCAACAAGATCGGTTGCATCATGAGTAGCTAATAACTTCTCAGCAGCTTCCTGGTAACGTTCTGTGGAGTCCTGAGCGATTAATTCATCGATATCATTAAAGGCACTGGCAACTTGCCCCTTAAAGGCTTCTTCAGCAGTTGGCGGCTTCAATGGGAGCATCCGAACCCGGGTTAATTTCTCAATTTCACGCAGGTAGTCCATCTCATTTGGTGTAACAAATGTTAAAGAAACACCATGATGTCCGGCACGACCAGTCCGGCCAATTCGGTGAACATAACTATCCGGATCTGACGGAATATCGTAGTTATATACGTGGGTTACTCCGGAAATATCTAATCCTCGCGCTGCTACATCGGTTGCAACAAGAATATCCAGTTCACCACGTTTAAATTGCTTCATGATCTTAGTTCGCCGATCCTGACTTAGATCACCATGGATCCCGGCCGCATTGTAACCCCGAGCAGCCAGTCCCCGTGACAATTCATCAACTCGACGCTTAGTTCGACCAAAAACAATGGTAAGGTCAGGATCTTGAACATCAATCAGCCGAGTCATAATATCGAACTTTTCGTAGTCCCGAGCTTTTACGTAATATTGATCAACTAAATCAGTTGTTAATTCCTTCGCTTTAATCCGTACCATTGTCGGGTCAGTCATAAACTTAACACCAATCTTCTTAATTTCTGGTGGCATTGTAGCGGAGAATAAGAGTGTTTGCCGCTCAGCAGGTGTTTGGTTGATAATTGCTTCAATATCATCTAAGAATCCCATATTAAGCATTTCATCAGCTTCATCAAGAACTAATGTCTTAATATGGTCTAATTTAACCGTATGCCGGTTTAAGTGATCACGAAGACGACCCGGCGTCCCCACGAGAACTTGTGGGTGTTGCTTCAAGTTACGGATTTGGCGACGAATATCTGCCCCACCGTAAACAACCTGAACGCGAACATGCTTATTCTTTCCTAAACGGAATAATTCTTCTTGTGTTTGAATTGCTAATTCACGAGTTGGTGAAATAATAATCGCTTGGATATTTGGATTATCCGTATCAACATGTTCGATAATCGGTAAACCAAACGCTGCGGTCTTTCCTGTTCCGGTTTGCGCTTGACCAATTACATCTTGGCCCTTCAACACCATTGGGATGGTTTGTTCCTGAATTGGTGTTGCCTCTTCGTAACCACTGCGCTTGATTGCCTTTAACAAACTATCTGACAATCCTAATTCACTAAACTTCAAATATGTTCCTCCTAAAAATTACCAGCCGACTAAACAAGCTCTGTCTGTCGGCTGGTCTTGCGATTTATTTTGTTGTTAACTTTGCTAAAACTTTTTCTAAATGGATCCCGTGGCTAGCCTTCAATAACACGAGATCCTCAGCATTAATGGTTGCCTGTAAATCTGCAACTAATTGATCTAGTTCATCCGTCGAATAATGATGAATTGCTGAAGCGGGATAACCGTCATTCTCCAGTTCATTTTGAAGATTCTTCATTTCTGAACCAACAAGGTAAACCTCTTCAATCTTGTCAGCATCAATGTTTCCAGCCAAACTAGCATGAAGCCGTGCCGAAGCATCCCCTAATTCAAGCATATCACCCAATACAGCGATTCGCTTCCCGCTCGTTGGTAATTCTTCAACTGTCTTCAAAACTTGCTTAGCGGCGGTTGGATTTGAGTTATAAACATCACTTAAAATATGCTCACCCTGAGCACCTTCAATCCATTCCGCACGATTCTCGGTTAATTCGACATTCTTCAATGCCTTTTTAATGTGAGCTGGTGTAATGTGGAGTTGTTTACCGACAGCGATTGCTGCTAATGCGTTATTAACATTATATTCACCAACCATTGGAATCGTGAATTCTTCGTCTGGCCACTCATTAACCTTAAAATCAATTGACGCTTCGTGTTGCTTAACGCTAGTTGCGTAGAAATCATCAGTTAACTGACGCCCAAACGTAATCTTGTGTTGTTCAACATCAGCTGCTCGCTCTTGAAGAAGTGGTTCATCACCATTAAAAATAAAGGTGCCGTCTTCTTTCAAGCCGTGAGTGATTTCCATTTTAGCATCGGCAATCTTATCACGCGTCCCAAAGAATTCAATATGAGCCTCACCAATCATTGTAATGACCGCAAAGTCTGGTGAAACTAACTTACTCAGGAAATCAAGTTGTCCTGGACGATCCATTCCCATTTCAACAACGACAACTTCAGTGCTGGATTCCATATTTAATAGGGTTACTGGCACCCCAATCTCATTATTAAAGTTAGCGTGGGTTTTAGTAACGTTTAACTGGGTACTAAGGATTGAAGCTGTCATATCCTTAGTCGTTGTCTTACCATTACTTCCGGTAACCGCAACAACGATTGGATTAATCTTGTGCAAGTAGTACTTACTTAGTTCTTGTAACGATTCAAGCGGATCATCAACAACCAGAATTGGTTGATCATCTGCTACTGTTACATCATGATCACCTGCCCATAGAGTAGCAACTGCGCCATTGGCAAAAGCACTTTCAACATATTGGTGACCGTCTTGGGCCCCTTGAAGTGGAATAAATAATGCTCCGGAATCGAGTTGCCGACTATCAAAAGCCACACTCGTAATTTCAACATCTTTCCATTGTTCAATATTGTTTTCTGCGCCGATTGCCTTCGCAATTTCGGCCAATTTCATTTTCATGGAAAAGCTCCCTCTATCTCCTATATCTAAGTCTAGCTTTTTAATTATATCACGTCACGAATAGATTAAAAAGCAGCACGATAATAAAGTCACCAGGTGCTGAATCTCGATAAACGAATCAGCTCCTGGTGACTATTAAATTGAATATATTAAGTTAACAGTTACATCTCTTCTAGCCGCTTAATCCGGTCCTCAAGCGGCGGGTGGGTATCAAAAAGGTGGGCAAACCGTTTATGATGGCGGTTAAGCTCAGGATCACTAATGTATAGTGAGGAGCTACTTGGTGCCACATCTTTCATCGGCTGGGCGTTTTGCAATTTCTCTAACGCACTGATAAGGCCATGGGGATTCCGCGTTAATTCTACAGAACCAGCATCGGCTAGGTACTCACGATTACGCGACAATGCCATTTGGGCAATTGAAGCTGCTAAAGGCGCTAAGATAATCAGCAAGATTGAACCAATTATGGCAAAAACGCCAGCTGCACCATTATCATCGTCATTAGAGCTTCGTCTCCCTCCAAACCACCAAAAGTTACCAGCAAAGTTAACCAAAGCTGTAATTGCAGAGGCTAATGCTAAGGCAATTGTCTGAAGACGAATATCATAGTTCCGGACGTGGCTCATTTCATGTCCCATAACTCCTTCCAGCTCTTCCCGGTTCATAATTTGGAGAAGACCAGTTGTTGCCGCAACGGCTGAATGCTGCGGATCATTACCAGTTGCAAAGGCGTTAGGACTTGGATCATCAATAATGAACACTCGCGGCATTGGTACTTGGGCAACCATCGCCATGTCCTCAACCACATGCCATAGTTCTGGTGCTTCCTGTGCAGAATGAATCTCACGTGCATTGTTCATATTCATCACTACCTCAGTCGACTGGCTAATCATTACTGACATGTAAATAGCCACCAGAACTCCCGCAATAATAATTCCACCAACAGCAGTTCCGGCAAAAAGGTAGCCGATTGCTGCACCGATTAAAGCAACAAGGATAAAGAACCCGGTCAATACTAGGACCGTTTTCCGCTTATTACTTGCGATTTGTTGATACAACATTTTAAATCACCTAATTATCAAATGAAACCTTAGGAACTGCCTTTGCTTCCTTAGGTACTTGAAGGTAGTCCATTTGCTTAAAGTGGTGAATCTTAGCAATAATGTTGCTTGGGAATGATTGGATCTTGGCATCCAAGTTAGCAACAGTTGAATTATACAATTGACGGGAATAAGCAATCTTATTTTCAGTATTACTTAGTTCTTCCATCAATGATTGGTACTGGGTACTAGCCTTTAGATCAGGGTAGTTTTCCGCAACTGCAAATAATGACCGTAACGTTCCCGTTAATTCATTAGAAACTGCCATTTTTTGCGCTCGGTCACTATCAGGAATATTTTCTAGTTGACTCCGGAGCTGAGTAACCTTTTCTAAAGTACTTGCTTCGTATTTACTGTAACCTTTAACCGTTGATACCAAGTTAGGAATTAAGTCATTCCGTCGTTGAAGCTGAACATCAATTTGACTCCAAGATTCTTGAGCGTGGGTTCGTAATTGAACCAAGTCATTATATAGGCCAGCGTACAGGGCGATTAGCAATATCACAATTACAATCACAACAATTGTCGCTATCATATTCTCTTCCTCCTCTTTTAACTTGTTATTTAACAAAACAATTTCTCAGTATCTACTATAATACCAAATCCATGGTTACTGAGCGACAACTAGGTCACTAATTTAGCAAAATATTAGCAAATTCGGTATGATAGAGAAAAGTTCTCAATGAGGTGGTCAAAATGAAGATTCTCTTTGTTTGTCTCGGTAACATTTGTCGTTCCCCAATGGCAGAGGCAATGTTTCGCCAAATGGTTGATGAAAAGAATTTAAGTAACCAGATTGAAATTGACTCTGCAGCAACTAGTAATGAAGAAGAAGGTAACCCACCACATCCTGGTGCACAAAAAGCAATGCGCCACCATCACCTAGATCCAAGCGGCCTTATTTCACGGCCAATCACTAAGACTGACTTTGATTCTGCAGACTATATCATTTGTATGGATGACATGAATAAGCGGAATCTCTTACGGATGGCACCAGTAAATGATCGCCATAAAATCTACCAAGCATATGATATTGTCCCGGGTAAAGCTGGAACTATTATTCCTGATCCTTGGTATACTCACCGTTTTGAAGATACATATCAAATTCTTGCTGAAGCCCTTCCCTACTGGTTAACTAAACTAAGTAATGAAGTTCAAGCTAAGTAAATTTTCACCAAATTTCGCTAATTTCTTGTGGTATAGTATAGTTACGATTAATGGAAAGTGAGGCTCTCAATATGGCAAAGTATGTTGTAGAATTAAGTGAAGAAGATTACCAAATGATCAAGGATTGTCATTCAAAGAATCCTTCCTTAATGAAGGCAATGGATGAAGCTAAGAAGGTAGAAAAGTAATTTACCTTAATTCCTAATAAATGCAGGGAGGGCTCCAGAGTTCGGATTTACCGATCTTTGGAGCCCTCTTATTTTTTATGAATTTCTTCCAGTTGTGTACTTACTGCTGAAGTTATGTTGGACTTGTTGTGGAGCCTTATTAAATGGCATCTTCTTAACATAACTCCCCCGGACCATTAACCGGTGAGCACCAGTTTCATCACACGTAATCAAGGTAATAATCTTGTTCTTGGTATTGTTAACAACTTCAACTTCTGATGGATCAATAATTTTTCGTTCATAAATCTTATATTCATAAACGTTCTTTAAATCGGTAATGTAGACCCTTTGACCAATCTTAGACTTGGAGTAAAGTGGTGAGAAGAGAACCTTACTACCATTAGCCATGTTATGACCAGCTAACGCATAGTTACCTTCCCCCATCTTCATGTTCGGCCGCATTGTTCCGGCCGCCAAAGCTAACGTTGTGTTGTCGACTCCGTTAGCAATTGGAATCGTTAGATCAATGGCAGGGACAGTAATCTCACCAATAATATTAATCGGCTGTTTCTTTGCCCGCGCCTTCGCAACTGTTTGGAGACTCAGATCCTGCGCATCACTATAGTCATAGTTAGCACTACTCTGCTTGGCTTGATTCTTTTGAATTGCTTGCCGAGTAATTTGTGGTCGGTAACTTTCCGTTAAGTAGTATTTAATCTGTTGGTTAAATATAAGGACCACCGCAACTAACAGTAGAATGACCACCGCAGTCCAGCGAAGCCAACCGCGAGATTTTCTTTGCTTTTGTTGTTTCACCTTTAAAATTTCCTTTCGTTTAGTAAGCTAGCAATAGTATAACCTGTTTTAATTTTTTTGAACAGTTTAGCGATCATCATTATTCTGATTAGTTTCCCGCCGATTAACCGGGTTATTAGGGTTCTTACCATCAAGGAGGTATTCCTCAATAATTTTCACAATTTGTTTATTTTGTGGAAGACTAGAATGCTGTGCCTCATCCCCAGTTACGGTCATTGTCGTATAATGGGCAACACGTTTTTGAAAGATATATTTACCAGCTTGAACACTTTCCTCAGGAACTAAGCCGTCTGAATCATAATTTTCCGTGCCGGCAATTGAGAAGACGTTCAGTGTCTTGGGAAGTTTATTCCGGTATTTTTTCAGTTCCGTAAACATCTGTGTCGGTGTCTCAATTGACTTTTCCGCAAAGTTATACGGTGTTCCCAAGGTCATTAAACTTTTAATCTTAATTTGGTCGTCATACTCTGAATAATAATGTTCTAACCAGTATGTCCAAATTAACCCACCATTTGAATGACCAAATGCCTTAAAATTGTTGAAATAGTATTGGTTAGTCAATTCACCGAATGCCTCATTTAACATTGAGGCTTGCTTTTTGATGTTAGAAAGACCATCTTTATTATTTTCAAAGCTAATAATAATAAACGGTTCGTTATCGTTTCGTGCAATCGTTCCGTTATAACTGATCTTTCCGTTATTATATACTTCCATCTTTAGAACACTATGTTTTTTCTGGGTATTCTTATTAAGGATTTGAATTAACTGGTTAAAACGCTCCTTAGTCGCAGAACTACCAGGAACCATAATTACCGGTGACATTCGTGACTTTTCCTGCAGTGCTAAATATTTGTTACTGTGTTTCATCCAAATATAGGTTGGCAAAGCGATTAAGATCAGTACAATAATTAACGAAATTAGAATTCGACGACTTTTCTTGCGTGGATTTTCCTCAATCTTGAGCATAATAATCCACCTCCGAAGGGTCTAAATACAGTTTCTGTTCAAAGTGATCAATAATTTTAACAAACGGAATGAAGCACCAAACATCTAAGACGAATAAAGCTAACGTAAAGATCAGTACGAGCCAATTCCCATTACTAGCGATGAAACTAATTAATGGCCCCGGTGTCCCCATTAAAACCGGATATGGTGTTGGCGGGATCAAATGGATCGCAATCGCCACAGCAGCAATCGCAATATTCACAACCGGTAATAATAAAATTGGGAACAAGTAAAGGGGATTCATAATAATCGGAAGACCAATCATTGCGGCATACTGTGAATTAAAGAGTGTGGGAATTAATGTCCACCTGGCCACCTGGTGTTGTCCCTGACTCCGTGAAGAAATAATAATTGCGACGGTCAAAGCAAGTAACAATCCGTTGCCACCAAAATTAGCAAAGGAGTTATACAAGGAACCACCAAAAAACGGGTGAGGAACATTCCATGCCGAACCATGACGAAGGGCATAACTAAGGTTACTAGCAAATGGTCCACCACTTAAAATCATTCCTGAATTGGCAACGGAACCTAAACCGAGCCAATCAAACGTTGTTATCAACATTGTTCCGGCAATTGTTAGTAAAATCCCCTGGTTATTGTGGCCAACCGAAATCATTTGGGAATAGACATTCCGCAGAACCTTACTTAACCAACCAAAGTTAAGGATATATGTAAAAATCATTGCCAAAATAACAGACATTACCAATGGCTTCATCGCGTACAATGAACGCTCACGGACACTAATAATCTGGTTAGTCTTCTGAAAATTACGCTCAACTCCTAGCCAATGATATATCTGTCCCACCGCATACCCAACGATCAAGGCAATTAATAAACTTTGCGTCCCTAAAAGGCGCCAATTAAAATTGGTTGCCCGATCGATCGTAACGTGGCCATACTCAAATGCAATAATCAGAATCACTATAATTCCCGTTACCCCAGCAAGCTGAGAATCCCGATGGTAAATCCTCGCGGTATATTTAGCTGCTGCATAAGCGACCAATATCCCGAAAAGGTTAAAAATAATCTTATCGATTCCAATAAAGGCGGACTGTAATCCAGTCATTAGCCAATCAGGAACCCAATCACCGAAATAAGCAATGTTATAGAATAAGCCATTTTGACTGAGAAAAGTTCGGTAGATCATCTGCGAAAATGATCCTAATAACGCAAAGGGAAATAACATTGACAACGTCTGGCGAACCACCCGAAAAAACGAGCAGCCGTTCAGCTTCATTATTGCCCATATTAAACGTCGAAGCATAAATCATCATTCCTTTTGAAAAGCTAATTTCATTATACATACCTTAGTGTTGTCTACACCGATTAAAATAATAATTTAAATAAAAAAAGACGTTGAGAAATCCCAACGTCTTTTTTGAACAAGTAAAGTTAGTCTTACTTGAGACCGTACTTCTTGTTGAACTTGTCCACAGCACCATCTGCTTGAGTAAACTTTTGCTTACCAGTGTAGAATGGGTGTGAATCAGAAGTAACTTCAACCCGTACTAATGGGTATTCGTTACCGTCTTCCCACTTAATAGTTTCACTTGAGGTTACAGTAGAACCTGAAAGAAACTTGTAACCAGTAGATGCATCTTGGAATACTACTGGATGATAATCTGGATGAATTCCTTGTTTCATAATTTATTACGCTCCTTTGCCATGAATCATTGCCTGAAACATAGATAATCAACCCTATCAGGATAACATGAATTAATTATCGATGCAATAGACTAATTAAATTTTTACTGAGCTATCGTCTTCAATAGAAACTTTTGCTCCTAAGCGGTTTAACTTCCAAACGATCCGGTCATAGCCCCGAAGGATATTACCAGCATTATTAATTACTGTTTTTCCTTCTGCCATCAGGCCAGCAATCGTTAATGCAGCACCCGCACGAATCTCACCGGCACTTACTTCAGCACCATGGAGGTGACCAGTATGTTTAACCACAATCATCCCGTCATGAGCTTCAATATTCATTCCCATCTTTTGTAATTCTGGAATGTGCTTAACTCGCTTTGGGTAGATCGTATCAACGATCGTGCTATCTCCTTCAGCAAGTGACATTAAGGGAGTAAGTGGTTGTTGTAAGTCAGTCGCGAATCCCGGGAATGGCATTGTCTTAACATGGATTGCCTTCAAACGTGTAACCCGAGGAACATAAATCTTATCGCTATCGATTTGGAGGTCAACCCCCATTTCAATCATCTTACTGGTAAATGATTCCAAGTGTTCTGGAATCACGTTATGAACCATCACACCATCACCAACAGCTGCTGCCATTGCCAGGTAAGTTCCGGATTCGATCCGGTCTGCAATGATTGTGTGAGTATTCATTGATTGTAACGTATCAACCCCAGTAATCCGGATCGTATCGGTTCCGGCACCACGAATCTGTGCACCCATATTATTTAAAAATGTTGCTAAATCGATAATTTCCGGCTCTTTCGCGGCATTTTCAATCACAGTTGTTCCTTTAGCGCGAACTGAAGCTAAGATTGTATTAATCGTTGCCCCAACAGATACCATATCTAAGAAAATCCGCGTTCCGTGAAGGCCGTTTGGTGCATCAAGATGAACAGTTCCATTATTTTCACTAACAGAAGCACCTAACGCCTTAAAGGCTTTCAAGTGTTGGTCAATTGGCCGTGGTCCAATATTGTCCCCACCAGGAAAAGTTAAAGTCGCCCGATGGAACCGTCCTAAAAGGGCACCCATAAAGTAATAAGAAGCCCGTAAACTTTTAATTGCTTTGCTTGGAAGTTCAGCTTCAATGATCTGAGTCGGATCGATTTCCAAAAATCCGTGAGTAAATGATGATTTAACATTCATCGATTCCAAAATGATCATTAAGTTGTGAACATCCAAGATATCTGGAACAGTATCAAATTCAACTGGAGTATCAGCTAGAATTGCTGCTGGGATCAAAGCAACCGTACTGTTCTTGGCACCACCGATCGTAACTTCACCCGAGAGTCGGTTTCCTCCTTGAATGATCATTCTTTTCATGTCCGTGTTTCCTCACTTAAAACTTCTATAATTTTATAATATTTTTAATTTAATTTTAACTAAATACTGACAGTTTCTCAATCAAAACAGTCAATAATAATGATAATTAAAAATTTAACAAATTACAACCTTTTGTAGGCAATCTTAAATAATTTTGAATGGCTATTTTTATAAAAAAGCTCCCAAGATAAATGGGAATTCTCACCTACCTTGAGAGCACTTAAAATTAATTATTTTGGTTTTCAACAGCTGCCTTAACAAAGGCCTTGAATAATCCTTCTGGGTGGTTTGGACGTGACTTAAATTCTGGGTGGTATTGAGCACCAACAAAGAACTTCTTATCTGGTAGTTCAACCACTTCAACTAAGTTTCGGTCTGGGTTAACACCGGAAACAACTAAACCATTGCCTTCCATTTCTTGACGATAATCATTATTGAATTCGTAACGGTGACGGTGACGTTGACTGATCATCTTTTGATTATCGTAAGCAGCTGCTGCAACTGTTCCTGGCTTTAACTTACATGGGTAAGCACCTAAACGTTGTGTTCCACCCATATCTTCAACATCTTCTTGGTCTGACATCAAGTCAATGATGTTGTGCTTAGTGTTTGGATCAAATTCAGTTGAATTAGCATCCTTGTATCCAAGAACATCCCGTGCGTATTCGATACATGCTGTTTGCATCCCAAGGCAAATTCCCAAGTAAGGAACATCATTTTCACGAGCATACTTAATTGCGGTAATCATTCCTTCGATTCCCCGGCTTCCGAAACCACCAGGAACAAGGATCCCATCATAATCCTTAAGAGTATCAACCACATTATCTTCGTTGATGTTTTCAGCATTGAAGTGATCGATATCAACCTTAGCATCAACTGGGTATCCCGCATGACGAAGAGCCTCGTTAACTGAAATGTAAGCATCTTGTAAGTCAGTGTACTTACCAACCATGGCAATCTTAACGGTCTTCTTCAGATCATTCTCAATGTGGTTAACCATGTTAGTCCATTCACGCATATCAGCAACTGGGCAATCAAGATCAAAGTGATCAACTACTAATTGATCCATCCCTTGCTTTTGTAAGTTCAACGGAATCTCGTAAAGGGTATTAACATCCATTGATTCAATAACAGCCTTTGGATCAACATCACAGAACAATGCAATCTTAGTCCGCATTTCATCAGTGATTGGCTTTTCAGTCCGGACAACTAGAATGTTAGGCTGGATACCCAAACCACGTAATTCACGAACACTGTGCTGCGTTGGCTTAGTCTTCATTTCACCAGCTGCACGGAGGTATGGAACTAATGTTGTGTGGATGTATAAGACATTATCATCGCCAACTTCTTCTTTCATTTGACGAATTGCTTCCATAAATGGTTGAGATTCAATATCCCCAACTGTCCCACCAATTTCAGTGATAACAACTTCGGCATCAGTACTTTCACCGGCACGCTTAATCTTGTCCTTAATAGCGTTAGTAATGTGAGGGATAACTTGTACGGTCCGTCCTAAGTAATCACCCCGCCGTTCCTTGCGCAATACTTCAGAATAAATCTTACCAGTAGTAACGTTTGAGTACTTGTTTAAGTCGTTATCAATAAAACGTTCATAATGACCTAAATCCAAATCAGTTTCAGTACCATCATCAGTAACAAAAACTTCCCCGTGTTGATATGGACTCATAGTTCCTGGATCAACGTTAATATAAGGGTCGAATTTTTGAATGGCAACCTTTAAGCCACGGTTCTTTAATAGGCGGCCAAGGGAAGCAGCAACAATCCCCTTACCTAGTGATGATACAACTCCACCGGTTACAAAAATGTACTTAGTCATCGCGTAATTTTCTCCTTTTTGTTTTTTAATGGGGTTAATAAACAGAAAAGACTCCCTATTTCCATTGAAACAGGGAGCCAACATTTTAACGAACGATTACCTGCATTTCACAGGCGCCCAAGAAAGATAATACAGGCTCGCCACTAGATAGTCAAGAACAAAATATTAAAAATTATTCTTCATCATCGTCATCGTCATGTAGTTCAGATAATTGACCTTCGATGCCGTCATCAAGACCGTCATCACTGTAATCATCATCGTCATCGTCGTCATCATCATAATCTGTGTTGTCGTCATCATCTTGATCGTCAAGATCCTCATCTTCAGGGTCATCATTATCGTAATCGATCACGTCATCATCAGAATTTGAATCAGCTAAGAAGGCATTAACCTTACGACGCTTCTTCTTTGGACGATCGTCCTCTTCTTCGTCTTCGTTTTCACCAACGGTTGCTTCGTCGATTGATTCATATGGGTACCATGCACGTAGACCCCAAGTGTTATCACCGAGGGAGATAAAACTGCCGTCGATGTTCAAATCAGTGTAAAACTGTGAAAGTCGTTCACGAATCTCTTCATCACTCTTACCAAGGTATTGTTGAACTTCGTTAGTTAAATCAACAAATGCCATTGCCTCGCCGTGGTGTGCGAGAATAGCGTGGGCAACTTCGATCATTGAAAGTTCTGATTTGTCTTGGCCGTCAAAAATCTTTAAATCCAAATTGGTGCACATCCCTTCAAAAGTCTAAATTACAGTATACAATGCTAAACAGCAAATTGCAATTGAACTTGGTAAGTTCCGATTAATTGATCGTTTGCAGTTAGCTGATATTCCAAATCAATTGATCCATTAACATTTTGGGGATCAAATTCTACCTCTAGACGGTTTGTTGTGACCATCATTCCAATAATTCCGTATTCTGTCCGGTAACGAGTTTTGGTTGGCTCGGCTAATTGAAATTCAAAATCAGTTTCACGAACCCCGCTTCGTCTTAGGTGAAGTTGGTCCGTATCTAAACGGAATTGAACAGGGGTAACGGTTCCATCTTGGTGTTCTTGATAACGGAGATAATATTTCCCGTTTAATTCAACGAATTGCCCTTCTTCATCAAACCGATATTGATCCCGTTGACCATCCTGCTCCATCGTGGTCGTTAACTGAACATGAACTGGTACTGAACGTTTGATATTTAGGACCTCCTTATAGTTTCTTGTCCTGATTATAACTGTTTTTCGTCTCCGAATGTTATTATTCTGCCTAGTTTAGTATAATGAAAATGTTAAATAATGCCAGTATTTATAGAAAAGAAGAATTAGTTATGATTAATATTGCAAATCAACATGTTGAAACCTTTTACCAACCATTAAAGCCAGAGAATAATCTGAGTTCATTTACGTATACAAATGCCTTGCTACAGGCAAGTGAGCAACTGTTATCTCCTGTTCTTCATTTTTGGACTCTAGAAGATACGATTATTTTAGGGCTAAAGGATCAACGCCTCCCCCACCTCACAACCGCATTAAATTATCTTTCGGCTAAAGGACTCCACTACTTTATCCGTAACTCAGGTGGCCTCGCCGTTGCGAGCGATTCCGGGGTCCTTAACTTTTCAATCTTTCTTCCTTGGCACGTTATTGGTGGCGAGCTCAAAATTGATGAAGCCTATCAAGTAATGACTGATGTAGTCAGTGCAGCTTTTCCAGAAATTACGGTTGAAACTGGTGAAATTACTCATTCATATTGCCCAGGAACCTTTGATTTAAGTGTCAATGGTCAAAAGATTGGCGGAATGTCTCAACGTCGGAACAAGTCAGGTGTAGTTGTCATGCTTTACTTGAGCGTCAACGGTCCACAAATGTTACGGGGTGAAGTAATCAGGGACTTCTATGCTAAAGGACTTCAGGAAGAAGAAAATAAGTGGCATTTCCCTGATATCTGGCCGACCGCAATGACCACCATTGAAGAGTTGCTTGGAAAGTCCTTAAGTCTTAACGATGCCAAACAACGTTTACTAAACGTCTTTCATGATCGTGGCAATCAACAATTACAACAAGTAATATGGTCAGATAACTTTATCCAATATCTTGAACAAGAATCTACAACAATCAACCGTCTTCAAGAACGCCTTCAAAGAGAGGAGTAAGTAAATGTCCTTTCAGGATGAACAATTAGCTAAAGAAAAGGTCTTCCGCGATCCGATTCATGGACAAATTATCGTTGATAACCAGATCCTACTTGATTTAATTAATACCCCTGAATTTCAACGATTACGCCGAATTAAGCAGTTAGGAACCTCGTCCTTAACCTTTCATGGTGCTGAGCATTCCCGCTTTGGTCATTGTCTAGGCGTTTATGAGATCACCCGTCGAATGTGCAATCGATTCCAAAGAAATTATCCGACCAAAGAACCTGGTGATGGCCTTTGGGATGATCGCGAGCGCCCAGTTGCTCTTTGCGCTGCTCTTTTACATGATGTTGGTCACGGGCCATATTCCCACACGTTTGAACATATTTTCCATACCAATCACGAAGCAATTACCCGGGAAATTATTACTAATCCATCAACTAATGTAAACCATATCCTTAGTAGGGTTTCACCAACCTTTCCTGAAGAGGTTGCTAGTGTAATTGATCATACCTACCATAATCCTCAAGTTGTCCAGATGATCTCGAGCCAAGTTGATGCTGACCGGATGGACTACCTCCAGCGGGATTCTTACTATACTGGAACCAACTACGGAAAATTTGACTTAGACCGGGTACTGTTAATGATGCGGCCAATTAAAAGTGGGATTGCTTTTGACATTTCCGGGATGCATGCTGTTGAAGACTATATCATTAGTCGGTTGCAAATGTACCTGCAAATCTACTTCCACCCCGTTTCAAGATCAATGGAAGTGATCCTCGATCACCTCTTAAAACGGGCTGATTATATTTACCAACATCCAAGTGAGTTCGAACCAGAATTTACCCCCTACATGTTAATGCCATTTTTCAATAACCACTTTAACCTGGATGACTACCTGGTACTTGATGATGGTGTTTTAACGACGTACTTTAATCACTGGACTCATTCACGAGATGATATTTTAAACGATCTTGCCAGAAGGTTTCTCAATCGTCGGCCACTCAAGTCCGCACTATATGATGAAAAATCAAAGTCACTCTTACCAAAATTGCGGAAGTTAATCCAGACTGCCGGTTTTAATAGTGACTATTATACCGCTGTCAACGATAGCTTTAAGCTTCCTTATGATACCTATAACCCGCAAAATTCAAACCCGCAAACACAAATTGAACTAATCCAACCCAACGGGAATTTGGTTGAGCTATCCCAAGTTAGTACGCTTGTGGCTAGCGTTTCGGGTAAAGAAGCCGGGGATCAACGGTTCTTCTTTCCTAAAGAGATGCTTAATGAACACCAGGATATTGAAATCTTTGAACCAATTTACGAAGAATTTCAAAGTTACATTCAAAACAACCATATTATTAATCCAAAGGAGCACAAATAATGGCAATTAAACTAGTAGCAATCGATATTGATGCAACATTAATTAATGATCAACGTCAAATCACAGCAAAAACTAAAGAGGCCCTTGAAGCCGCAAGACAACAAGGGGTTAAAATTGTTCTTTGTACTGGCCGCCCAATGACTGGTGTTGACGCCTACCTGACAGAGCTCGGCTTAAACCACCAGGATGACGAATACGTCATTAGTTTCAATGGTGCCCTTGCCCAATCCACTAACGAAAAGGTCATGGTTAACTACACGTTATCTTTCGATGACTATATCGACTGGCAAGCATTTTGTATAAAGAATGACGTCAAATCACAATTTGAATCTCGAGACTACATCTATACAACAAATCGGGATCTCAGTCCGTGGACAATTCACGAGTCTGATTTAGTAAGTATGCCAGTCCGTGTTCGGTCACTTGATGAACTAGCACATATGCAGGATCAATATGTCCTCGCCAAAGGAATGATGCTTGGTGATAAGGAGAAATTAGATCAAATCCAAGATAAATTTACTAAAAAGTTTGGGGATCGATTTACAGTTATCCGCAGTGAAGACTTCTATTTAGAAATTGTTAATCACCGGGCAAGTAAGGGAAGTACTCTCAAAGCCTTGAGTGATGAACTCGGGATCAAACAAGATGAAGTAATGGCACTGGGAAATGCTCAAAACGATAACTCAATGATTGAATATGCCGGAATTGGTGTTGCCATGGGAAATGCTATTCCAGAAACAAAAGCAGTTGCTGACGCTATTACTGATACTAATAATAATGACGGTGTTGGTAAGGCTGTTGAAAAGTATGTTCTGCGTTAATTTGACTAATTACTGAATATGGCTCCAGAGTACGTAACCTTGTACTTTGGAGCCATTATTTGTATTTTAGAATCGTCTAATTACTTTTTCTTGCGCGTTTTCTTTCACATTGTATGTAGCAATCTTTCCAGTCAGCTGATTACGAAAACGGTATTCACCACTTTCTTGATTAATAATTGCTTGGTAGTGGGTATAGTTATGTGGATGGTGCTCATTTTTAGGAACTGTTACTGAACGAAGGAAAGCAGATAATTCCTTTGATGTTGTTATCTTCCTTCCCCAACGTGCTTGAGCCGCAAGAATAAAACGATCGCTTGAATTTCGACCACTAATTGGGGGATTTTCTTTGGTTAAATCTTTCTTTGATTGCGCCGTGAAAACTCCTCCCGAATCATTGCCAAGGTAACGATTTAATTTTTCAAGTTGGGTTATATACGCTGGAGTATTGGTATATGCACCAACGTCATTTTTAAAGCAAACTAGGCGACCACCTAAAGGCTCAATCCCGTACGTTCCGGTTGAATCCATTAGTAACCAGTGATATGGATACTGTTGATCATCAAACCATTTTTTCTTAACAACGGTAATATTCACTAAGTCATCAATTACTTCTTGAGCCGTTGCATGACTTGCCAATGCCCAATGGATAAAGTCCTGCGGGGTGAGGTTCAACTTTCCTTGCTCTTCTTGACCATAACTTGCTGCAACCGAAAAAAATAACTCAGCACATACTAATCCCTGCTCATTAATCCCGTCACCAATTAAATAATGGTTACCGACAAGACGCATTCCGCCAAGAATTGCATACCGATCACTAATCTTTTCCTGTTGATTTGCGGGTTGCCATTGATAACCAGCCGGTAAAAAGGTTAACCCCCATGGTGTCCGAAACGGGAAATCCATCGTTCTTCCAAATAAATTCTTCTGATCCAGAGTTAATACTGTACACATCGATCTCACCTACCAAAAAACGGGTAAGGCCAATTCTAAATTGTTCCCTTACCCGTCTAAATCTATTGTAACTTTGTAACTGCACCGGTTTGACTATTGTATTGGTAAATTCCAACCATGTTAGAAACCGTATTATCACTATTATTCTGCCGAACTTCTAACTTATATATGTTACCGCTAGCAGATGTTGGGATAATCGAGTAACCCTTTTCGCCAGTAAAGCCCATCTTATTAGCAAAAGCTTCAACAACACGGTCACTTGTTTTATCAGATGCCTGTTGGTTAGCAACCCGTTGACTTGACGAAGATGTTGATGTCTTAGTTGCTTGCTTTTTATTAATCTTTGACTGAAGACTTGCATAAGCATCGCGCATTGCAGTACTTGTTGACTTTAATGGTTTCAAACTGTTAGACGCAGTTTGATAGTCACCATTATTATAGGCGCGCTTTGCAGTTAAATAATTCTGGAGATCACCCTTTAAATTTTCAGCTTCATTAGAGCGATTATTAGTGCTATTTAAATTATCGTATGCTTCTTGGAAATCATTGTTCCGAATCGAACGGTTGGCTGAACGAACCGCCTTCGTTGAATCATTTTCAGATGATTGAGTACTTCTGCTGGTAGATGAGCTCTTCTGAGAACTAGTCGTTGATTGACTACCACATCCGGCTAACGTTAGGACAAGTGTTAACGCAGCTACACCTACCGAAATATTCTTGAAGAACTTATTTACTGTCATAATGACTCCTCCTTTTCCCACCCTTAATTATACCATGACCGTTTCGTCTCAGCCTTTTCCTGCCATGCTCTTAATAATATCGTTAGAATTTAAAAACGTGATTACTATCCAAAATAGATAGTAATCACGTTTTATCACTAATTAAAGTTCAGCACTCTTAAAAACCTTCTTGAACAAAGGACTAACTGGGCGATTTTCATTAATTCGTTTAATTGCATCCCCAATTAGTGGTGCAACTGATACTTGCTTAATCTTATCAATTTGCTTTTCTTTTGGCAGTTGAATTGAATCCGTCACAACAACTTCCTTAATTGGTGACTTATCTAACCGCTCAATTGCTGGGCCAGAAAGAACAGCATGAGTACAAGAAGCATAAACTTCTTCTGCACCAGCATCAATTAATGCTTGGGCACCCAAGGTAATAGTTCCAGCTGTATCAATCATGTCATCAATCATGATACACTTCTTACCCTTAACATCACCAATGATGTTCATAATTTGAGCAACATTTGCTCGTGGACGACGCTTATCAATAATCGCAATTGGTGACTTCAAGAATTCAGCCAATGCACGAGCACGAGTAACACCACCATGGTCAGGTGAAATTACTACGGCATCCTGAGCAACTCCCTCATTAATGAAGTATTCAGCCAAAAGAGGCGCACCCATCAAGTGATCAACAGGAATATCAAAGAATCCTTGAATTTGGGCAGCGTGAAGATCAAGGGCAATCACCCGATCAACACCTGAATTTTGTAGCATGTTAGCCACTAACTTCGCAGTAATTGGCTCACGGCTGCGAGCTTTCCGGTCTTGACGTGCATAACCATAGTAAGGAATTACCACATTGATGGTCTTTGCACTAGCACGGCGTAAAGCGTCAACCATGATCAAAAGCTCCATCAAATTATCATTGACTGGTGCAGAGGTGGATTGGATAACGTAAACATTATCACCACGGACACTTTCTTCAATGTTAATTTGAATTTCACCGTCACTGAAACGGTCAACAGACAACTTACCTAAGTCAACGCCAACATGTTTAGCGATCTTTTCAGCAAGTGGCCGGTTTGAATTCAAAGCAAAAATCTTCAACTTAGGGTCAAAATAATGATTAGTAGTCATTGCATCCTCCACTGGATTAATTCAAAACTAGAAGCTGGGATAATAATGTCCCCAGCCCCTTATTTAATAATAATTACGTGTGCGGTAAACATTATCATATCAACACTTCAATAATATAAATTTGCCGCACAAAAAGCAAGAGCAGAAATCTTACCAAGGCAACTTCTTGGCGTAATTCTCCTTGTTAACCTGACGTGCACGCGCAATTGCCATGTCATATTCTTCAACGTTATCCGTAATTGTTGAGCCGGCTGCAACAAAGGCATTTGCAGCAAGGTTAACTGGGGCAACCAAGTTACTATTACTGCCGATGAAGGCGTGATCACCAACGTTTGTGTGGTGCTTGTTCTTACCGTCATAATTAACAAAGACAACCCCACAACCAACGTTAATGTCCTTACCAAGGGTGGCATTACCAATGTAAGTTAAGTGACCAACCTTAGTTCCTTCGCCAATAAAGGCCTTCTTAACTTCACAGAAATTACCAATATGAACGTTTTTGCCAATTTCTGCAGCTGGACGAAGGTGACTATTAGGGCCAATATCACTACCGTCATGCATTTCGGCTTCTTGAAGCGTAGATGAAGTGATTGTTACCCCATCATGAATTGTTGAATCTTCAATTCGTGAATGAGCACTAATGTAACAGTCACTACCGATCGTGGTGTTCCCCTTGATCACAACGCCACCCTCAATAACAGTATCTTGACCAATCTTAACGCCATCATCAATGTATGTCGTTTCTGGATCAATCATTGTAACACCAGATTTCATTAACTCGGTATTAATCCGCTTACGCATGATCTTATTAGCACGGGCTAAGGCAACGCGATCGTTAACCCCCATTGATTCATCAAAGTCGGCCATCTTATAAGCGGTAACGATTTCTTGTTCCTTCTTCAAGATCTCAATTACATCAGTAAGATAGTATTCACCCTGTGCATTATCATTATTGACTTTCTTTAATGCAGCAAAAAGCTTCTTATTATCAAAGCAATAAACACCGGTATTAATTTCATGAATTGCTTGTTCCTCAGGAGTGGCATCCTTTTGTTCAACAATCCGCTCAACAATCCCAACTTCATTCCGAACAATCCGGCCATAACCTGTTGGATCAGGGGCGACAGAAGTCAAAATCGTTGCAGCAGCATGACGTTGCTCATGGTATTCAAATAACTTCTTAAAAGTATCAGCGGTAAATAATGGTGTATCACCACTAACTACAACGGTCTCACCATCTTCATCTCCTAAAAGATCTTTAGCCTGCATAACTGCATGCCCCGTCCCCAATTGTTGGTTCTGCAAAGCAAACTTAGTCCGGTTACCGATAACTTCCTCAACCTTTTCAACGCCAAAGCCAACGATAGTCACAATATTGTCAATGTCAGCTTTTTCGAGTTGACCAACCACATGCTCTACCATTGTCTTGCCACATACCTTGTGTAAAACCTTGTATAACTTTGACCGCATCCGGGTTCCCTTACCGGCTGCTAAAATAATTGCATTCCGCTTCATTTTGCTACCTTACTCCTTCTCAAAAACATCTTTAATAAAGCTTCCTGGTCCAGCCTGGATTGTTTTCTTCTCATCGTCCACCGCATTTACCTTAATCAGTGAAGTGCAGTTATCAACCAGTCGCTTACCGGAAACTTCTCCCTCAGCTAAAACAGTCATTCCAACCAAGTTCGCGTCAAATTCCTTAATCAATGACTTCATCCCGTTAAGGGTTCCGCCACCCTTCATAAAGTCATCAACCACGACCACGTTTGCTCCAGCTGAAAGGGTCCGCCGTGATAATTCCATCTTCTTGATTCGTTTTACAGAACCCGAAACATAATTAACACTAACTGTTGGCCCTTCTGTAATGTGAGAACTATTCCGCACAATTACAAATGGCTTATTCAGATACATCGCGGCACTTTGGGCAATCGGAATTCCCTTAGTTTCTACTGTCATAATCACATCGACATCTTTGTCAACGTATTGGGTAGCAATTAACCGACCAACACGACGTAAGATATCAGGCCGACCAATCAAATCTGAAAGGTAAACATAATCCCCAGGCAATAGTCGAGTATCATCACTTACCGCATCAACAAGATCAGCAATGGCCTTTTCCGCATTTTCCTTTGAATAAAACGGTGTTAATACGGCACCACCGCTTGCACCAGGAATTGTTTCCAACCGCCCCATTCCCCATGAATGGAAAGTATGACGAATAATACTAAGGTCTTCACTAATTGAAGACTTAGCAGAATCGTACCGTTCCCCAAAGAATTTGAGGGAAACAAGGGAACGAGGGTGTTCCATTAAATATCTTGTCATATCGACAAGGCGGTTACTACGTCTAACCTTCATATCTAATCCTCCAAAAGTATTAATCGCCTTTGATTTTAACATAAATGTTCGGCTTTTACTTAATATTTATCAAAATAACTGGACTTTTCTTCAGCATTAGGAAAGTCCAGTCAGTGAAATTATAAAAGAGTAACGATATTGACGTTTCTGCAAAAGCCACGGATTCCATTTTGAACTCGCCGTGCTCGTGATTCTGTATGGCAAATTGCAAAAACCGAAGGACCCGTCCCACTCATCTGGGCAACATCCGCTCCCAACGACAACATCTTATCCTTTAACCGTTTAATTTCTGGATAATAACGCATTGTTAGAGGTTCTAATACATTGCCCATATACTTAGTTGCCTCCTGCCAATCACCATTTTGTAGATTTTGGATTAACTTTTCGTTCTCCAAGTGATTAATCTGTGTATAGTCAATTTGCCGAAGCATCTGCGGTGTCGACACACTTATTTGCTGCTTAGCAATAACCACCCAGTAATGGGCTTGCGGGGGCAATAATTCGATCTTTTCGCCATGTTCAGTCACGTGTGCCAACTTCCCATAAACACAATATGGAACGTCTGAATCAATCGATAATGATAAACGCGCCAATTCTTCTCGCGAAAGGCCAAGTTTCCATGCTGAATTAAGGATCCTTAATACTGCGGCGGCGTCCGATGAGCCACCACCTAACCCAGCCGCAACCGGAATCTTTTTCTTAATATTGATCGTTAATGCTTCTCGCCTGTGAAATCGATTTCGTAAAATATTAGCTGCTTGAAACGCGAGGTTTCGTTGATCATTTGGAAGAAAGCTACTGTCTGTATAAACCTTTATATTTCCTGGTTGATCGGAGATTTCGATTGAAACGTAGTCTGCCAAATCAACCGAAACCATTACCATATCCCACTTGGGCATCCCATCAAGGTACCGCATTGGTGAATCCAAGCTTAAATTAAGCTTTGCTGGCGCTTTTTCAGTGATCAGCATCCAAAACACCTCCCAGTTTAATCAAATAGTTATCTTGATTATAGCAGAGGAGACCTTAGTAAAGAAGTTATGTAGAATGTCTTCTAAAAATAAAAAGGATTATGAAAAAGCATTCATGTTTTTCATAATCCTCTTACTATATTACGCTTGTGCTTCTTCATCTTCGAAATCGATCGAGATATTTTGTGTTAAGAGATCAGTATAACTGTAAGTGATCCGATTAATCTCTCCTTGTCCTTCATTAACATGAACAACAAAGATTGCTGGATACGTCTTACTAAGTACTCCGCGGTGCTTAGCAACCCGTTTACGGCCTGCTTGAGCAGTTACCAAAACTCGTTGACCAACACGCCCTTCGAGTTCTTGCTTAATCTCTAAAATACTTTTAGCCACACATCTCACCTCACAGGCTGAACTATACGCTCATCTAGCATAAAAGTCAAAATTTTATCACAACTATATTAATAATTCAATCGTATTTTAAATTAAATTTTCTTGATAAAGTGCATTTAATAGTTCAATAAATTGGCTTAAAGTTAGCTTTTCTGGCCTGATTTGTGGTGAGAGCTCAAGTTGTTCTAAAACTTTTGTCATTTTTTCTTTTGTTTCGGCATCTTTACCAATTACACTTTGTAAGTTATTCCACAGACTCTTCCGTCGGTGAGCAAAGCATCCCCGGATAAAGCCCATTAATTTTTGCTTATCAAATGGTTTTACCATTAGTGGTTGTTGACGTTGCTTAAGAACCACAATCGCAGAGTCAACATTCGGTGCTGGAATAAACGAATGTCGCGAAACATTAAAGGCAATTTCTGCATCCATTTGGTATTCAATTGCTAATGTTAATGCTCCATACTGTTTTGTCCCCGGCTTGGCGGTTAATCGCTGGGCTACTTCCTTTTGCATCATTACCGTAATTGATGCCCATTCAACGGGACTAGCTAAGAGTCTCATTAAAATTGGACTAGTAATGTAATACGGCAAGTTAGCAACCACCTTAATCGGCTTAGTCGGATCAGTAAATTGTTGTTGAATCAATTCAGGTAAGTTTGCCTTCAAAATATCTTGATTGATCACCGTTACGTTATCATGATCAGCTAACGTCTTTTTCAAGACCGGAATTAAATCCTGATCAATTTCTACCGCAACAATCTGACTAGCAGCATTAGCCAGTTGTTCGGTTAAGGCACCAATTCCGGGACCAATCTCAATTACGTTATCTTCCCTTGTTACTTCTGCAGCATCAACAATTCGGTGAAGGATCTCTGGGTCGGTCAAGAAATTCTGACCAAACCCCTTCTTAGCGTGAATCCCATACTCGTTCAAAATTGAACGGGTCGCTTTGCGGTTACCAATTTGTGTTGACTCACTCATTTTGTTTCCTCCTGGTCTAATTGTTGAACTGCATTTTCAAAGTCATCTCGACGAATTTGAAACATATTTAATCGTTTCAAAAGTTGCTTTCCGTTTCCATAGCCAATTCCAAGAAGCTGCCCGAGACGTTCTCGGCGGTGACGTGAATTTGTTCTTCCGGTTAATCCAGCCGCCTTTAAATCAGTACTGGTTATTTCCGCGTTTTCTGTTGTTCCTTGGGTATAAAGCTTTTCTAAGGCACTCCGAATTACTTCTGGTGTTGCGTGCTCAACACCAAGGCTCCCTTTAAATTCCGGAACCCCCTGATCACGACGAATAAACGCGTGCTTAACTCCTGGAATAGCATTACTAATCATTTTGCGGATCCGTTCCCCATTAAAATCGGGGTCAGTAAACACAATCAGCCCCCGAGTTGCTTGAAGCCTTTTTAATCGGGCAATATCTACTTCTGATAATGCCGAACCATTCGTCTCATAAGTGTCAGCATTAACCGCTTTTAAGATTTGTTTGGTATCGTCTTTTCCTTCAACGACGATTACTTCTTTAATCTTTTTCATTTAGCTCTCTCTTTGTTAAAAATAGTTGTTCTGCATTATGGAAGGTCTTATATGCTACCAATTCAGCATCAACGTTCTTTAATTTGGCAATCGCATCTACCACAAACTTAGTGAAGCCCGGTTCATTTTCTTTCCCCCGATACGGGATTGGTGTTAAGTAAGGTGCATCTGTTTCAACCATCATCCGCTCTAGTGGAACAGCTAATGCTGCTTTATGAACGTCTTCTGCAGTTTTAAAACTAACCACACCACTAAATGAAATTGCCATCCCTAAATTCATAAACTTTTCAGCCATTTCGGGTGAACCGTTAAAACTATGCATTACTCCACCAAATTCGTCAATATGGGAATCACGCAGGATTGCATAAGCATCATCAAGGGCATCACGAACGTGAATTGAAACTGGTAAGTGCAATTGTCGAGCAATTTCAAGTTGTTGGGCAAAGATTTCCTGTTGTCGATCATGAGGCGACTCCTGATCATTAAAATAATCTAGCCCAATTTCACCAATGCCAACGACTTGGGGATCGCTTAATTGACTAAGCAGTTTCTTTTCAGCTTCCTCGTTGTAAGAACGAATATCTTCCGGATGCCAACCAATGATCGCATGCAGGTTTTCATATTCATGAGCTAGCTTTAATGCTCGTTCATTTAAAACTGTGTTCGAACCAACAATATTCATCTGGGTGACCCCATAGTGAGCTGCTCGTGCTTCGAATGCTGGAACATCATCATAAAAGGCGTCATCGTTTAGATGCGTATGCGAATCGTAAACCTGACGCCAGTTTTTATGTTGTTTACTCATTAGTAAGTACGACTATTCGACACTCATTCCAGGCATCAATGAATCTGGAACGGTCACAACAGTAACGTTGCCATCTTTTTCGGCAGATAAAAGCATCCCTTGGCTAATTTCTCCACGCATCTTCCGTGGCTTCAAGTTAGCAACAATCACAACTTTCTTCCCAACAAGGACTGACGGATCTGGGTACCATTGAGCAATTCCTGAGAGAATTTGCCGTCCTTCTTCAGTTCCGTCATCCATGTGGAACTTCAAAAGTTTATCAGCACCTTCAACGTGGTCTGCCGAGGTAATTCGGGCCACCTTTAGTTCAATCTTTTCAAAAACATCGAACCGAATCTGCTTTTTACCAGTTGTTTTTTCTTCACTCATCGTCTTTTGCGCTTCCTTTTTTGCTTGTTCCATTGCCTTACGTCCCTTTTGCTTTTGGTTAGCGCTCATTTGACTTTTAATGAACTCAACCTCTTCTTTAACATCAAGTCGAGGGAAAATTGGGGTTCCCTTCGCAACTACTTGAGCAGCTTCTGGGAAATCATTGAATTGCAGTTCAGTTAGGTCAAGGTTAGTGCCTTCAAGACCTAATTGGGTAATAATCTCCTTTGGTGCATGGGTCATTATCGGTTGGATCAAAGCTGCAATTACCCGTAAGCTCTTGGCCAAGTGAGTCATTACATCTGATAATTCTGCCTTCTTGCTGTCGTTCTTAGCCAATACCCACGGTTCGGTTTCATCAATGTACTTATTAGCCCGGGCAACTAACTTCCAAACTGCTGATAAGGCATCCGCAAAGTGCACTTTATCCATTTCTTCCTTGAATTCAGCAATTGCATTCTCAGCGGTTTGTTCAAGGTCAGCATCATATTCAGTTGTCGCATCATTTTGGGCAACTAATTTACCATCTTGGTACTTGTTAATCATAGCAACAGTCCGGTTCAACAAGTTTCCGAGATCATTTGCTAAGTCAAAGTTAACCTTATCAACAAAGTCTTCTGGACTGAAGACACCATCATTACCAAATGGCATTGCCTTCAAAAGGTAATAACGAGTAGCGTCTAAGCCGTAGCGATCAACTAAGGTTTCAGGATAGATCACGTTCCCCTTTGACTTTGACATCTTACCATCCTTCATCGTCAACCAACCGTGACCAATGATGTGCTTAGGTAGTGGTAGTCCAAGAGCATGGAGCATAATTGGCCAGTAAATTGTGTGGAAGCGGACGATTTCCTTTCCGACCATATGGACATCAGCAGGCCAGTACTTCTTAAACAAGCTGTCATCATCCGAACCGTAACCAAGAGCCGTAATATAGTTGGATAAAGCATCAATCCAAACGTAAACAACGTGCTTTGGATCATTTGGTACCTTAACCCCCCAGTTAAAGGAAGTCCGGGTAACAGCAAGATCCTCTAGACCTGGTTTCAAGAAGTTATTAACCATTTCGTTAACCCGGGTGTGGGGTTCGATAAAGTCAGGATGTTCCTTATAGTAGTTCATCAACCAATCGGCATACTTACTCATCTTGAAGAAGTATGATTCTTCTTCAACCAGTTGAACTTCGTGCCCAGATGGAGCTTTTCCACCAATCACATTACCGTTGTCATCACGGTAAACTTCAGCTAATTGACTTTCAGTAAAGTACTCTTCATCATCAACTGAATACCAGCCCTTGTACTTTCCCTTGTAGATATCGCCTTGTTCAATAAACTTTTGGAAGATCTTTTGAACAGCCTTTTCATGGAAGTCGTCCGTTGTCCGGATAAACTTATCATTAGTGATCTCCATTGTCTTCCAGAGTTGCTTGATTCCTGCAGCCATTTTATCCACGTATTCTTGTGGCTTCATTCCAAGCTTTTCGGCTTTTTGTTCGATCTTTAAACCGTGTTCATCAGTCCCCGTCAAATAGAAGACATCGTATCCCATTAAGCGCTTGTAACGTGCTTCAGCATCACAAGCAACGGTTGTATATGTATTACCAATATGTAATTTACCAGATGGATAGTATATTGGCGTCGTAATGTAATAAGTTGGTTTTTGTTCAGCCATATGAGGCCCCTCTTTCTTATTAATTCCTAATTTTAATTAACCTTTAGTATAGCATTATCCACAACCTACTCCAACCTTAAAAGAGATCAAGTTGTTGGGGATCACGTGGAGCAAGTCCAGTAAACTTAACTCCCATTAATTTTTGTAGTTGGAGAGCGTTGGGTGCTGCATCCCCGCCAGAATTATTATTGAAGATTACGCAGAGTTCCTGTGGTTGTGGTTTAACCTGATCAATCTTCTTTACAAGATCACTTAATTCCTCGTGGTTATAACGGTAGAGCGTCCGGGTCTTTCGCCATTCTTTTCCCGCATTATCCCAGCCTTTCCGGTTCCGCCCATGTAAACGGATCATCGCTAGTTTAGGGTTAGTAGTCGCAAGGTAAAACGGCACAGAGGTTACCGTATCATGAGGTTCATCCGCCGCTACCAACGTAAACTTCAAGTCTTGACAATACGAAACCAGTGAATCAATCACTCCTGGACGGTACCATGAATTATTCCGCAACTCAACTGCAATTGGTAAATCACCCATCCAATCACGAATTAGCTTTAAATATTCGATATCTTTTACTTCAGAATCAAAGTATGGTGGAAATTGAAAGAGGATTGTTTTTAACTGTCCTGCAGCAATCAGCGGTGCAATTGTCCGCCGGTATTGTTGAAATAACAATGCTAATTCACCCTTTTCTTGGTTTCGCTGGTGAAGCGTCATCCCCTGATGTGCTTTAATGATAAACTGAAACTCGCTGGGGACTTGAGACAGCCACTTTTGAATTATTGCCATCTGAGGTAAAGCATAGAAAAAAGTATCAACTTCAACCGTTGGCATATGATGTGCGTATTCATTTAGCGTTACGGGACGTTGCTGATCATTAATTAACGCTGGATGTTCAGTCCAGGTTGTTAGACCCATCGTAATTTTCATTTACCTTTTTCCTCCATCCATTCTCAGTAATTTCTTATTTTTCCTAAAATAAATTTATACTCATTTATTCTTCGCCTTTAGTGCTGATTTAATAACTTTTATGCACGCTTCTACTCATTTCCACGCAAAATATACAAAAATTGTCATTTCTCCAAATGAGACGGTCTCTTAGAGTTGTTCCATTCTGGGATTATCCATGATATCTTGAATATGGAAACAATAAGTGTCCAAATATGAAAGGAGCGATCAAAATGTCATTAACTACAAAGACTATTCGGGATGTATTTTCACTAAAGAAGCGTGGTAACGAAAAACGTCATCTAGGGATGCCATTTAAGGTCGCTGACAAAGTGATCCATTTCGATTAATTATTTATTCTAAATTAAAAAAGAAGCTGCTTGGTTGCGTTTAGTCCTATTGATTTGCGCCCAGCAGCTTCTTTTTTATTTAACTTTTAGTTCGTCAAAGAACTTTGTCGCGTCCGTTTGGATCATTTCGAACTCACACGGTAACTGAAGGACTTCCTGATTTACCGCTAAGACTTTTGCGGCAGGATTTCGGTATTCCAACAGTCCTGCAAACGGGTAGACCTTCATTGAAGTACCAACAATTACTACCAGATCGGCTGCTTGCATTGCCCGAACAGAGTTAATAATGTCCTCTTGCTTTATTCCTTCATCATAAAGGACAATATCAGGCCGCAAAGCACCACCGTCTTTTTGGTGAAGGCGACTCTTCAAATACTCCTCCACCGGTACCGTCTCGTGGCACTTCTCACAGTACACGTTGAAGAGGTTTCCATGAAAGTCAATCAGGTGTTTTGTACGAGCTTCTTCATAAAGGTTATCGATGTTTTGAGTTATCACCGTGGCCCGATCATGCTGGGTCAATGCCGCTTGCTTTTGGTGAATAACATTTGGCTTAGCATCCGGGAAGTATAAATTTTCCTTGCAAAACTTATAAAATCCTTCTGGATCACTTTCAAAGTAACGGTGACTTAAATAATACTCCGCATTTCGGTCTTTTGTGTATAAACCATTTGCGGACCGAAAATCGGGGATCCCAGAAGCGGTTGATACACCAGCACCCGTTAAGAAAACAATTCGTTGTGCATCATCAAATATTTGTTGTACTTTTTGTTCCATCAAATTACTTCCTTATGATATATGGAATATGATTTTGTTCTAGGAATTCCTTTACTGGTTGATCATAAATCTTCTTAAATTCTTCAGGTGAATGTTTAGCAGTCGTGAAGGAGTTTTGGTCAATATTCCGCCGAAGGCCAACATAAGCTGGTTTTCCTGTCTTGCGATCCTTCATCCCGGAATTAAAAATTTCAAAGACTTGACGAACTTCAAGACGTAGTTGCCGTTCGCTTAGCACTGGGGAAAGGGTTGTAAACTTATTATTGTTTAATGCAGGTAATCCCCACTCTTCCATTTGCTGATCATACAAGGAGTAGATCTTGACAATTGACCGCCACATATCAAAGGCATTCTTGATCGGCTTCTTGGTAATTTCAGCATAGATCTTTTTGGCAGCTGCCAAAGCTTGGGGATAATTAGTTTCTAATGTTTTCTCATACTTAGCAAGGTGATCCCAAAAGAAAACAAGAGCATCTAACAGAGTTAGTAACCGTAATGCTCGCTCATCGTCATTCTCACTTTCGGGAGTTAAGGTGTGTTCGATCCCCTTTAGGTATTCTTCTTCAACCTGGTCGTTAATAAAACCGTGCTTCCGCTGTTCAGCAACTACTACCCGGTGCATCGCAACATTATAGAGATCAGTCGACATAATCATCATCTGTTCATCTAATTCTCGATCTCCAAGAGAAAGTTGGAAGAAGATTTGTGGGAAGCCCCGAAGAAGCATTAGCAAATGAAGCAGTTCGTGAGAAGCGGTGTAATTTGGCTCGGTTAAGTCGGTTACCAAGATTATTAATGCTCCGGGAATTGTTTGTTGAGTTGCTTGATCGTGACGAACGTAGCCGGACTTCTCACCCTTAAATTGAACAAAAACCGAACCTTCTGGATATAATTCATTTACCTGATCGAGGAGGGCCTTGTTCGCCTCATTTAATTTAATTTCTTGCTCTTCACTCATTGGAAGACTCCTTTCGTATGGTTGCCAAAAGCTGCTTGGCAACTTCTTGATCAACATGTGACTGCTGACTAAGTTTTGTTACTAGTTGTTCAACTTCTGTTTGCTTAGCACCGACGCTAATTGCGAGAGAACGATACTGAAGTTTCATATGTCCTGCTTGAATCCCGGTAGTTGCTAGGGCACGAATTGCTGCAAGATTTTGGGCTAACCCCAAACTAGTAATTACGGCAGCTAATTCCTGAGCAGCCCTGATTCCATTTAAATGGTAATTCAGTTTAGTTAGTGAATTCAAGCCAATTGAACCACCGACTACACCAACTGGCATCGGAATAGTCATACTTCCTTCAAGATGATTATCAACAACTTTCCAGGTACTCAGGCCACGGTACTGGCCATCGTGACTTGCATAAGCATGGGCACCACTCTCGATTGCCCGCCAATCATTACCACTGGCAATCAGAGCAGCGTCAATCCCATTCATAATCCCCTTATTGTGAGTTGCGGCACGGTATGGATCCACCTGAGCTAAGTCACTTAGATCGGCAATTCGTTTAGCAACTTCAGCACCACCCATTTGCTTAGTAACAAGATCCGGGTAGGCGACCTGACAAGTAACTGTCTGTAAACTATCTGTAGCATAGTTACTAAGAATTGCAGTAACCACATTATTCCCGTTTTCACTTAAATAATGAGCAACTGCTTCGGCCATCGTATTAACCGTGTTGGCTCCCATTGCCTGACAAACATCAATCAACAGGTCGACGCTTATAAAACGTCCTACTTGCCGAATACGGACCTTCTTGGCACCGCCACCGCGCTTTTGCATTGATGGGTGGGCTGCGTTGGCAATCTCAAGAAAAGTTGTTTCATGATTCTTCAACCAAGCAATTTTATTTAACGGATCATCAACTTGATCAATTACCACTTGGCCAACTAATGCACGGAAAGAAGTTTCAGTATGAAACCCCCCCGACCTCGCAACCCGCCGAGCACCATTATTTGCTGCTGCAATTACTGACGGCTCTTCAACAACTAAAGGTAAGGTATAGCTTTTACCGTTAACCACTAAGCCAGTAACAACACCCTCAGGTAAGGAATAATCAGTAATGTAGTTTTCAACAAGATCATTACCTAATTCACTTGCATGCTCAACTAACAATGACTGTTCGGCTGAAGAAAGGTGGTATTGATCGGCTAAAATTTGTCGCCGTTGTTCTGGAGTTAGCTTGTAAAAGCCATGTGACCATTGTGTCTTACTCATGATTTTTCTTCCTTTGGTTAACGTACTCCGTAATAATCCCTTCACGGACACCACTTTCAGAAAAGATCACTCGACCATCACTATTCCGTTGAAGAAGTGATACTAGTGGTAACATTCCTCCAATGATAATGTCGGCCCGTTCTGATTCCAAACCTGGCATCCGTCGTCGCTGGGCGAGATTTCTATTTAATAATTCTCGATAAGTTGCAAAAACAACCCGTGAAGATAATTGGTACCCATGAATTGATCCCGAAATATGTCGTCGACCATGATGGTGGTACGCCCGTGTCATTCGTGCCAGTGTCCGGTTAGCTCCACCCAAGAGAACGATTGGAACTCTTGTTGCGTAACGAAGCCACGGGATCTTTGTCAGACGGTTATTCATTGAAACCTGTGCCCTGAAAAGATCAGCTGAACGAACATATCCCCCTAAATGAAATTGCTCAGATAGGTTAACAGCACCCACAGGAAGCGAAATCAAGTCCCGCGCCCGTCGTTGCTGAACCAAGATCAATTCACAACTCGCACCGCCAACATCTAAAATTAAACAGTGGTTGAGCTTAAGTGTCCGAATGACACCCAAATAATCGTAATATGCCTCTTTCTTCCCGGAAAGGACCTGCAGATGAATACCAACTTCATTTTCAACCCGGTTCAAAAATTCTTGACGATTTTTGGCTTGGCGAACTGCCGCAGTTGAAATTGCCCGCACCTTAATATTAGGGATCGTAGAATAAATCTTTTTGAACTTTTTTAGTGCAGCAATCGTTCGATCCATTGCATTTTTCTGAAGCATTTTCTCTCGGCCCATTCCTTCAGAAAGACGGGTATTCTCCTTTACCCGTTTAATTTCACGGAAACGACCATCAGGAGCAATTTTAGTAATTGCCATTCTTGTCGAATTAGAGCCGAGATCAACAATCGCGAGGTTTTCTTCCACCATTTTCACCTCCGATAATTTGTATTTTGTTTAGAAAAAAGCGAAATTCAATATCCCTTTAATGATACCATGTTCTTCAACCAAGTGGGAGCTGTTAACAATTGGAAGAACGCGGAATTTTACGATTTAACAAAAATGGCCTCTCGTTTATTCAAAACAAGAGGTCGTTTTTGTTAAGTTAGAGTTTTCGCTCGTAGGCACCATTGCTAAGATCTGCTCGTCAGGGACTTGCTAGAGCTAGGAACCTCCTTCCTAGGCGCAGGACGCCTTCGTCAGGAGAAATTGCTAGCCTTCCGCAAGTCCTTTGCTGGCTCGCACTCTAATCAAAATAATTAATCCCAATCGCATCGCGGACTTGTTTGAGAGTTTGGTTGGCAACTTGATTGGCACGAGCGGAACCTTCTTGAAGGATTTGGTCAACGTAATCGATGTTCTTGGCGTATTCTTCACGACGCTTACGGATTGGTTCCAGCTCTGCTTCAAGGACTTCATTTAGGTAACGTTTGATCTTAACGTCACCAAGGCCACCTGCTTGGTATTGTTTCTTTAATTCAGCAACCTTTTCCTTATCAGGATCAAAGATATCAAGGTAAGTGAAGACCGTATTACCTTCAACATGGCCCGGATCACTAACCTTAATGTGGGTTGGGTCAGTGTACATCGACATTACCTTCTTTTGAACAGTATCAGCATCATCAGAAAGGTAAATGCAGTTTCCTAAGGACTTACTCATCTTAGCATTGCCATCAAGTCCAGGGATCCGCCCCTCACCCTTTGGTGGGAAGACTCCTTGTGGTTCAACCAAAATATCTTCGTTGTAAATCCGGTTAAATGAACGAACGATTTCCCGAGTTTGTTCAAGCATTGGTTCTTGGTCATCACCAACTGGTACAGTATCAGCCTTAAAGGCAGTAATATCAGCTGCTTGACTAACCGGGTAGATAAAGAAGCCGGCCGGAACACTTTCCCCAAACTTCTTTTGTTTAATTTCAGTCTTTACAGTTGGGTTCCGATGTAACCGTGAAATAGTTACTAGGTTAAGGTAGTGCATTGTTAATTCGCTTAAGGCCGGAATTTGTGATTGAACAAAGATTGTCGACTTCTTAGGATCAATTCCAACTGCTAAGTAATCAAGAGCTACCTGGTGTAAACTCTTCCGGATCTTTTCTGGATCGCGGGCATTATCAGTTAACGCTTGTTGGTCTGCGATCATGATAAAGGTATCGTAATCGCCAGTGTTTTGTAAACGAACCCGGCTTTTCAATGAACCAACATAGTGACCAATATGTAATTTCCCGGTTGGTCGGTCACCAGTTAAGATCGTGTGTTTCTTTTCTTCAGCCATAATGTTTCCTCCTTAAATCAAAAGCGTCCTACTAGTTATTCAAACTAATAGGACGCATTATTTGCGCGGTACCACCTAAATTGCAGCGCATTGCTGCCACTCAAAAATTATTTTTAATTGTAACCAATTCGTGCTTTGGGGATCTTTTCACCAACCATCCCTCGCTTCACTCACACTACTTATTTACCAATTATTTTAAGCCATTCTCTGAGGAAAAATCAAGATTAGGGCAGCGAATCTTGTATAATGGAAGTATGATCTAGCATTGATACGGGAGGCAACATTGTGAAATCCAAGCGCAATAAAACGATTGACTTTAGTTTAGCTGACGCACCAGCAGACTTAATAGCAAAGATTATCCAGTTCAAAAAAGAAAAGAATCTCTCTCTTGCCCAATCTACCGATAAGGTAATTAACGGGGATTCCTTTCAAATCATGGACCACTTACCTGCTAATTCAATCGATCTTGCCCTTGTTGATCCACCATACAACCTTAATAAAAAGTATGATGGGATGACATTCAAACAAATGAAGCCTGACGAGTACCAAAAATATACCGAAAAGTGGATTAAGAAATTGAAGCCACTCTTAAAACCTACCGCTAGCGTTTATGTTTTTGCGGATTGGGAAACCAGTATCGTCCTTGCTCCAGTCCTTGAGAAATACTTTACGATCAAGAACCGTATTACTTGGCAACGTGAAAAGGGACGGGGCGCCCTCACTAACTGGAAAAATAGTTCCGAAGATATTTGGTTCCTAACTGTTGATCCTCATGACTATGCCTTCAATGTTGACCAGGTTAAACAACGTCGTCCCGTAATTGCCCCCTACAAAGAAGATGGCCATGCTAAGGACTGGCAAGTAACTAAGGCTGGTAAATTTCGTGATACCATGCCCAGCAACTTATGGGATGATATTTCAATTCCGTATTGGTCAATGCCCGAGAACACTAACCACCCTACCCAAAAGCCAGAAAAGCTAATGGCGAAGGTAATCCTTGCCAGTTCTAACCCTGGAGATTTAATTCTCGATCCATTTGCCGGTGCAGGATCCAGCCTGGTCACTGCTAAAAAGCTTGACCGTCACTTTATCGGGATTGAGCAAAGTCTCCTTTACTGTGCTTGGGGACAGTATCGCCTTGATAAAGCCAGTGATGATTCTCATATTCAAGGTTACGCCGATGGAGTTTTCTGGCCACGAAACAGTCTGGCACTCCAAAAGAAGTATTTGAAAGAGAAAGATTAATTAAGATAAAGAAAGGATACGGACATTACAACCCAAATATGTCCGTAGTCTTTCTTTACTGTTCATCTTTTTTATCGATAAAATCTTTAAGTGCTTCTTCTACACTAGCATTTAAAGACTGATGATTAGCTGCCGAATAAATTGCAACCTTTTCATGCAGTTTTGAAGGAATCCTTACATTAAAGGTTCCACTATAACTAACTTCTGGTCTTTTGCCATGTTTCTCACACATTTCAAGGTAATCATCAAGCGATTCGCGAAAGTCAGTTTCTAGTTCGTCAATCGTCTTCCCTTCATAGGAAATTAAACTTCTAATGCCAATAACTTTACCATAAAGCACTTTATCCTCTAACGAATATTCAACTGTTCCTCGATACCCCTTGTATTTTAATAGCTTATTAGTCATAGCAGGCCCTCCCTCTTAAGATGATTAACAATATCTCTTATTTGATAACTTAGTAATGTATTTCGTGGATGCGGTTTGTGAAGAAGAATAATATCTTGCTTGGAATTATAAAACTTAACGCGCGAATCACTTGTTTTTCCTTTAGTGTCATCACTATAACCCATAATTTCCAATAAGGTCTTCATCTCATCAAATGTGAAATCCTTAGGATGAGATAAAAGTTTCTTTAATAACTCCTCTTTTTTACTCATCAAAATTATTCCTTAAATAATTTTATTTCAATTATAATTTATCTACGCTAATCGTTGCAACTATATTCTAGTTGCAAAAAGGACAATTAAAAAACACGCTGCAATCACTGCAACGTGTTTTTCAATTCACTGAATATTTATTAGTTATTATGCTTTCTTTGCAATAAATAGTCGACTGCTAAAGTCAGAAGGATCCTTCTCTGGCTTAGTCCGATCCATAATCCGGGAAACAAAGTAACCAGCATTCATTAATTCAACACCGGAGAAATGTTCCTTACCGTCATTAACGGTGTAAGTTGCTTCTGGGTCGAGTCCTTCAAAGTAAACTCGAATATAAGCTGGGTTAGCACCGTTAAGGATTTGGAAGCGAGCTAAGATGGCTTCGCTCTTGTCTTTATTAACGACTTCCCAGTCATAAACATTATCGTTACTGGTACCTGGGTTATCGAGACGGTAAAACTTACCAAATTGGAAGAGGTGTCGATATTGTTTGTAGAAGGCTACTTGCTTCTTAATCGTGGCTAATTCATCAGCTGACATCTTAGTAATATCTAATTCATACCCAAAGTCACCAAAGTAGGCAACTGCTGCACGGGTATCTAGTGAAGTTAGACGACCAACTTGATCATTTGGTACCGCTGAAACATGGGCACCCCACATATTTTGAGTGTATCCGTAGGAAGTTCCGTCTTGAATCTTGATTCGCTCAATAGCATCAGTATCATCACTGCACCAAGCTTGCGGAGCGTAATACATCATTCCAAGGTCAAACCGGCCACCACCTGAAGCACATGATTCAAAGAGAACCTTTGGAAATGCTTCGGTTAGACGAGCATACAGTCGGTAAACACCTAGAATATAGCGGTGTGGGAACTCAAGTTGTTGATCTGCAGCCAACCTAGCGCCATACATTTCGGTAATATTCCGGTTCATATCCCACTTAATGTAGTCAAGCTTTGTCTGCTTGATAATCGCACTAATATGGTCGTATAGGTAGTCAACAACTTCTTGGCGCGTCATATCAAGAACATATTGGTTTCGTGCCGGTGTCCCGTGACGTCCTGGTGTCGCAATCATCCAATCTGGGTGCTTTTCATAAAGTTTACTATCAATTGAAATCATTTCTGGTTCAAACCAGAGGCCAAACTTCATTCCCTTTTCGTGAACCTTGTTTGCAAAGCCACTGATTCCGTTACTAAACTTCTTTTGGTCAACGAACCAGTCACCTAGACTTGACTTGTCGTCATCCCGGTGACCAAACCAACCATCATCAAGGACAAACATTTCAATTCCAAGTTCATCAGCCTTATCAACAATCTTCATCAACTTAGCTTCATTAAAGTCCATAAAGGTCGCTTCCCAATTGTTAATCAAAATTGGGCGATCCTGGTGGGCAAAGTTCTGGTTAATAAGGTGATCTTGGTAAAATGCCCCTAATTGTTGACTCATTTGGTTCAACCCATCACTTGTGTAAGTCATTACCGCTTCCGGAGTCTGGAAACTCTCACCATTAGTTAGCTTCCAGCTAAAGTCATCTGGATTAATTCCTACCAATACACGAGTAGTATCAAATTGATCCACTTCTACAGAGTCAAGGAAATTACCCGAGTAAATAAAGTTAAATCCAAAAGCTGGTCCTTGGTTATTATCAGTATGAGGACGGGCTAAAGCAAAGAATGGGTTTTGTTGGTGGCTTGAAGCAACCCGTAAACTTCCGATACTTTGAATTCCTGAACGAAGTGGTGTCCGGATTAAGTGACGTTCACGTGCCCAGCTTCCCGAGAACTGTAGCATATCATAATCATGATCTGGTAAGTCTAATTGCAGACTTAGAGCACGATCAAGAATAACGGATTCTTGACCATGGTTAATGAAGGTCGCGCTCCGAACAATTACATCTTCTTTTTCAAAAACGGTGTAATGGAGCTGGAGAATAAGGTTAACTAATTCATCCTTAAAGGTTACCGTAAGAGTTTGTGAATCGTCTTCCTGATCATCAAATGATGATGGCATATTAGCAAACCGTTTCTTGCCATCTTTAATTTCATAGCCAGTGTATTCAAATTCAGAAGTCCGTGAGCCATTAGGATATGTAACTTGGTAAGCTGGGTAACGGTAATCACCCTTACCTAAACCTGCATATTCCTGCTTAATCAATTCTAGTTGGAAGTCACTTTGTTCAACCGTTAGGGTATTGGTACAATCGTGTTCTTCCCGACTAGCCAGGTTAGCATAGTCAGCCTTTACCGGAATCCGCGGTCCATAATATAGCTGACCAGCATTACCGTTTTCTAAGATTTTAAAAATATAGCTCGTCTTCTTTGTTTGAAGATGGAATAATTGATGTTCTTCATTAACATGGATGCCCATTTTTAATAGCCCCTTTATTTTTGTAAGCATTTACATTTCAATTATAGTCTTAATTAAACCGGATCACTAGTTAATTTCTTAGTGTTTTCCGCTATTGTATCCGCTTACATATTCTAAATATATTGTATTGAATTTTACTTAACCATTCCATGGCGATTTTATCGTAAAAAATGGCATACATTATTAAGGACAAATTGACATGTTATCTTTATTAATCGTAATATAATAACCAGTATTTAGATAATTACTATTAACAAATAGCCATATTCAAAGGTAAAGGAGCTTTTCTAATGGACGATCAGTACAAGAGCCTCACCGGAAAAAGTTTTGAAAATAATATCCTGTTTATTGGTCAGTATGCCTGTCCCCCTAATTATTTTTATCGTGGTAATAACGTCCGAGATAATTACGTCATTCACTATATTTTGGATGGTGAGGGCACCTTTTCGTCCGCTAATCATCCTGCGGTCACCCTCAAGAAGGGTGATCTCTTCATCTTGCCAAAGGATGTTCCCTGTTTTTACCAAGCCGATGGTCAAAATCCCTGGAAATATTTTTGGATTGGTCTTTCTGGGACCAAGATTAAAACAATGCTTAATGGTTCTGTACTGGGTAAACAACGATACTTACGGCAAGTTCAAAATAGTCAATTTTTCGCTAGTCTTCATCAATTATTCACTACTCTACAAAAGCCAAGCTCCCTTGCCAACGATATTCTTGTCGAAGCACTTAACTATCAGATGTTTTATCACCTGGTTACAGAATATCCGTCTAAGAGTTCGCGCGCTACTACTAAAGCACAGCAATCACTTCAACTTGCCAATTACTACTTAAAAGAAAACTATCAAGATAGCAATTGTACCATCGAGGAGCTTTGCCACCACCTTAACATCTCACGAAGCTACCTCTACTCCCTTTTCAAAACGCAGATGAATATTTCACCACAAAAGTATTTAACGCACTTACGGATGACAGATGCACAACAGCAATTGAGGAACACTGATGATCCGATTCAGATCATTTCTCGACGTGTCGGCTATAAGGACGAATTTACCTTTTCTAAGGCCTTCAAACGCTATAGTGGCTTTAGTCCAAAAATGTATCGTCAAAACCGACCATACTAATCAGAAAGCTGGAAATTAGCCTTCTCAAAAGAGTTAATTTCCAGCTTCTTAATTTTAAATTCTATTTCTCTTTTTCTAGATCTAACCGAATCTGACCTAATCTTAATTGTTGAGATTCCTTTGCACCATGGTAGATCAACTTAAATAAGCGGTTCTCATCGCCATGTTCAAACTTTAATTCCTTGTCACCCAGCGTAACGATAAAGTCTTTTCCTTCACGAGTAACTTCACTTTGTAAAATCGCCGACCATTGTTTAGCTGCTTCCTGCGGATCAGTAACGTGGAAAATGGCCCGCTTTACAAATAATTCACCAGCTGGGTGGAACTTAATGATCCCCTGATTTTTGAGGTTTTCGCGTCGTGAATCATCGTCTCGTCCCCATTGAATGAAGAATGGTGCTGGTAGGTAATGGGTGAGCTCGCCATTAACGCAAAACATTTGCCACTGAATAAGGTTACCAGTTGGTGTTAACCGTTCACCATTGATGATTTCACCAACCTCTAAGCCTAATTCTTGGAGTCGCTGACGAGTAGCAGCAATATCATTTGTCCGAATGGCAATCGTGGTAAATCTCTGTAGGCCATTAAAATAATCTTCAACCGCAGTAAAAATGTTTGAATTATTCTCATACGTGAACGAGTGTGCCCTTTCCGGGTTAGCTACAGTAATTAATTCTAAATAGTTTAACCCAAAATAGTCACGGGCATCTTCGGTTCCCCACGCTTCGTGTTTTCCACCAGCGATAAATCTTAAACCCTTACTGTTGAAATAATCAATTGCAGCCGGTAAGTCCGTTACGTCAGCTACGGTATGATCCCAATTTAATGTCTCTGTCATCACTAATCACCGCTCCTTTACTCAATTCCTTTATTTTAGCTAGAAAGATCCGAGGATCTGACTCGGTTCCTAGTCTAATTAATTTCATCCTAATTCATTTGAGCAAAAGACGCTAACAATAAGCCTTATTTTATAAATTTAAAAATAAAAAGATGAAGGACGACTCAATTCGAATCATTCTTCACCTTTAATTAATGCGCTATTTTGGGGATTAGCCTTGTTCAAATTCTGGGAACCAAATCTTAATTTCCTTAGTAGCGGATGCTGGTTCATCAGAAGTGTGGACAATATTACGAAGGTTACCATCTGGCCATTCACGACCATAGTCACCACGAATAGTTCCCCATTCGGCTTCAACAGGGTTAGTTGCACCAGCCATGTTGTGGATTGCCTTAATAACGTTAGTTCCTGAAACAACAATCCCAACAATTGGTCCTTCAGTCATGTATTCCAGCAATTCTGGGAAGAATGGCTTATCAACCTTATCGGCATAGTGTTGGCGAAGTAATTCTTCTGTTGGTTGAATCATCTTTAGTGCTTCGATCTTGTAGCCCTTGCGTTCGATCCGGGTAATAATTTCCCCGATATGACGGGTCTTAACACCATCGGGCTTTACTAAAACTAATGTGTATTCGTCCTTAACCATGGCGAAAACATCTCCTCACATATCAATCTAACATATACAGACTAACATAACTTTATACATAATGAAAGCGCTTTTTCACGAATTTCACTACTATTTTACCTGGTTAACTCATGTTCAATTGTGAGCTGCTGACTAGCTTTTTCATTAATTGCCGGGCTTACTTTTCCGTTACTAATCATCGTGAGAGCATGCATTGCCCGAGTAGCCATTGTATAAATCATCCCTACTTCATCGGTTCCCCGAAGGTTCGTTTGGGATACATCATAGGCAATTACGGAATCAAATTCGAGTCCCTTCGCTAAGTAAACCGGCAGAACTAAAATTCCGTCCGGTAACGCTATATCATTCATGTCTAATAAGTGAACCTCGGTAAATTGCCGTCGTAACTGACGATAAACTTTTTGGGCCTGTTCCTGGTTCTTAGTGAGGACAGCTACCGTTTCGTATTGTTCATGGTACTTTCCAACCCTCGTTTGGAGAGCCTGTTCAATAGCCTCATCAGAATAACGAACTAAGAGCGCCGGTCGTTCCCCATGGCGGGTAAATGACATTATTTGTTCCCCATCCGGTAGCAGAGATTTTGCAAAGTCGGTAATCTCCTTTGTTGAACGATAACTTCGCCGTAACGAGATTAAATTAGGGTGTTTGGCAGCCAGGGTGTTACTTAACCGCTCCAGCATCTTTTCAGGTAATTCAAGTGGCTTAAATAGGGCCTGTTCACTATCGCCTAGAACGGTAAACTTTGCTCCCGGAAAGGCATGACGAAGATACATCATCATTGCCACAGAATAATCTTGCATCTCATCAATAAAGACATACTTAAAGGAATGGTTTTGCCCCGTCCCCATCAACAAGTCACGTAAGTACATTAATGGAGCTGCATGCATCATTTCTAAACGGTGTAATTCCAATTCATCATCATAATTAGCGATCATCTTCTCCCATTCAGCTCGTTGAATATCATCAGGAAGCGGTAACTGACGAAGCCAGCTAGCATACTGACTATAAATATCAATAAAGTAGTCATTATAGATGGCATCAGCTACAATCCGGAGACGCCGCTTAGCCCAACGATAGGCTAAGTAAGCATATTGTTCATCCTCATCTTTAAAATCGTCAACCGACTTTTTACCATACAGGTTATGAAGTTGTTGGGTATCAAGGCTATCAAGTTCCTTAGCAACCCAATCTTTTTTTGCTTCCACCTTCACCCGACGCTGTAATTCCCGGATTAATTGATTTTTTAACTGCACCATGCGGTTAGCAGCCTTCATAGCATTAGGCTGGCTTCGGTACAGTGATTGTATATGTTCAGCGGTAAAGAAGACCCGTCCCTCAAATGTAATATTGCTAAATTGTAGCTGTTCATCAAGCAGGTAGGTTGCGTACCGGTGGACATCATGCATTGCTGTTTTGCTTTCTAAGAAATCTGCAATCCGTCGATCCTGTTTTGATGCTCGTTGACGTTTCTCATACCGCTCGAAAATATTTTCTACCTGTAAGCCTTCAAAGCGCCGACGCACAAAACCTGACATTGTTACTTGACGCATGTTTCGTTCACCAAGGCTAGGAAGAACTTGCGAAATATAGTGGCTAAACAGGCAGTTAGGACTAAATAACACAATCTGATCAGCATTTAACGCGGTCCGACTATGGTACAACAAATAAGCGATCCGCTGTAATATTGCCGAAGTCTTCCCGGAACCGGCAACTCCTTGGACTAACAGGAGATCACTATGGGTATCGCGGATAATATCGTTTTGTTCCTGTTGAATTGTTGCCACAATATTATGCATGTATTGATCATTTTGCTCACCGAGGGCAGTCTGAAGAAGCTCATCCCCCACCGTTTCATTCGTATCAAACATGTTAATAATTCGACCATCCTTAATCGTAAATTGCCGTTTCTTAACAAGGATGGTTTCACAATTACCATTTGGTGTTTCGTACCGAACCTCACCGAGAGTTCCATTATAGTAAACACCAGAGATCGGTGCCCGCCAGTCATATATCAAGAACGCAGTCTTATCATCGTTCATTAACGACGCAGTCCCAATATACAACGTTTCTGGCTTATCTTTTCCCGGATCCTGAATATCAATCCGACCAAAGTAGGGGGTTCGCTTAAGGTTTTGTAACGTCTTTAATTGCCGGCGGAGGATCGTTTCACTTTCAACTGCCCGCGAAACCAACTGCCGCTGCTGTTCAATCATGGCCCGTGATTCGGCAATATCATCAATTTCATACCGGTTAATTGAGGCGTTTTCGCTGTAGTTCTTTTCAACTGCCCGTGTTTCCTGATGGGCGTCAGCAAGGGCCTTCTTGGTTTCAGTGATCTGCTTATCAATCTGCTTCATCACTAAATCAACCCGTTGCTGTTCTAATTGTCGCTCTTGGTCTTCATTCACTTCAAACCCCTCCTTAAACTAATCTTACTATTGTAGCACTCTTTAATCTGGCAAATGAAGCGATCCGATTTCATCCTGGAGATTAGCAATCTTTGAATAAGCAGGAGTAAGAAGCTCTCCAACCTGACGAAATACTGGTAAAAGTCTTCGATAAATCATCGCCTGCTCTGGATCCGGTTGATACTTACTCTCCCGGCCAATGTAATTAGTCACGCTCTGGTAGCCCTTTACCATCCCCAAGCTCTGCATCAATAAGTTAACTGCACCTAGGCATCCTGATTCAAACGCATCGGGAACATTAACCTGACAATTAAGAACATCGGCTAACATCTGCCGCCATACCACCGAACGAGCAAAACCACCTGTTGCTGTCACGATCGCCGGCTTACCAACTAGGTTCGTTACCGTTTCAAAAACGAGGGCAATATTCAAATTAATTCCTTCAAGGACTGCTCGTAACATATCGGCTCGGGTATGTAAGACAGTTAGGCCAAAGAAATCCCCCCTGGCGTTGGCATTCCAAATTGGAGCGCGTTCACCGCCAAGGTATGGATGAAATAGGAGCCCATGTGCTCCAGCTGGCGTATCCTTAATTATGCGGTTAGCTAAGGTATATCGATCAACCCTTTCTTTTTCTAAGACTTCTTGATCGACTAATTGATGAGTTGCCCATTGAAAAATGTCCCCACCATTATTTAGTGGGCCACCAATAAGCCAGTGTTTCCGATCTACTGCATAGCAAAACAGTCGTTCTTTGGGATCAATCACCGGATGATCAGTCATTACCCGCACTGCCGCCGAAGTTCCAATTGTTATGGCAACCTGGTTAGCCGTAGTTGCCCCCACGCCAATATTAGACAAGGCCCCATCGAATGCCCCATATACAAATGGTGTCTCGGGTGGAATTCCTATCTTCTGCCGTTCTTCCTCTATCATGGTCGTTTCTTGAGCAGTCGGTTCAACAATCTCCGGTAGTTGGTCCTCATTAATCCCAGCTACCTTTAGAGAATCCTTATCCCACTTTCCAAAATGAATATCCATCAATCCCGTACAACTTGCAACGGAGATATCCACTTTAAATTTTTTGAATAGTCGCCAGAAAATATATGATTTAATATCCGCAACATAAGTCATTTTCTGGAAAAGTTCCGGGTGTTCTTTTTGTAACCAAATCAATTTAGTTAGTGGCGACATCGGGTGGATTGGCGTCCCCGTTGTTTGGTAAATGCTCTTTCCCACCGAAGAACCCTTCAATTGTGAAGCAACATGACGAGCACGAGTATCGGCCCACGTAATTACCCGGGTTAAGGGGTGAAAATGCTTATCCAATAGAAGGAGGCTTTGGTTAGCAGTCGAAAAAGATACTCCCAGTAGTTGGCCTTTTTCTAAATCTGCCTGGGATACTGCTTCTTGAATTACCGTTTCAACCGCTGCTAAGATCTCCTCGGGATCCTGTTCTGCCATCCCTTGTGGATCACGGTAAAGCGGATAGCCCTTAGAAAAGTGACCGATAATTGTGGCGTTTTCATCATACAAGACTGCCTTAGTCGTGGTCGTGCCCACGTCAACTCCTAATAAATACTTCATCTATTTCCCCTCTCTAATTAAAAAAGAGCCGTTTTTTCGGCCCTTAAATGATATAAGATTTTATGCGGTAATTTCTCTTGCCTTAACTAATGAATGTTTCAAAATGAATGGTGCCAATACAGTGGCTACAATGATTACTGTGATTACATCAGAGTAATACATTGGGGACAATAAGTGTGCTTGGTAACCAATTTGTGCAGTAATCAATGCCATTTCACCACGGGCAATCATCCCGCTACCAACAACATACGAACTATTGAAATCAAACCCAGAAATATAGGCACCAGCGCCACAGCCGACAAGCTTAGTTAAGCAAGCTAAAATGGTCATCACAATTACAAAGATTATTGATTCACTCAAGCGATCAACACGCATGTTTAACCCAACACTAACAAAGAATAGCGGAATAAACATTGCATAACCAATTGGAATAAAGCTGCGGTTGATCGTTTCTTTTCGGTGAGTACTACCAACTGCAATTCCGGCAAAGAAAGAACCAACAGCACCGCTCAAGCCAACGTAATCAGCAATTGCTGCCATCCCTAAACAAATAATCATCGCCATTACTGATGGGGATGCTACTGTTAATAGTCGTTCACTAAGATGCATCAAGTATGGTGCTAACCACTTAACAACAAGGTAAGTTCCTCCAAAGAACAGTACCTGTAAAAGGAGGATCATCCAAAGTGGCTGGCCACCGGTTTTTCCTTCAGCTTGATTAACCACACTAATCATAATACTCAAAAGGATAACCCCAATAATATCATCGGCAACTGCCGCTCCCAAAATCGTTGCTCCTTCACGACTATCTAATCGTTTGAACTCACGAAGGACCGCCACTGAAATACTAACCGAAGTTGCGGAAAAGATAACACCAATGAACATTGACTCGAGTGATGTAAAACCAAAGAAATAACTTGCAGGAGCCATTACAATCACTGGAACAATAACACCAATAATTGCAACAATTACCGCTGGTTTAAGATACTTTTTTAATAGTGAAAGATCACTTTCCAGTCCAGCAATAAACATCAGGATAATTACCCCAATTTCTTGGAATTCATTCATCATTGAATTAAGGTGTACCCAGTTTAATAGTGCTGGACCCGCAACAATCCCTACTAGGATTTGTCCTATCACCTCAGGGATTTCAACCCGTCGACATAAGTGGGCAACTATCTGTGTTGCCAAAAGCAACCCAGCTAGCGTTGCGATAAACTCCATCTAACTACCTCCTTAACACGGAATTACAAACTGTTTCTATCATAATTTCAAGTTTACCATAGCCCAATATCCCAATTCCAGTCGAGCTGAGTGTTATAATTAAACTAATATTATGGAGGAGTGTATTACTATGGATAATCAGCTACAGACAATCAAACGTGCTAAAGATATTTTAAATCGGCCAATGTCCATAAGCTTTGTTTCCCTAATTATTAGGGGAATCTTCGTTGGCTTAATTACCGGACTAATCGTTAGCGTTTTTCGTTGGATCATTGATCGAACCCTTTCTTTTCTCGCTTTTGTTTACCCGCTAATGGCGAACCACCTCTGGTTACTAGCCCCTTATATCTTAGTCACCCTATTAATCGTTTTTCTCCTCAGTAAAATCTTAAAGCCATGTCTCCTTGACCTCGTTGGTTCCGGGGTCCCGCAAATTGAAGCAGTTCTCTTAAATGAGCACCACATGAATGCTGGAAGCGTCCTGTGGCGGAAGTTCGTCGGTGGTTTACTGGCAATTTGTCCTGGGTTATTTCTTGGAAGAGAAGGACCATGTATTCAAATGGGAGCTTGTGTTGGTCAATTATTTGGCAAACATTCTAAGACTAGTTCTCAAGAAAAACGGTTCCTGCTAGAATGTGGTGTTGCCGCAGGACTTTCGGCTGCCTTTAGCGCACCACTTGCTGGTGCCATCTTTTTAATGGAAGAAATTACGTTTAATTTTCAACCTCAGGCATGTATCACTGCGCTAGCTTCGGCAATTTCAGCGGATCTTGTTACGATTCTCTTTTTTGGTGTTCGTCCCTGCCTGTATTTACCACTTCACCATAATCTTCCAGAGGGGAATTATCTGTGGTTAATTATTTTAGGTGTCATTCTTGGTATCTTAGCCTACGTTTACCAATATACCCTCCTAAACCTTCGTTGGTGGTACAGCAAAGTAAAGTTCCCGAATATCTACCACAGCGTTATCCCACTGTTACTCGTAATCCCAGTTGGGTTATGGAACGCTAAAATTCTTGGTGGGAGTCATAAGTTCATTGCTTATATTGGTAGTCTTAACACTTCCGGAAACTTACTAAAATTATTACCCATCCTCGTGGTATTCTTGATTATTCGGTTCTGCTTTTCAATGATTAGTTACGGTGCTTCAGTACCAGGCGGGATTTTCATGCCAATTCTTGTCCTTGGTGCCTTGTTAGGAGCAATCGCTGCCGTCATCTTGATTCACCAAGGAATCATCGCTCCAAGTTGTTTTCTTAACGTCGTTGTCATTTCAATGGCTGCTTATTTTGGTGCGATTGAAGAAGCACCCTTCACCGCAATTACCTTGTTAACCGAAATGGTTGGCTCGGTTGACCAAGTCTTTCCAATGGCAATCTTAACGTTCATTGCTTACATCATTAGCAATTTACTTGGTGGTCAACCGATCTATGCTTCATTGCGGAAGGAAATGTTTAAGAAATAAAATTTATATAATACGTAAAAGGCCTTTAGAGCTTGACAAAGTCTGAACTCTAAAGGTCATTATTTTTATCAAGAATCCAATGCTTGTTTTAAATCTTCTATTAAGTCATCAGCTGCTTCAAGTCCTACCGACAACCGAAGCAACTTTGGGGTAATTCCTAGTCGCTGACGTTGCTCAACTTCAACATCGGCATGTGTCTGGTAGTACGGGATTGTAATTAGACTTTCAACTCCACCAAGGCTCTCGGCAAAAGTAATAATTTTTACATTATCAAGGAGTCTTGTTACATCCGCTTCATCTTTTACATAGAAACTAATCATGCCACCTTGCCCCGGATAAAGGACCTTATCAATCCGGGGTTCATCCTTTAAGTATCTAACAATTGCCTGGGCATTTTTCGTGTGCTGCTTAACTCGGATTGTTAGAGTTTTCAGACTTCGCAATAACAACCATGAATCAAAAGAATCAAGCGTATCACCAGTCGTAATATAGTACTCAAAATATTCTTTTGCCAACTTCCGGTCCTTACAAACCAAAATTCCGCCCAAAAGATCATTATGTCCAGAAAGGTACTTAGTTGCCGAGTGAACAACCACATCCGCCCCTTCAGTTAGTGGTTGCTGATAAACCGGTGTATAGAAAGTGTTATCAACGAGTACCAAAATTTGCGCATTTTTACGGTGAACCGCTGCCGTAATTTTGGTAATGTTCAGTTTTTTCATTGTCGGATTAGACGGCGTTTCTAACCAAATTATCTTTGTTCGTGGAGTAATCTTCTGCAGTAAATCACTAATCCGTTGGCCATCCCACTGGTCAAAATCAACCCCAACATGTTTATGAAGATAACGGAAATAACGAAAGTCTCCACCATATAAGTCATCCAAAGAAATTAATTGATCACCTGTCTTCAAAATACTGAGGGCTAGTTGAATAGCAGCCATCCCTGAACTAAGAGCAAATCCAGCAGTGCCACCTTCAAGTTTTGCCATCGTTTGCTCAAGGACGGAACGGTTAGGCGTAGCAACTCGTGAATAAGTGTAGCCTTGATGAGGATCAAAGCTTTTTGCCTCTGCTAGTGATTCGTGACGATAATTTGAGGAAAAATACAACGGTAAAGCAACCGCCTTATTTCCGTCTAAGTGACTTCCTGCTTGAGCAGTGATTGTTTCAATTGATTGTTTACACATAAAGATTTCCTCCTAATTGTGGGCCTTTTCAAGTGCCTGTTGAATATCACTAATTTGGTCACGGTAATCTTCAATTCCGACAGACACCCGAATTAATCCCGGCTTAATACCAGCAGCAAGTTGTTCTTCAGGGGTTAACTCAGCGTGACTCATCTTACTCGGAAGCTCCACTAGACTTTCTACGGCACCTAAACTAACTGCTAACTTAAATAGTTGAAGGTGGTTAACGAACTCACTCGGGTTAACCCGTTCAGTAAGCTCAAATGAAAATACTCCTCCAGCTCCCCGGGCCTCTTTTCGTAATTCTTGGTATCCCGGAAGATCGACTAGCCCAGGATAGTAAATTCTTTGAACCGCATTTGATTCTTGAAGGTAATGAATAATTCTTTTTACATTCTCCATTTGACGTTCAAGACGTATTCCTAGTGTTTTGATTCCCCGTGCTAGCTCATTGCTGTCTTCAGGAGAAAGAACTGCACCCAGAGCATTTTGAATAAAGTAAACCCGCTCTGCCAAAGATTGGTCTCTAACTACCACTGCTCCTGCAGAAATATCGGAATGCCCCGAAAGATACTTTGTTGCACTATGAATGACGATGTCTGCGCCAAGATTCAGTGGCCGCAACAGATAAGGACTTAAGAAGGTATTATCAACAATTGTTAATAAATTATATTGATGCGCTAACTGGGAAACCTGACTGATTGAACTTACCTGAAGTAACGGATTAGTAACTGGTTCGAAATAGATTGCCTTGGTATTTGGCTGAATTGCCTTTTCGATCGCCCTTAAGTCCCGAGTATCAACAGCGGTAATCATTAACCCCCACCGCTTAAAGAATCCATGAAGTAGCCGGAATGTCCCGCCATAAATCTGGTCACCAACGATCAGGTGATCACCTTTTTTAAAGATTGCCAGTGCGGCATGGATCGCTGCCATTCCCGATGAAAAACAAAAGCCGTAATTTCCCTCCTCTAAAGTAGCTAATTGTTCTTCAACCGCCCGTCGTGTTGGGTTGCCTGAACGTGAATAATCGTCTTTGAGCTGTGCACCCACCGCAGGATATTTAAAGGTCGTAGCCTTATAAATTGGAACGGTAACGGCACCGGTATTATTATCATGTTGCACCGGTTGATGGACTAAATTGGTATTAAATTCAGTCATTATTATTTCCCCCTTAACTAAAAAAGCCCTAGGCAAGAAATCTCACCTAGGGACGTCAATAACGTGGTACCACCCAAATTCACTGATATTACTATCAGCCTCAACAGTACTTAAGAAAGTATTCTTAAATACCAGGGATGATAACGGATCCTTCCGGAATCATAGCCAGTCGTTCTGACCATTCATCATTGCTCCGAGCTCATCTTCACGGTAACCAACTACCTACCTTCTCACCATTAGTAGTCACTGTTAGAAGTTAGTTACCCTTACTCTTCTCATCAATGCATCATTATAAAACAATTAGAATTCTCTAATAATATAGGGCCTAATTATACAAATGTCAAGAAGAAATCAACTCAAAATATATTAGATCCTCTTATTTGTATGGTGACCTTTTTGTTGCAACACGTTTTTTGAATATTCAGCTTTTTCTGTGCGAAATAAAAAGCTAAACGCTGTTATATCAACGTTTAATTCAATAATTAAGAGCCGTCTGGCGGAGTTGAACCGCCGTGTCACCCTTACCATGGATGTGCTCTACCTATCTGAGCTAAGACGGCGATTAAAGTATAACCGAAATTGTTAATCACTTGCAAGTAAGCTAATCTTTAATGTTCCGGTAATAACTCACCCACACGATTAGGCTAAAAACAATCAGAAGGATAAAAATCCCTTATAATCTTTGTCAGTTATCTAACAAAATAATTATAAGGGATTATTTTGGTTATAAAGAATTTATTCGTTTCTACCAGCCTAGTTCTTCAGCATTTTCTGGGAGGGAAAGCTTTCCAGCAGCTTCCTCAGCAAATGCCTGATCAAGCATTGCAAAGGCTTGATCCAGCTCTTCTTCAGTAATTACTAGCGGTGGTTGGAAACGAAGAATATTCCCACGCAGACTAATAATAATGGCACCAAGCTCAAAGACACGGTACATGATCCGCGTTGTTGCTTCAGTATCGCCTTTACCTGTCTGCGGATCTACAATATCAATTCCACCGTCCAGGCCGTACATTCGCACATCACCGATAAAATCGTACTTTGCTTGCTCAACTTCAAAGAATTGCTGGGCTTTCTTACCAAGTTTAGTTGATCGTTCAAGAAGGTGTTCCTCTTGAATTACATCTAAGGTGGCATTAGCCGCAGCAGTTGTCACTGGATTACCCGCAGTGGTGTAAACATTGGCCGGTGCACCAAGGGATTCCATAATTTCTTTTCGTCCAATAATGGCACTAAGCGGCATCCCTGAAGCCAGAGACTTCCCGACTGACATCAGATCTGGTTCGATTCCGAAATGCTGGATTGACCACCATTTACCAGTCCGCCCCATTCCTTGATTAACCTCATCAATTGCGAAAAGAATCCCATTATCCTTAGCGAATTGGTAAATCTTCTTCATGAATTCCGGTGGTGTTTTAACGATCCCACCATCACCCTGAATCGGTTCAATCAGAATTGCAGCGACTTCATCAACTGGAAGATAAGTTTCAAAAGGTAATTTAAACATCTTGAAATAACGATCAACAAATTGTTCGTCGGTTTCATCAGGAAGTTTATCCCATGGATCAGGGAACGGCACCTTAATAACTCCTGGAAGCAACGGCCCCATCTTCCGTGCCATATTAAGTGAAACACTAGAAAGAGTCATTGAACCATACGTGGATCCATGATACGCCCCAGTAAAGGAAACAATATATTGGCGTCCGGTATAAGCTCGTGCAAACTTGATAATCGCATCATTTGCATCCGATCCAGAATTTCCCCATGCCACTTCAACTGGACCTGACATTGGTGCTAACTTTGCTAAGCGTGGTGCCAAACGAGCTGCCTGACTATTAGCAAAATATGCCGGTGTATATTGAATGATCTTTTGAACCTGCTCCTGAATAGCTTTAACAACTTTTGGATGACAGTGACCAGTATTAGTGGAACTAGCACTTGCTAATAAATCAATGTACTGGTTACCGTCAACATCGGTTAAAATTGCACCTCGTCCGCTATCAATAACGATATCGTAATATTTAACCCGTGCTGCAGTTGCAAATGCTTCATTTTCTTTTGCCAAGATTTGATGGTTATTTTCCATTGAACTCATTAGCAATCCCTCCCCTATTTATGCTTTTGATTAAATGCCAGTAATATGAGTTTGCCAAAAATTTGCTAGAGCTAGCGATTCTAGGCAGCATAGCCAAAATGTGCTCGCCCCGACGACCGCACGCTAGAGCCTAACTACGCTTGATTCCGATGCAAGTCATCGTTCATCAGGCTAGGTTAGTCAACCGCGTGCTAGTCCGTCGGGACTCGCACTCTATTTTTTGTTCAAGTACGAGTGTTTCATGCCATAGGCAAAATAGATAATTAAGCCAAGGACAAACCAACCACCGGCGTAGATTTTTGCTTGATAATCCAGTCCAAGGAAGACCATCAATGATGCAAGAAAACCAAGAGCTGGAAGAACAGGATAAAGCGGCACTTTGAATGCTGGGTCATTGATATCCTTACCTTCACGACGACGCAGTGGGTAAATTCCGATTGATACGAACATGAACGCGATTAAAGTCCCAGCTGAAATTAATTGTGAAAGGAAAGCAAATGGGAAAAATGCTCCAATCAAAATTCCAACAATGGTTAAAGTCCACAATGCTCGGTTTGGCCGGTTACTTTTATCTAGCTTACCAAGCCACTTCGGTAGCATCCCGTCACGACCAAATGAGTAGATCAACCGTGAACCAGCCATGCTCATTCCAATCAATGCGGTAAACATCCCAACAACAGCAATAGTTTGAACCACCGTTGCAACACCAGCATGACCAGCAGCACGTAGCGCAAGCCCAACTGGTTCAGCACTGTTAGCGTACTTTCCGTATGGGAGCATCCCAACAAGGACCAAACTAACTGCCACAAACAAGATTACGGCAATCGCAAGTGAACCGAGGATTCCTCGTGGCATCGTCTTTTGTGGGTTAATTGCTTCCGCAGAGTTAGCCGCGATTGAATCAAAACCAATGTATGACAGGAAGATCATTGAAACACCAGCGTAGATTCCTTGCCAACCACCGAAAGGACCATTTGCTGTTTCGTGATATTTAGGAATGAACGGTACATAATTGGTAGCATGAAGAGCAGTCAAACCAACCACAATAAACAGGAGAACGGCGAAAACCTTCAGGACAACCAAAACATTTTCAACCCGTGCTGCCCGAGAAACCCCACGGGAAATCAGAGCAGCAACCAAGGCGATCACAACAACTGAAACCAAGTCGACGATTCCGCCATCAGTTCCAAACGCGTTTGACAGTGATGCCGGGAGCTTCAACCCCATTGGTGCAATCAGTGCCCGGAAGTTGGCCGAAAGTCCAGAACCAACAAAGGCTAGCGCGATAAAATATTCTGCAAGAAGCGCCCAACCAGCGATCCAACCGAAGAATTCACCAAAAACAACGTTAATCCACGAATATGCTGAACCTGCAAACGGCATCGCTGCAGACATTTCCGCATAGGCAAATGCAACTAACCCGGCAACCACCGCCGCAAGTAAAAATGAAATTGCAACTGATGGTCCGGTGTGCATTGCCGCTACTTCACCAGGAAGAGTGAAAATAGAGGTGGAGACAATTGTACCGACCCCAAGTGCTAAAAAGTCCCGCACCTTCAATGAACGAACCAAATGGCCGTCTTTATTGGCATAGACACGCGGGTCTTCTTTTCGGGTAATTGTTTTCCAAAAACTCATAACCATTCCTCCTTCTCTATTAAATTTAGATTAGAATAATAAGAAAACATTAACTCATTCTAACAACCGATTGCACATTGGTCAATTGTAATTTAAATAAATATTCTATTTTTATTTAATTGAACATTTATGAAAAAATTCTAATTATCAATTTAATCAAAAAATAATTATTTAAACAAAAAAGCCTTCCAGAAATGGGGAATTCTGGAAAGCCTTCGTATAGAGATCAATCTAGCAGGTCTCATAGAGCATGTCTAAGCATCACTAATTTAATTAGGCTGGTTGAAGAACACTTATAACTCAGGTTTATTTAGGGGGTAAGCGTTTAGATAGTGTGTGCCCAAGTCATAGCAACAACCATTTAATGTTTATGAAACCATAGTCATGGGGAGGCGACAATGATTCCAGTTGAGGATAAAGCATTTACCAATTAAATTAAATTCAGTTTAAACATGATAACTAGAAGTCATTTGCCAACATTACAACATTTTAGTGAAACGACTAAAACGCTAGATCTTCTAGTTATAACCAAGCAATAATAATAATTATCACTTGTTCACTGTTAATTATGTCTTCTTACAGGGAAAATGTCAAATAAAAGCGCAATATTTTTTGAAATATTTATTGTTACAATGCCGCAATCCCGCGCCGCCGTATATATATATATATATATATATATATATATATATCATTAACCAAATGATAGATTAATACAACTAATTATTCTAAAAAGTAATTAGTTGTTTTATAATGAAACACATCATAAGGAGACGTTTCTATGCTTACAAATAAAGAAATTGTGGATGCAATTCACCAAATGCGTGCCATGTATCCAGAAGCTGGAACAACATTAAAAGCAGATACAACCTTTCATTTTTTATTAGCAACCATCTTAAGTGCGCAGTCAACGGATAAATCAGTGAATATGATTACTCCAGCCCTCTTTACTCGTTTTCCAACCCCTAAATCACTCGCTAAGGCTGAACCAGAAGATGCTGAACCTTACATTCAATCACTTGGTCTTTACCACAATAAGGCTAAATACCTTGTTAATGCCGCACGAGGAATTGTCACCAATTTTAACGGTCAGGTTCCTCATACCATAAAAGAATTAACAAGTCTTCCGGGAGTCGGCCGAAAGGTTGCTAACGTTGTCCTCGCTGAATGTTTCCACATTCCCGCCTTCCCAGTTGATACCCACGTTAGCCGTGTAGCACGACGCTTAGGAATGGTTAAGCCAAACGCAACTGTTCTTCAGATTGAGAAGCGACTAAAGGAAGCTGTCCCGAAAGACGAATGGCTTGACGCCCATCACGCAATGATCTTTTTTGGTCGTTACCAATGTACAGCGAGAAATCCAAAATGTAATAAATGTCCTCTTTTACCAATCTGTAAATATGGTCAAGATAATGTCTTTTAGGATTTAACCCCACCATAATTTAACTAGTGCTTGGGTTCCATCATTACCATAACCAGCATTAACTAACTTCTCATATAACCGAGTTGCTTCCCTTGTCATCGGTACCTTGATTCCCATCTTTTGTGCTTCTTCGAGTGCAATTCGTAAGTCTTTGAGAAAGTGTTTAGCAAAGAAGCCTGGAGTGTAATCATCCTCTAAGATTCGTGGACCATAAGTGCCGAGGCTGAAGTTCTCGGCTGCACCCGATTGAAGTGTTTTCATTACCTCTTGAAGATCAAGTTGAGCAGCCTTCGCATAAACCAATGCCTCACTCATCCCTAACATTGTTCCCGCAATCATGATTTGATTAGCCATCTTAGCGTTTTGACCGCTTCCTGCATCGCCAAAATATTGGACAGAGGAAGAGAATTGCTCGAATAATGGTTGTAATGTGTTAAGATCTTTTTTTTGACCACCAACCATTACAGTAAGCGTCCCCTTCTTCGCACCAATATCACCACCGGAAACTGGTGTATCTAAGACGTGGGCTCCTTGTTTAGTCCCCTCTTTGGCAATTTGCTTTGCTAGTGAAGGTTTACTAGTTGTCATATCAACAAGGTACTGGCCCGCATGAGTATTAGCTAAAATCCCGTTCTCACCAAAATATAATTCTTCAACGTCTGTTGGGAAGCCAACCATTGTAAAAACAACATCTGATTGCCTTGTTAGCTCAGCCGGCGTATCACACCACTTTGCACCATTTTCCATTACCGCTGCTGCATGAGCTTTTGTTCGGTTATATACTGTTACTTCCTGGTGTTTAAGAAGGTTATTAATAATTTCGGTCCCCATTACACCAGTACCAATAAAACCAATTTTCATCGTATCACTCCTAAAATATTACTTACCTAATATTATACAAATAAGTCCTCAACGTTTGTAATTCAAATATTGAGGACTTATTTTATTTATTTCGATGTAATATGTCGTTCTTTTAACGAGAAGATATGTAATGCAATAGCACATCCCAAGCAAAGAACCGTTGCAACAATCAAAAGAACCAAACCAGCATTCCAGCCATAATGATCTACTGCAACCCCGAGAAGACTGGTTCCAAGCGTTGAGCCAAGAACATAACTCATAAATCCGCGAAGCCCAACAGTTGAACCAACAGCAAATGGCGGCACAACTTCCATCGTTTGAACAGAATCAAGAAATTGAGGAATATAAACTAGACATCCGGCCAACGCTGCATAAATAGTAACCGCCGTTACCGACTTACTATTCCAGTAGCCAAAAATGCAAAAGACAATTAGAACGAGGGCAATCATTGCTGGTGGCATCCGGTAACTCTTAAACAACTTATCAGAAATAATTCCTGCTAGTAATGTTGACGGAATTGCAGCCCATTCGAAGAAGGCAAAAGCAACCATCATTTGACCATGGGTGAACCCTTTCGCTTGAATCAAGAAGATTGGTAACCAGGTTAAAATTCCAAAACGAATCATATAAACAAAGGTATCCATAAATGAAACAAGCCAAGCACCAGGATTATTAAAGACATATTTTGTTAAAATTTGCCAAGAACTTAAATCATGATAATCTATATTCCCTTGTTCTTGTTTAGTTTCGTCTAGCGGTGACAATCCCTCTTCTTCTGGACGGCCCTTAACAAAAACCAATACGATTAATGCAACTGCAATAGCAACTAATGCCGGGAAAATATAGATTGCAAATCGCCAATGACTAGCACCAACAATCCCCAACATGAAACCAGCAAGTGGTGAAACTAATCCCCCGCCAAAGTTATGTGAAGTATTCCAAATTGATGTTACAAATCCCCGTTGTTTTTTACTAAACCAGGTTGAAAGAATAATAAAGGATGGCCCAACTCCCATCCCCTGGAATAGCCCTAATAAAATTAAAATAATAGCTAATGACCACAGACTAAAGCCAAAAAATGCTAAACACATACTCAACAGCGCACAGATAATTAATCCAGTAGCCATAAAACGCTTTGGGTTAGCCTTATCCGACCATGCACTCATAACACCTTTACCCAAGCCATAAGCAATCAGCAAGCAACTAGATAACATCCCAATTTGTCCTTTAGAAAGATCTAGGGATGCCTTTAGCTGTGGCGTTGATAACGTAAAATTATTCCGCACAATATAAAAAGCAGCATAGCCAATAAAAACTCCAAATAACGACATCCACTTATACCTTTCGAATAAGGTGTGAGCTTTCTTAGAAGGCACTTGTGCTTTTTGCCGTGGTTTTAAAAAGCTTAACATATTACCATCTCCTACTTTTCTAAACTTCCTCCCCATCAATACAGCGCTTACACGGCAAGTTATACACTAAAAACACATAAAAAAACGGCAACGTGACTAAAACTAATAAATTTAATCACGTTACCGTTTTTTTAGATATTACTCGTACTTATTCGTGAGCAATCCCAACTTTTTGGGCCTTTTGTTGAACATTCTTTGCTTGCTTATGACTATTCAAGTATTTAATCAAATCTTGCTGTGAGACAGTCTCAACTGGATTATAGATATTTCCTGTATGTGGTGCATTTGGCGTACCAAATTCGTAAATATTTATACTACCATCCTGGTTGATCGTATAAGCCGAATAAACAACCTCATTATTACTATCCTTACTGTTAAAGGCAACATAAACCGTGCCACTTCCCTTTTCGGATAAGTAATTTACAATGTCTGGTTCTGTGGTTTCCTTAATCAGGATACCATTATTCGAATTATCAACAACATTCTTCCATTTTGAAATATTCTTTTGAGCAGCATAACTAGCAACTGCAGCCGCAAATTCATTTGGCTTCATGTTGGCATTTAATTTTTCTCCACTACTCTTCTTTGTAGCATTAGCCTTACTCTTTTTAGTTGCTTTTGAAGATAAGGATTTAGCTGCCTGCTTCTTTATACTCTTCTTGGATTGGGAAGATTTAGTCGAACTCTTCTTACTCTCAACCTTCTTTAATTGTGAAGAAGATTTCTTTGATTCTGATGCAGAACTCTCACTCGAATTATTTGCAACCGCATCACTACTTGTCGAAGATTCAGCAATGGCTTTTGTAGTCTGTTGAATATTTTGTTGGGCCTCAGTTTGTTCCTGGTGGTTATTAAAAATATAGCTTCCACCAGCAATAATTGCCAAAGCAGCAACAATCACCATTTCATTTTTATGACGAATCTTACTCTTAGCTTGCTTTTGTTGCCGTTGATCATAGAAAGAACTCATTTCGCCACGACTAAAATCATATCCACAAGAAGGACAAATTCGCTCCTCCTGTGGGACATTTTTCCCACACCATGGGCACTTTTTCATTCAATATCCCCCCCATCATAAGTTACTTCATTAATCACATTATAACCCCAAATGCAAAGAAAATGAATTTTTTGTAACCAAAATCACTTCTCGTTCAATAATTCTTCTTTTGCTGAATCCAATTTAGCCGTTTCTTCTGGGGATAACTTGGGATAAGCTAACGGTAACTTTTCAATTTCCTTGGTTAGAATATCCGAAACAATTAACCGTGAATACCACTTATCATCTGCAGGAACAACGTACCACGGGTTCTTCTTGGTTGCGGTCGCATTAATTGCCTTTTCATATGCCTTTTGGTACTGATCCCAGTATTGACGTTCACGAATATCAGATGATGAGAACTTCCAGTGCTTTTTCGGAAGGTTAATTCGCCGCAAAAAGCGCTTCTTTTGCTCTTCCTTTGAAATATGAAGGAAAAACTTAAAGATCACAAAGCCGTTTCGTGAAAGGTACCTTTCGTAATCACTGATATCTTGGTAACGTTCCTTAAAGAAATGACTGTCAACATCACTCAAAGAATCAATTCCTGGCAAATTGGCATTTAAAATAATTTCTGGGTGAACACGAGAAACGAGGACGTCCTCATAGTATGACCGATTAAAGACACCGATTTCTCCTCTGGACGGTAATTCCTTATTAATCCGCCAAAGGTAATCATGACGGAGCTCTGTCGATGTTGGTTGCTTGAAATTAGCAACCTTAAAGCCAATTGGATCGACACCGGAGAAAATATGGGCGATCATACTATCTTTACCAGCCGCATCCAATGCTTGAAAGACAACTAAGATCCCATATTTATGCCGCGCGTACATCATTTTTTGCGCATGGCGAATATGATGAAGGTTTTCATCAATCTGTTTCTTAATTTTCTCTAATTCATCAGCGCTGTCTTTAACTTTAGTTGGCGCCTTTTTAATATCAAAATCATCACCTGTATACTTATAATCCATTCTTTGGGCCTCCAGATTCAATTATTACCTTCATTCTAGCACTATCGATATGATTACTAACCAGATTCAATCTTGAACACTAATCTTACGTAGGCGAAGACCGATAATAAACGCAACGATTAAGAAGACAATTACAAACCAATATGGGTATTGGTAATTAACGTCTAACAGCGCACCAGTAATTAATGGTCCAATAATGTTTCCAATACTAGTTAGTGACATGTTAATCCCGTTAAGGAGCCCCTGGTTAGTCTTACTCATCTTTGTAAGTAAGGTTGTAATTGCGGGACGCAGAAGATCAAAGGCTTCGAAAACAAATAACGTTGCAACGATTAATTGCCAGTGAGAATGATCATAAATTACCAGGATTGTCCCAATAATGCTCAGGAGAAAACTATATTCCATCAAGCGAACCTCACCTAACCACTGAACCAGCCGTTCAAAGAAGAATACCTGGAGGATCAGAGAAATAATCCCATTCAGCGTTAAAACAAGTGCAATTGCCCCGAGATCGAAGTTATGAACCTCGTTAACATAAAGGCTATAAATGCTTTCAAAACCGGCTAATCCAAAGGCAGCAACAAAGATCATCCCAAACAAAACTGCCAAGGTAGGAGTCATAATCTGCTTTATCTGTTGCCAACTACTACCAAGGAGTTCTTTTTCGGGATCCTTAGTCTTACTTTGAAATCGTTCATCTTCATCATGAGGAAGAAAACGCCAAGCAATTATTGTACTTACCAACCCTAAAATTCCCGCAATCCAAAACGGAAACTTATAGTTAACGTGGGCTAAAATACCACCAAGACCTGGGCCAAGAATTAAGCCACCACTAAACGCCGCGGATAACCACCCAATCACCTTTGCTCGATCACGTTCTGTTGTAATATCAGCCGCAAGCGCCATTGAAGTCGGGACAAACATTGCCGCAGAAAGACCGTCAACCGCACGAGAAAGATCAAAAACCCACAAGTGCTGAGCCAAGGCAAATACAAATTCCGCGATCGCAAAAATCAGGAGGCCCCACACAAGCATTGGTTTTCGACCAATTTTATCGGAAAAACGACCTACAATTGGTGACGCGACAAATTGGATAAACGCAAATAGTGATGACATTACTCCCATATCGAAAGCAGTAAAGTGATACTCATTCTTGATAAATGGCTCTACCGGAAACACTAAGCTCATCCCGAGGCAAATCAGGAATTCGCAAAATAGGACCACCGCAATGATCCGCTTTACTTCTTTCGTCATTTCAACTTTCCTTTCTATAAAAGAAAGCGGCACCCGTTGAATGGCACCACTTCCTAAATTAATGATTATTATCTATATAGTATCAAAAAAGCTGGTAAGAAGCATCATTTCTTACCAGCTTTTTTGATTAATATGTGGAGTTATTTGACCTATTTTACCAAGGGAAACAAGTCAAGAATGTTGCAAAGCTAAAGAAAACTCCCGGGAAATTGGCCCAGAACACTGGCCAGTCACGATTCTCCTTAAAGAATGCATAGATACTCCAAAGAGTACAGTTGATACCCGCAACAAACGGCTGAAGCGGTGCACCATAATTTCCGTGCAAGTTATTGTAAATCTGTGCAATGTAAGATACATACATCAAAATAGCAATTACACTGGCAATTCGTCCTAACCAGTTAATAAACGTCGATTCTTTCATTCTCTCTCGTTCCCCTTTTCATAAAATAAATTTTCTATATCTAATCAATGAAAGCTCAAATTTGGAAAGACATGCTCGTCCACGCCAAATGGTGAAAAAGCCTCAGAAAAAGATTTGAAATAAGATGTAGAAAATATGCTTACCCTAACAACATAACTTAGGCATCTTCACCGGCAACCTTAACAATTGCCTTTGCAATATTACCTAACTTACCACTAACAAAGTCTTCAACGTGGGCGAAGTCCAAAACATTAGAAATTAATGGTAGTGGATCAACGTCACCGGATTGAAGCAAGGCAATTGAGTCTTCGAAAGTGTAAGGATTGATGAAGGTTCCTTGAATTGTTAATTGCTTTTGGTAAACCTTGTAAGTATTTACCTTGAATTCTGAATCAGGGTTACCAACACCAAACATCAATACTTGACCACCACGACGAGCAGCTTCAACAGCTTGTTCCTGAGTCTTTGGTAGACCAACAGCTTCAACAACAACGTCATATGAATCCTGCTTTACTTCTTCTGGGTGGGTCATATTATTAATGGTCTTAAAACCGAAGTGCTTCCGGTTATTTTCAAGCTTTTCGTCAACGGTTCCGGCAAGAGTAACTTCACGAACACCACGAGCCTTCAAGATTTGAGCAATTAGTTGACCTTCAAAACCGTCACCAATAATCAATGCATTTTGGTATGGGTGAGTAGTCAATAAGTCAACAGCGTGCATTGCACATGAAATTGGTTCAATTACAGCTGCAGCTTCAAGTGAAACATTGTCAGGAACATGATAAACAACTTCTTCTGGAGCAGTGAAGTATTCTTCAAAGCCACCGTCACGGGTAACACCAACGGCATCAAGGTGTTCACAAAGCTCTGGACGGGATGTTCGGCAATAGAAACACTTGTGACAATAGATGTTTGGATCGACGCTAACCCGATCGCCAGCTTTGAAGTCTTCAACTTCACTACCAACAGCAGCAACTACACCAGAGTTTTCGTGTCCTAATACAATTGGTGGAACAGCATCAGCTGAACCAGGAAGGCCATTATACAAAGCCTTATCGGTTCCGCAAATACCAGCCCAGGCAGTGTGAACTAAACCTTCATTAGGCTTAACTTCTGGCTTCTTGTAGTTGTCATCAATTTCTAACTTTTTCTTACCAGTCATTACTAAAGCTTTCATCAGATATTCCTCCTACACTAACAAAGTGATTAGGGTCGATCTGAACTAAGGGATAAGGCCTTTACTGGGGATTAATCCTTAACAACTTCACAAAATTCAATGGTTTCATCATTTGGGCCAACAATGTTAAAGAACTTAATTCCATGCTTCCAGAAGTCAAGGTGTTGAACTTCATCTTCCTTAACATTGAATCCTTCTTCTTTAGCAGCCTTAAATGCACCATCTGCGTCTTCAACGTTTAATGAGATATGGTTAATTGCGCCAGTCTTGTGAACAGCACCATCACTGTCCCAAATTTCTAACATCAAGTGACCAACATTCATGAATACCACTTGGTGTCCTTGGTCATCAGTATCGAATTGGCCTTGCTTCTTGAAACCTAACTTTTCCCAGAAAGCAATTGTCTTCTTCAAGTCATCAGTTGGGATCCCAACGTGGGCCAAATCGTCATAGTAACCTGCTAAACTCTTGTTAAATGCCATAAGTCTCACCTCCTTTAAATGATTATTTTAATTTAGTAAGTTATTTGCTACTGTGCTTCGCCCGAGTTCCCTAGAGCTAGTAACCCTCCTTCCTAGGCATAAAACGCCTTCCTCAGGAGAAATTGCTAGTCTTCCGGAAACTCTTTTGAGCAAAGACACTCTCTAATTTGTTGCTGCCTTTAATGCAAGGGCAAAGTCACCGATGGTAGCGGAGCCATTGTGTTGAGCTAATGGCATAGTAATGTACTTATCAAGGTCGCCAACTTCAACGTAATCATTAAGAAGCTTCTTGAATTCACGGCGAACCTTCTTCAAGAATTCTTCACTAACAACACCACCACCAAAGACAATTTGTCCTGGGCGGAACATCAGGGTTGCGTTAACAGCAGCTTGGGCAACATAGTAAGCCATGATGTCCCAAACGTGATCAGTCAACGGAACATCTTTACCCTTCTTGCCTAGACGAGCTTCAAATGTTGGACCACTAACTAGTCCTTCAAGACAGTCGCCATGGAATGGGCAAATCCCCTTAAAGTCAAGGTCGTCAGGGTGACGCTTTAACCGGATATGTCCCATTTCGGGGTGACCCAATTCGCCAACAAATTTACCGTCAATTACAGCACCGGCACCAACACCAGTTCCGATAGTGTAGTAAACAAGTGAATTAATCTGCTTATTAAACAGAGTTGAGAGAACATATTCACCGTATGCTGACCCATTAACATCCGTTGTCCAAGCAATCGGAACATTGAAATGCTTCTTAAATGGGCCAACAAAATCGGTATCTTGCCACCCCTTCTTCGGGGTATTAGTAATGTAACCATACTTTGGTGAACTCTTCCGAATCTCGATTGGTCCGAATGAGGCGATAGCAATGGCACTTAAATCATCTTTGTATTGATCAAACCATTCGATACACTTTTGGAGCGTTTCTTCAGGAGTCGTTGTTGGAATATGAATCGAATCTTGAACTTGGTAGTTGATATTACCAACGGCACAAACAAATTTTGTCCCACCGGCTTCAATACTTCCTAATAACATAGCAACTCCTCCTTACTTATTCTCGTCCATTTCAGTCCGTAACTTCTTGCCGACTTCTTCGTATCCTGGCTTGCCAAGAAGGCCAAACA